>CAZRXH010000015.1:3928-46852 GCA_964603995.1 uncultured Bacteroidota bacterium | reverse complement strand
AATACATGGCGTCGTTAACCAAAAAGGGGAAAACAAAATGAGACTGAATTGGAAACGTGAGATTCTTCCGGCGGTTTTACTTGTTGTGATGGTGATTGCCGGGGTGTACTACTATCCACTCTTGCCCAATGTGGTTCCCGGTCACTTCGACTTGGACGGGAAGCCGAACGGGTGGATGACGAAACCAATTTTCTTCCTTGTGAGTTTATCTCCATTTATCCTTATTTACTTCTTGTTGACGTTGCTCCCATTCATTGATCCCCTGAAGAAAAAGATTGAGCCTAAGTTCAAGGTGGTACTCCTTTTACGGGATGTATTCCTCGGCTTCTCTGCAGTGTTCTTCTTTGTCAGTCTCAAAGCGGCGCATGACAAGACGTTGAGTATGAACCTTTTCGGAATAGCATTCGGATTGCTCTTTGTTGTTCTCGGCAACTACATGCCGAAAATTCCTCAGAATTGGTTCGTCGGGATAAAGTCGCCCTGGGCTATCTCTTCAGAAGTCGTCTGGAAGAAAACTCATATATTGGGGGGCTGGCTGTTTACGCTCGCGGGGATCTCTTATGTGATCTGTGCGTCTCTGAAATTCAAACCCTGGATCGGTCTGTGTTCGATATCTGTCGCGGCGTTTGTGCCTTACATATACTCCTTCTTCATCTACAAAAAGCTGCAGAAGTCCGGAAATTTGGAAGGGTCGAAGCCTTGAAACTTACTGGTCCGGCTGGTGACCAGGACCGCTTGGATAATCGACAGACAGAGACTCAAGCGTGAAGAAACTTCTCTTAATTGACGGGGCCATAATTCTGGTGGTGTTCGGGATCGGTGTGTATTTTTATCACTTGATGCCTGAGTCAATGCCAATACACTGGCGGGCTCACGGGCCGGACAGATACGGGAGCCGGTTCGTGGGCGTATTTGGATTCCCCATCGTGATATGTATCGTGGTCGCGGTTCTCATCTTTGTTCCGTGGATTGATCCTTTGAACGCAAACATAACAAAATTCCGGAAGTACTATGACATCGGTCTTGTTATTCTTCCGGCCGTTCTCCTGGCAATTTATGTCCAGATGCTCCTTTGGGCATTGGGCATCATGGTGCAGGCAATTTTGCCAGCGGCGCTCGCGGTGCTACTCTACTTCATCGGGGTACTCTTTCGGAATTCAAAAAGGAACTGGACCGTCGGCCTCAAGACTCCCTGGACGTTGAGCAGCGATGTTGTTTGGGAGAGGACCCACCGCATCACTGGAACGCTCTTTAAGTTATCCGGCATAGTTGTTCTGGCAGGTGTTTTCTTCCCGGCTTATCAGGGCTATCTCGTTATTGTCACAATTGTTGTCACTCCTCTGTATGGAGTCATGTATTCGTATTTCCTTTACCAATCAGAACAAAAAGGGGAAAATTGATCCATGAAGAACCATCTATTATTTGCCATCTCAATTATGATCTTACTATCGATCCCGTCTTCCTTACTTGCGTCCGATGGTGACAATGTTAAAACAGCCCGTGAAGTCGTCACTATGCTGAACGCGGGACAATTCAAGGAAGTCATCTCAAAGTTCGACAGTACCATGAAGAAAGCGGCACCGGAAGCGAGGCTGGAAGCGATCTGGAAATCGCTCACCGCCGAGACGGGGAGTCTGCAGGAAGAGTTGAGTGACTCTTCCTTTGTCTACGGCGGTTACGACATTGTCATTGTAACTTGCGAGTTTCAGAAGGCGACGCTTGGCGTGAAGCTCGTCTTCGACAAGGATGGAAAGATCGCGGGTCTTTTCTTCACCAACTTGCGTCCCCATACAAATGAGGAGAAGTCCGGAAGTGAATCGGGCACCAAGGGGGACTCGACCGGCACCGGTGAATCGGAAGCCAAAGGTGCGACCTACGTTTCGAGGGATGTCACATTTGAAAACAGGAAAGCGGGCATAACGCTGGCAGGAACGCTTACATTGCCAGACTCAACCGGAAAGTTTCCGGCAGTGTTGCTTATCTCCGGCAGCGGACCGAATGGCAGGAACGAGACTGTCGCGGGGCACAAGCTGTTTCTCGTTCTGGCAGACTACCTTGCAAGCCACGGAATTGCGGTGCTAAGGTACGACAAGCGCGGGATCGGCAAGTCCACTGGTAACTATTCCGAAGCGATGACGATGGATTTCGCTTCCGATGCACTCGCGGGGGTTAATTATCTTATGACCCTCAAGCAGATCAACCACAAGGAAATCGGATTAATCGGACACAGTGAAGGTGGAGAGATTGCACCGATAGTTGCGGATGAATCACCCAATGTGGCCTTCATCGTACTGATGGCCGGACCGGGTGTGCCGGGGGAAGACATTCTCCTGAGTCAGAGCGGCCTGATAATGAAAGCGAATGGTGCTCCCGACAGTACGATTAGGATGGAGCATGAGCTGCAGAGGAAGCTTTTCGAAGTCGTGATGACTGAAAAGGACTCCGCGAAAGCCGAGGTGAAGCTCAGAAAAATCCTTGAAGAAGGAGCGGCAAGATTGGGTGTGTCCAATGCCGGCGAACAGAGCAAGGAAGCGTTTGTAAATACACAGCTAAGGGCTCTTCGTTCACCCTGGCTAAAGTTCTTCCTTTCTTATGATCCTCGTCCGGCGCTGGAGAAACTCAAGTGTCCGGTGCTGGCGCTGTGGGGAAGCAAAGATCTTCAGGTACCACCTGCCGAGAATATGCCCACCGTAGAGAAGGCTCTGAAAAGCGGAGGGAACACAGATTTCAAGATTGTCGAGCTGCCTGGCCTCAACCATTTGTTCCAGGATGCAAAAACCGGTTCTTCCTCGGAATATGCAGTTATCAAGGAGACAATTTCACCAAAGGTACTTGATGTTATCACGAAGTGGATATTGAAAGAGATCGGCAAGAGACGCGGTTGAAGCCGATGCCTGTTTCTGAACAATGTCTTACAGGTTTCTTCTTTACTTTCTCCTGAGGACTCAGCTCGAATCCTCTCGAATGCGATCCGAGACCCCGAACTGACTGAACGGCTGCTGATGGTGATGGTTGCACTTCGGGAGCTGAAGAAATAAATTCTATGGAAATTAAGGGCGGCTGTTAATGATCAAAAGTTGTGCGAGGCGTGGGCGATGATTGGTCGAGAAAACTCGGCATTTCGCAGTGTCCTGATTTGAACTCAATTTCCGAAAAGAAGCCTGCGAACCACGAAGGTCACTGTCGCCAGGTTGGGCGGCGGATTGCCGGTTTGAAAATTCAAAATTAGGAGGGAAGAAAATGTCTGCACGCGAGAAATCATTGAAGCTTGTTCTACTGTTGTCATTCCTTTTGGCTGCTTGCTTTTTTTCGTTTGAAACGTCGAGAGCTCAAACACCGGAGGACAAGATCATTGCGAAAGAGAGAGCTGCGCTCGACAGGTGGAAAATCGGTGACACGTTCGGGTTTGTTGACATCGCTGCGGATGACATAACTTACTTTGACCCTGGCCTTGAAGAACGCTGCGATAGCATCACCGAATTCCGGAACCATCTCTCGTCATTCAACGGGACGTTCAGTTTCCCGGGATATGAGCTGCTCAATCCCCATGTACAGCTTTACGGCGAAATTGGAATCCTGACCTTCAACTTCGTGGGCCATCTGGAAGACGGTTCGAGCGATCCCTGGAACGCTACTGAAGTCTATCGTCTGGTCGATGGAGACTGGAAGATTGTCAGCTCGCATTGGTCGCACACGAAGCGATAAGCATGTTTCGCAGGGTGACTTGAAGTAAGGTCACTGTGGTGCGCGACCGGAGAAACATATTTCTCTCGCTGGCGTATGATGAGAAAAGGCATGTGATGGCGAAAGATGTGGTAAAACAGGACGCAGCTTGGATGAAATCCGTCGGTTTGTGTAATGGTAAGGGTGACAGAATGAACGTGCCGAAATTAGCTTGCTTTGTCTGAAATCATAAGCATGGAGATAGAGATATGAAAACGAGATTGTCGGTCGGTTTCTTGGCAGCTATGTTTATCCTGCTGGCTGCGGTTCCATTGATACCCGCGCAGGCGGCGGAAACACACCGCCTCCAGAATCTCCGGGGTCACTGGAAGTTCAACCTGGGAGATGATTCTCGCTGGTCGGATCCAAAGTTCGACGATGATGAATGGTCTGAAATTTATGTCCCGGCTCAATGGGAAGACGAGGGCTATCCGGGTTATGACGGGTACGCGTGGTACAGGAAACATTTCAGAGCTTCGGATAGCTGGCGAGCCAAAGACTTGATCGTTGAGCTTGGCATGATCGATGACGTCGATGAAGTGTACCTGAACGGACAATTTATCGGTGGTACTGGATCATTTCCTCCCGATTACGAGACGGCATACAACGCCCAGCGGCAGTATTCTTTTCCGTCCGCCCTGCTCAGAACGAACGGAGATAACGTCATAGCGGTGCGAGTATTCGACGACCACGGAGTGGGCGGCATAGTGGACGGGCGAGTAGGCATTTATGAGAGGAGATATTTCGTCGATCCCGACATATCCCTTCCCACGACGTGGAAGTTCAAGACCGGCGACGACATGGCACGGAAAGATCCCGGCTACGATGATGGAAATTGGGAGGAGGTCCGTGTCCCCGCAAACTGGGAGACGCAAGGATTCAGGGATTACGACGGATATGCTTGGTATCGCGTGAGATTCAACGTTCCGAAGGACTACAGGGAAGAGAATCTTATTATACTCGTCGGCAGGATCGACGACTTCGACGAGGTCTATCTGAACGGCAGGCGAATTGGGAGGACGGGTACGATGCCGAAATATAAGATGACTCACACTGACTCGGACGATTATGAACAGATGCGCGCCTACACAATACCTTCGGATGTACTGCGGCTCGGTAAAGAGAATGTGCTCGCAGTTCGTGTGTACGATTGCTGGCAGGGAGGCGGGATATACGATGGACCGCTCGGCCTGATCACGAGATCGCATTATCGCGACAGAAACTACAGGCACTCGTTCAGAAACGTGGAGGGATGGTTCGAGAATCTGTTTGACGATATCTTTCACTGAGCGCCCCGCGACCAACCAGCGGGTCATGACCTGAAAGGGTACTGAAAACTCGCCGCGTCGAACACTTTCGGGGCGACGAGTTTACTTTTGTCTGAGCGAATTCCCCAAACTTCTGTGACAACACAGTCTTCCGCTTGCACGGCGCGTGTATTCATTTGTCATCTTGTCGATATACGAGACCGTGAGAGTCTATTAAGATTCTTAACGAAGGCGAAATAGCTTCGCGAGTCTCTGCGTTCTCGGTAGCCTACTTCGCTCCGTTCCGGACGTGCATCCAAACTGATACACTGCCTGAATCACTGGCCTCTTTGTCCTGGAAGACGTAAGTTTATCTGAAGATAGACCTGGAGTGATATGAAAAATTTGCTGGTTATTTTCGGGCTGTTCGTGATGCTGGTTTCTGTCGACAATACCGCTCGCGCGGACGACGGCTACAGACTTTGGCTCAAGTATGATTTGATCTCCAATCCGCTGAAGCTGAAAGAATACGGTGAGTCGATAAGAGCGTGGATGATAGAAGGGAGGTCTCGCACGATGGATGCGGCCAGGCATGAGCTGCGGACGGCGTTGCACGGGCTTCTCGGTTCGGAGATACCGGAGGTGAGCAGCCTCAAAGAGAGTGGAGTATTGATTGCCGGAACGCACGCAAACTCGCCCGTACTTGCCGGAGTCGACTTGCGAAGCGAGCTTGAGAAAGTCGGATCAGAAGGCTTCCTGATTCTCACGAGAAAGATCGAAGGGAAAAGGGTAATCGTCATCACAGCGAACAAGGACATAGGGGTCCTCTATGGTGTGTTCCATTTCCTGAGGATGCTGCAGACCCAGGAGGATATTTCGAATCTTGATGTCGTGTCATTTCCAAGGATCAAACTGAGGATACTCGATCACTGGGACAACCTGAACGGCACGGTTGAAAGAGGGTATGCAGGCTCCTCGATATGGAACTGGCACACTCTGCCGACTTATATGAAGCCGCGTTACATCGATTACGCCCGGGCCAACGCATCGATAGGAATCAACGGGGCTGTGCTCAACAATGTGAACGCGGATCCGCGCATCATGACGCATCACTACCTTGTGAAAGTCGCGGCGCTCGCCGACGTGTTCAGGCCCTATGGAATAAAAGTTTATCTCTGTGCCAACTTCGATGCTCCGATCCTGCTCGGCAAGCTCAAGACTGCAAACCCGCTCGACCCGCAAGTTCAGGAATGGTGGAAGGACAAAGTAAAGGAAATCTATTCGTTCGTTCCCGACTTCGGCGGCTTCCTGGTGAAGGCGAACTCCGAAGGTCAGCCCGGTCCGTCCGATTATGGCCTCACTCAGGCAGACGGAGCGAACCTCCTGGCGAACGCCGTGAAGCCATACGGCGGGATTATCATGTGGAGAGCCTTCGTTTACACTTACAACGCAAAGGATCGTGCCAAACAAGCATACGAGATATTCAAACCGCTCGACGGGAAGTTCGCTTCCAATGTACTGCTTCAAATCAAGAACGGCCCGCTTGATTTCCAGCCGCGCGAGCCCTTCAGTCCGTTGTTCGGAGCAATGCCGAAGACGAATCTCATGATGGAGTTTCAAATTACGATGGAGTATTTGGGTCAGGGCACGAGCACGGTTTATCTCGCGCCTTTGTTCAAAGAGACTTTGGAGTCAGATACTTATGCGAAGGGAAAGGGCTCGACGGTCGCGAAAGTCATCGACGGCTCTCTCGACGGTCATGCCCTGACAGGTATGGCGGGTGTGTCGAATATCGGCGCCGACAGGGACTGGACCGGGAACGAGTTCGGGCAATCAAGCTGGTACGCTTTCGGGCGCCTCGCGTGGAATCCCGATCTCACGTCGAGACAGATTGCGAACGAGTGGATCAGGATGACTTTCTCGAACGACACGAGCGTGGTAAGCCCAATAGAGAGAATGATGATGGAATCGCGGGAGAATGTGGTCAACTACATGGATCCTCTCGGACTCAATATGATATTTGGGTATGACAACCACTACGGACCCGGGCCGTGGATAGATTACTCGTCGCATCCGGATTGGAACTCGACATATTATCACAGAGCAGACAGCGTCGGTGTCGGTTTTGACCGGACAGAGACGGGAAGCGATGCGGTCAGTCAGTACTTTCCGCCGGTGGCGGAGGAATTCGGTTCGCTGGCGAAATGTCCGTCGAAGTTTCTTCTCTGGTTCCATCATGTCCACTGGGACTACAGGATGAAATCCGGCAAAACACTCTGGGACGATATATGTTATCATTACTACGCCGGTGTCGACAGCGTTCGTGAGATGCAGAAGATCTGGAATTCATTGAAGGGGAAGATCGACAACCAGGAGTGGCACAGCGAACAAATGTATCTGGAGATCCAGGAGCACGAGACAGTATGGTGGAGAAACGCGTGCGTGCTGTACTTTCAGACTTTTTCGAAGATGCCGATCCCGAAAGGACTCGAGAAGCCGGACAAGACTCTGGAGTACTACGAGAGCCTGAGGTTTCCGAATGCACCGGGGACATGGTAATATGAGACTCACATTGAGAGAGATTTGATTGAACGCCTGGAGGAGAACACCGTGAATTATAAAAGAGTTACGAGAGACTTCACCATGCACGCCTCTGCAGCGCCCGACAAGGTGTTTCCGCTCCTTTGCCCTGTCAGGGAATATGAATGGATCGAGACATGGAAATGCGAGATGATACACAGCAGATCCGGTTTTGCCGAGCTCGACTGCGTTTTCAAGACACGACACGGAGACGTGGAAGATGTTTGGACCGTGAGCAGGTACAAGCCAAACGAGCTGATTGAATTTGTCGTCTCTTCCGTGTTCAGGGTAATGAGATACCGGTTTACTCTGATTCCTGATGGCGAGGGCGGGACGAAAGTTGAGATCGCGCAGACAGCGACCGCTCTGAGTAAGGCCGCGGAAGAACATATTGAAGATCCTCATTTCGATTTGCATATGAAGACGCTGGAGGTAATGCTGAACCACTACCTGAGGACGGGCAGGATGATTCCGAATGAGGAGGCGATCAAAATGATACAGGGAGCGCATTAGCCTGTTGGGTTAGCTTGGGTTGTCCCCATTCCTTAAATTGTTCCACAGAAACAATCGCATGAACTTCCGGAGGAACGATTGATGAGGCAATTGAAGCGAAGCTTGAAGAGAAAAAAAACGAGCCAGAGCCGTGCCCGAAAGAGGCTCTCTGCCCGTGTTTTCGAGAAGGACTCGATAGACGTTCTCCGCTCGGCATTGGATAATCTGGAGAGAGGATTTACCGGACTCCCGTTGGCCGCGGTACCTGTCAGGAACAAGCGGGCCTTCGGGAAAGTCATGCGTGAAGTTGCCGAACGGATGAAAGACAATTATCCTTACTTTCATCCTTTATATGCGGGCCAAATGCTCAAGCCGCCCCATCCGATCGCGAGAGTCGCCTACATGCTTTCGATGTGGATCAATCCGAACAACCACGCGCTCGATGGCGGGCGCGCGAGCTCTAAGATGGAGAAGGAAGCTGTCGCGGAGATAGCACAAATGTTCGGATGGAAAACTCCCCTTGGTCATCTGACGGGCGGCGGAACGATGGCAAACCTGGAGGCACTCTGGGTTGCAGGTCAGCTCAATCCCGGCAGAAAGATTGTCGCATCTGAGCAGGCGCACTATACCCACTCCCGGATCAGCGCAGTGCTCGGATTGAAATTCGAATCTGTGCCATGTGACAGAAGAGGCCGCATGAACCTCGGAGCATTGAAGAGAATTCTCGATGCTGGAGATGTCGGAACAGTTGTGGCAACGGCAGGTACTACCGCACTCGGTACAATCGATCCGCTGCCGCAGCTCGTCGAACTCCGCAGGCAATACGGTTTTCGGCTTCATGCCGATGCAGCATACGGAGGCTACTATGTGCTCTCGAGCAGTCTTTCGGAAGAGACACGGGATGCGTACGACAAGCTCACCGATGCAGACTCGATCGTCGTCGATCCGCACAAGCACGGGCTCCAACCGTATGCTTGCGGTTGCGTGCTCTTCCGCGATCCGACGGTCGCACGCTTTTACAAACACGACTCTCCATACACATACTTCACTTCGGAAGAGCTGCACTTAGGCGAGATCAGTCTCGAGTGTTCCAGGGCCGGTGCCTCGGCTGTGGGTCTCTGGGCGACGCAAAGGCTTCTCCCGCTTGTCGCAGGGGGTGAATTTGCGAAATCATTGGAGAGTTGCCGCGAAGCCGCTCTGCAGTTTCACAAGAGGCTTGAGAGAGACAGGAGGTTTATCACGCCTTTCTCACCCGAGCTTGACATCATCGTCTGGGCGCCGATCGCGCAGACTGTGACCAAATCTTCCTCTTACTCTCACGCGATTTTCGACGAGGCCGCCAGAAGCAATCTCCATCTTGCGCTGGTCGAGCTGCCGACTTCATTCTTCGACATTGAATCGGTCGATATGCAGAAAGACGCTGAAACTATTACATGCTTAAGATCTGTTCTTATGAAGCCGGAACATGAGAAGTGGGTCGATCGCATGTGGAGTATTCTGGATAATGCAGCGACAAAGGTTTTGCGATAGCGCGATCACGGAGGAGCGATAGAGAGGGAAAGCCACGATGCGGACATTAAAGACATTACTCGATAGAAATAGCAGATGGGCGGCAACGATCAAGGAGCAAGACCCGGGATTCTTCATTCGACTTTCGACGCAGCAAGCGCCTGAGTATTTGTGGATCGGATGTTCAGACAGCCGTGTCCCTGCCACCGAAATTGTCGACCTCCTACCGGGGGAGATATTTGTCCACCGGAATGTTGCTAACCTGGTTGTCCACTCGGACCTGAATTGCCTCTCCGTTATTCAATTTGCCGTTGAGGTCCTGAAGGTAAAGCACATTATTGTCTGCGGTCACTACGGGTGCGGCGGTATCAAAGCTGCAATGGACAAGCAGAAGCACGGTTTGATGGACAACTGGCTTCAATACATAAGAGACATCTACCAACGCCATCAGATCGTTCTTGAAGCGCAGTTTGTCGACGAGCCTGCCAGGTACAATTTTCTGTGTGAGTTGAACGTGATGGAACAGGTGTGGAATGTCTGCCAGACATCATTTGTTCAGGATGCATGGGACAATGGTCAGGACCTGAGCGTCCATGGTTGGATATATGGTATCAGCGACGGCATTCTGAAAGATCTCGACGTCACCGTGACCAGTCGGGCGGAGTCCATTGCGATAAGAAGGAAAGTTTAGACGTCCAGCTGTAACGATCTTCCTGGCTGAGACGGTTTTGGTCGGCAAGCTCTCCAGCTCCGAGGAGATCTAGAGGGAAGTCATCCGTCATGGAAGGAGGGAGTCTACAAACGGGCCCACTCTTGACGGAGGAGGTCATTCTTTTATTTCCAATGCAGAAAGCGGTGGAGCCTGGTCTGCAGGCTGTGTGGCAGAGCGCTGCAAGGCGCGGCATGTTTCTAGTGAAGGAGTCAAAAGGGGAATGAAGCTCCGCCAGGAGCGTCCTGTTCGGGAGGCCGCGAAATGAGAACAAGCCGTCTGGCCGGATTGTGGCGTGACATATTCGTGTCGAGATCAATGGAATTCTTTCCTTCGCCTTTTGTATCTTAATCTCAGCTTTTCAATCACCGGAGATTCATAGAATGAAACAGAAGGCTGTCCCGGAGACACCGGGGAAATTCACCGTTGGCCTGCTGCAGATGGCGCTGGGCAAGGATGTAAACGCCAACCTGAAGAAGGCGGTATCATGGATCGAGAAGGCCGCAAGAGACGGCGCAGAGGTCATTTGCCTGCCGGAATTGTTCAGGTCTCAATATTTCTGCCAGACGGAGGATATCAGGAACTTCGGACTGGCGGAAACGATACCCGGTCCATCGACGCAGGCGATCTCGAAAATGGCAAAGAAGCATAAGGTGGTCGTTATCGTCCCGGTGTTTGAGAAGCGTGCGATTGGAGTCTATCATAACTCGGCTGCGGTTATCGATTCCGACGGTGAGATAGCCGGAGTCTACAGGAAGATGCATATTCCTGATGACCCGGCGTTCTACGAGAAATTCTATTTCACACCGGGCGATCTTGGATTCAATTCGTTCAAGACGAAGTATGGCGATATCGGAACCCTGATCTGCTGGGACCAATGGTACCCCGAAGCGGCGAGACTTACCGCGTTGAAGGGCGCAAGCGTCTTGCTTTATCCTACGGCAATCGGCTGGCATCCGCACGAGAAAGCAGAACACGGGATAGCGCAGTTCGAGTCATGGCAGACTGTCCAGCGGGGCCATGCTATCGCGAATGGAGTTTACGTCGCGGCAGTTAATCGCGTCGGAATTGAAAAGCTGGATGAGAGAAGCCCTGGGATTGAGTTTTGGGGACAGTCTTTCGTAGTTGATCCCCAGGGAAAGCTCGTTGCACAGGCCTCTGTCGACAAGGAAGAGATACTCGTTGCGGAAGTCGACCTGGGAAGGATTGAATACATCAGGCAGAACTGGCCTTTCCTCCGCGACAGGAGAATCGACGCGTATGATGGGATCAGAGAAAGGTTTATCGGCAGTAGCAGTGCGATCTCTTGAGCAATCAATGAAACTCTAAATCCTAAAAACTAAACTCTAAACAAATTTAAAATCCTAAAACTAAAATGTTCAAAATTGCAGAGATAGTTTGGATGCATAGTTTTCGGTTTTCAAATTTTGATATTTGGGTTTGTTTAGAATTTAGGATTTAGAGTTTGATGAAGCTCACCGTGAATGAAAATCCAAAGACATTTCCGTCCCAGCTCGGCTACCGCCTCCCCGCGGAATGGGAGCAGCATGAAGCGACATGGTTGGGCTGGCCGCATAACAAGAGCGATTGGCCGGGGAAGTTCACGCCGATACCGTGGGTGTATGCCGAAATAGTGCGGAGGATCTCCGCCGGCGAAAAAGCAAGGATCGTCGTTGAATCGAAGGAACATGAGAAGCGGGCGCGCGCAGTGCTGAAGTCTGCGAACGTCGATGCCTCCAACGTTGAGTTCTTCATTTTAAAAACCGACAGAGGATGGACGCGGGATTCCGGTCCTCAATTCGTGAAAAACTCCGATGGGATTGCCCAGGTGAATTTCAAATTCAACGGCTGGGCGAAGTATTCCAATTATAAAAAGGACCGCAACCTTCCCGGCTTCATCTCAAAGAAGCTCAAGTTGCCCTCGTTCGCTCCCGAACATAACGGTCGTCATATCGTTCTCGAAGGGGGCTCGATCGACTACAACGGAAACGGAACACTCGTCACGACGGAAGAATGCCTGCTCGATGAGAAAACACAAACACGGAACCCCGGATTCACAAAAGATGATTACGAGAATGTGTTCCACGATTACCTCGGGATCACGAACGTCCTCTGGCTGGGAAAAGGGATCACCGGCGACGACACGCACGGGCATGTCGACGACCTCTGCAGGTTTGTGAACGCGAAGACGCTCCTCCTCGTTCAGGAAAACAATCAGAAGGACTACAACTACAAGCTCCTTCAGGAGAATAGAGAGCGCCTTCAGGATCTTCGATTGGAGGGTGGATCGAAACCCGATGTCCAGTATCTTCCGATGCCTCAGCCGGTGATATTCAAAGGTCAGAGGCTTCCGGCGAGTTATGCAAACTTCTACATCTCGAACGCCGCTGTCCTCGTCCCGACATTTGACGACCCGAATGACAGAGTTGCTCTGGGAATAATCGGCGAGCTTATCGATGATCGTCCGGTGGTAGGCATACACGCGCTCGACCTTGTCTGGGGATTAGGCACGCTCCACTGCCTGACGCATGAACAGCCGGTGCCCTGAACAGCGAACGTCATTTGTTTCCTTCCTTATGACACAATCGGTGTATCTCAAGCGAAAACAGACATAGTCAAAGATCCTCTGCAAGGTCAAGCGAGGATTGCCTGCGCCGACACGCAGCAAATTCCCCTTCACATTGACTCTTCAGCTCCACGCGACTATATTGTTTACGATAGTGCTTCAAAATCTTACCTGAAGAAAACACTCATCCCAATTTCTCCTACAGAAGTGATTTTCTGACTCTCACTGGGCGATAATAGCGTCCATCATGAGACTACCATTTGTAACCCGCACTCCGCGGAAACCGTATTAGTGTGTGTCAGTAGTCAGGCGGCATTAAACCAAATCAAGAAAAGTGAATGAGGAAAGAGTTGAAAGCTATTTCATTTTCTGTCCTGTTGTCACTAGTTCTCGTATCTGAGGCTTTTTCGCAAACGGGCACGATTACCGGTTACGTCACCGATTCACAGAACGGAGAGCCGTTAATCGGCGTGAATGTGGTTGTCAATGAGTTGAAGTATACGGGAGCGACGACGAATAAAAACGGACGATTCAGGATAATTGCACCGGTCGGAAGCTACTCTCTGAAGGCGAGTCTGCTTGGATACCAGGCTGTCGTGAAAACCGATATCGTGGTCACGACTGGCGGGGAAGTCCAGGTTGTCATGAAAATGACGGAGACACCCCTCGAGTTAGGGCAGGTTACAGTTACTCCCGATTATTTTGACAAGGCATCGATTGAGAATAATATGAGCACGGTCGTGCTTGGCTCCGAAGAGATAAGAAGATCGCCGGGCTCAGACCAGGATTTCCAGAGAATCCTTCAGGCCATGGCGGGTGTATCTTTCTCAACGGACCAGACGAATGAGCTCCTTGTCCGCGGCGGTGCGCCGGACGAGAACCTCACGGTGCTCGACCACATGGAGATCCATTCCACGAACCATTATCCGAACCAGTACAATTCCGGCGGCCCGATCAATATGGTCAACGTCGATCTGATCCAGGACGTACAGTTCTCGACGGGCGGGTTCATTTCGAAGTACGGAGACAAGTCGTCCTCGGTTATGAACATCACGACGAGGGAAGGGACTCGCGAGAATATGCTGCGCGGCACCGCCAATCTCTCGATGGCGGGATACGGGGCCGTACTTGAAGGAAGCATAAACGGCGACAGAGGCTCGTGGCTGCTCTCTGCGCGGAAAAGTTACGTCGATCTTGTGGCGGGCTCGTTCGGCCTGACCGCAATTCCGAAGTATTATGATCTGCAGACGAAAGTTGTGTACGATCTGTCACGGATAAATAGACTTTCCCTCTCAGGTCTTTACGGCAACGATCTGATAAGCATCGAAGGCGAACCCGATAATACAAACCTTGCCATGGCAGGACGGAGTGATTCGGTGGACATCTATAACGTCGATGTGAGACAGCATGAGTATGCCCTCGGATTAACACTGGAAAGTAAATGGTCCGACAGGGTTATCTCATATATCACGCTGTCGAAAACTTCTTACAGCGACAGGACATTGGTAAGGAGCGACTTTACCGAGAGAAGGTACGGTACCGGAGGAGAGGTCGTCGGCACGAGCGTCCTGAACATGAGGAGCGTGTTTAATCAGGATGATAATAATGGGGAAAGCTCGCTCAATACCGAGCTGATTTGGAATGTGAACAGGACGAACGAGCTCGACTTCGGCGGTGCAATGAAGTATATAGATTTCAAAGCAATCGAATCGGCAGACGGATACTCGGCGAGATACGATCTCACCGGCGACGGCGTCTTCGACACCGTTGTCGTAGTGCCTAATTCGAGCATAGACTACAATATCATGTTCCCGGATTACTACAAAGCCTATGCATACGTAAACGACAAGGTAAGACTGCTGGACGGCCGTCTCGTGGTCAATGCCGGGGTGAGGTACGACTACTTTTCATACAGCGGGAAAGGGAACTTGAGTCCGAGGCTCTCGGCTTCTTATTCGGTCATTCCGGATCAAACGACTGTCAACGTGGCGGTAGGCAAATATTATCAGACCCCTCCGCTCCCTTACTACGGCGACAGGTACCAGTCCGATGTGAACAGGTTTATCGAAAGCAGCCTGGCCGATCATTATGTAATTGGCGTTGAACAGGTGCTGACTGAAGGGCTGAAGGTCAATGTTGAGGGATACTACAAAAGATACACCGGTCTTCCTGTATCAGAAGATTTTGTCAACTTCAGCGACAGGACGTCCAGATCGGTAAAGATATTGAACATAGGGAGGCAGGATGTGAAAGGTATAGATGTCCTCGTTCAGCAGAAACTCGTGAAGGACATCTACGGCACGGTTGCATTCTCACGGATGTTCAACAAATTCTACGATCCGAGAATCGGAAAGGAAGGAAATACTTTTCCGTCGGACTACGATTTCCCGTACGTCGTGACTGTGATTGCGGGGAAGAGATTTGTGAACCTCCGCTCGGCGCTGGACAAGATGCCGTTCTACATCAAATACCCGAGTCACATTCTTCCCTTCTCCGACGACATGGAGATAAGTCTCAGATGGCGCTACGCGACCGGTAAACCTTACACTCCGCAAACGTTCATGACCACCGAGCAGTACAGGGAAGGAGGAGTGAAATGGGGCATCGGTTCGTGGGTGCCGACTGACGCAATCAATGGCGCGAGGTATCCGGACTACCAGCGTCTCGACGTTGCTTTCTCCAGCAGATTCAACTTCAGCAGCTGGAATCTTGTCATGTTCCTGTCGGTCCAAAATGTGCTGAATCGAAAGAACATTGCCTACTACCAGTACAATTCTGACGGAACCGTCGAGAATGTGTACCAGTTTGCGATACTTCCCGTTATCGGGATGGAGGTGGAGTTTTGAACGCGACGGCCAGCGATTCGCGCGGGTTTCTTTTCGTAACAAAACCAGGACAAATGGCATACCACTTTTCTTCTGGGCAGGAGAGTGCGTCGAAAATGTCATTTCGAGGAGCGATGCGACGAGAAATCTACTTTGGTGAACCAGAAAATCGGCAAAGCGATCACTTCGTGAGAAGATTTCTCGCTTCGCCCGAAATGGGCATTTCGGGATTTCATACAGTCTCGCAAGCAAAAGAAAATGAACGGTCTATACCTTGTATGAGCTTTCCATGTTGCAGGCCTGACTCTATCTTCAAAGAGTGTCCTTTCCCTTGTCCTGCGAATAGAAATTGGAATAGCTCGATTCACTCCAGGTTTTTTGATCAAGGGCGGCGAATGCTATGAGACTAATGCATACCTTTGAAAATATTCCGTTGATGACAAGAGTATTTCTTGCAAATCCTCAGATGATTTTCGTGAAACCGTCCGTTACCCGATTCATGTGTGCCTACATGAACAAATTCAGGGTGCGCACTGTCGGGAAGAGCCTCATCGTGCACTCCCACCTTCCGCCTTTGAACAGCAAAGCGTATTCACGGTTTGTGGATCTACATCTCATCACGAAAACAGAAGCTCCCTCGCATGCGCAAATCGGGATAACAAATCTCTGTCCACAGAATTGCGACTACTGTTACAACAAAAACAGAAGCGGCAGGGTGATGGACAAGGAGACTATCATCCACGTGGCGCGTGAGTTGAAGGAGATGGGAGTTGTCTGGCTCGGTCTCACCGGAGGTGAGCCGCTTATCAACAAGGATATAGTCGAAATCGTTGAGAGCGTCTCGGGAGATTGCGCTGTGAAGCTCTTCACAACCGGATGCGGACTGACACCGCGGCTGGCCGCGGATCTGAAGAGTGCGGGACTGTTTTCTGTTTCAGTCAGTCTCGACCACTGGACCGAGGAAGTGCACGATGCAAGAAGAAACTACAAGGGGGCGTTCAGAGAAGCTCTGAAGGCCATCGAGGTTTTCAGGAATCTGGGCGACATCGACGTCGGAGTGTCTGCCGTCCTGACTCTGGAAATGATCAGAAGTGACCAGGCGGAGATTTTTCTCCGGTTTCTTCAAAGGCTCGGCGTACACGAAGCATGGCTGAGCGAGGTGAAGCCGGCTACGGAGGCTTTCTGGAATGATAGCATGGTAATTACCGAAGAAGATCGTTTGAAGGTGGTGCGGCTTCAGGACCGTTACAATTCGGAAGAGAACATGACCGTCAATTATCTCGGCCATTTCGAAGGAAGGGAGTGTTTCGGCTGCAACGCCGGCCACAAGATGGTGTACGTCGACGCCTTCGGTGAAGTCAGTCCTTGCGTTTTTACTCCGATGAGTTTCGGAAACGTACACGACACCGACATCGACGAGATATTTGCAGACATGAGAGAACGATTTCATTCCGACTCGAGATGCTTCATTAACAAGAACTACCGGCTCTTCCAGAAGTACTCGAACGGTCGGAAGATGCTGAGGAGGGATGAATCGGTGAAGCTCATGGATGAGGTTGACTTTGGCGACATGTCGGCGTTTTTCCAGCTTTACTACGGAACTAAGAGACACGGGCAGCTGGCAAGAACAAATGATCTCAATCTCACAGGTGAAAAGCAGATATGAAATTGTACAGGCCGTTGAGCTTCACACTTGCAGTTGTGTTCGCGGTGGTCGGCATCCTCTTCATTTCTATTCCCGATGGCGTTCTCGGTCTCTTCAATGCAGTTTCTCCGCAGTTCGGATTACAGAGGTCACCACTGACGGGCTTCAACTTCTATCTGATTCTCGCTGCCGGTTACATGTATATCGTGACAGTCCTCGCTTATATGATGTACCGTCACCCCGGAACCGGTATTTTCCCGCTGCTGCTGGCTCACGCGAAGCTTGCGTCGTCACTCATCTCGCTTTCGTTCTTCCTCTTCCATTCAGCCTATCTCATATACCTCACGAATTTCATAGTCGACGGATTCATCGGAGGTCTGGCACTCTTCTTCTATCTAAAAATCAGGAGAGATCCGAATTGGGCATCTTAGTGAGACTCTCCGGTGTCTACATACCGCGGTTCATCAAGAGAAGAAAACTCATGAGACTCTTTTCCTCGACAGCCGATGCATTCGGCGCAGAAATGCCGTCGATGAGAGGAGTCGGTTTTGAGGATTGCCTGAAGCGATACGCGCTGTTCACTAGAGAGAAGGCGGAAGAAGCCGTCCGCAATGGGGCCGAGTCCGAAGTGAAACAGAGGCTGTACCAGAATGCCTACCACATGGGACAGGGGCTTCGGGAAGAATTCGGCGTCAGGAGCATGAAAGAAGCGATGAAGCTTGCACGGATCATTTACGGCATGATTGAGATAAACTTTCGAGGCGAACCCAGTGGAGACGTCATGATCAGCCGTTGTTACTTCAGCTCGTTTTATTCACCGGAGGTTTGCGCGGTTATCTCATCGATTGATGCGGGGCTTCTGTCCGGGCTCTCAGGAGGGGGAAGACTGATTTTTCAGCAGAGGATCACGGAAGGGACTGAATGTTGCCGGGCGAGCCTGCGGTTCGGAGCCAGGTCTACGTGAAGAAAGCGATAGTTGTCGGGAGCGGCGCCGGCGGGGCAACCGTGGCAAAGGAGCTTCAGGGGAAATTTGACGTGACGATACTGGAAGAAGGGAACCCCTTTAGTCCTTTCACCGTTGACCTGTCGCTGATTGAACGCCTGAAGAGGGCGGGGTTGCTGCTTGATGAAAGAATGGTCCGCCTTCTCTTCCCTGCGATGAAAGTCAGGAAATCGAATGGGAAGATAGTGATGGTGAACGGCGTGGGGACGGGCGGTACCACGACAATCTGTACGGCGAATGCTCTCCGACAAGACCGTGGCCTTGAAGCCATCGGAATAAACCTTGACGAGGAATTTAGCGAACTCTCGCGTGAGGTTCCGGTATCTGACGATCACAGGAAACATTGGCATGAACATACACGGCAGGCATTTCGCGTTTGCGAAGAGATGGGGATGAATCCGGTTCCCTCGCCGAAGATGGCATACCGTGATCGGTGCGCGGCCTGTGGGAGGTGTATTTTCGGATGCCGCCGCGGAGCGAAGTGGGACACAAGGAAGTTTCTCGAACTCGCCGTCGCGGGAGGAGCCGGGCTCCTCACAGGATGCCGCGTTAGAAAAATAGTTATCCGTAATGGGGAGGCACTCGGCGTGGAAGTCTCGAACGGAGCGCATGTCCGATTTTATCCCGCGGACCTTGTCGTCCTTGCCGCCGGCGGATTCGGGACGCCAGCGATCCTACGAGGTTCCGGACTCGAATGTGAGGAGAGGCTTTTCGTCGACCCGGTGCTCTGCGTCGCGGCGAAGTGGGAGGGAGCAAGACAGGACAAAGAGATCCCGATGCCATTCATCGTGCAGCGGGACCACTACATACTCTCCCCGTATTTCGATTTCCTCAGCTATTTCTTCAACAGGGATTGGAAATATCCTGCGAGCGACACTTACAGCCTCATGATAAAACTTGCCGACTCCAATTCGGGTGGGGTGGAAGGTAGGAGAATAAGGAAGGAGTTGAGTGAAGCAGACAGGGGAAAGTTGAACGAGGGAGTGACGCTGTGCAAGGAAATCTTCGGCAGACTTGGGATCAAGGAGGAAGAGATATTTCTCGGGACCATAAACGCGGGTCATCCGGGAGGCATGCTTCCGCTGACGGAGAAGGAATCCGTGACATTTCATCACGATATTCTGCCGGAGAACCTGTATGTGGCCGACGCAACGTTATTTCCCGAGTCGCTCGGCAATCCGCCGATACTTACTATCATGGCAATGGCGAAGAGGGTAAGCAAGATGTGTATCGCAAAGACCTAACGGGCTCGCCAGGTTGATTTTCCTATTGGGCGCGGTTACCTTCTGTGAAACAAGAATAGGGTGCGCCGGCATGCGAACGATAAATTCCTTAAGAAGGTTACGTCTTTCACCATGTCGAACCGTTGTGCGGAGCTTGAAAAGGAGCGCTAAATGAAAAGCAAGACAGCTGGACTATTGTTTGTGGCGGTGTGCGCGGTACTTGCGATACTCCTGTTCATGAAGGTGATAAGGCTCTTCGCGAGCGGGATCATCTTCGTAATTGCGCTTGTGATCCTCGGGCTATTATCACGCAACTTCAGAAAGCGAGAGTGATCTGAAATCTTTTTTCCAAATTGTCAGGAGGGAATCAAATGGATCGAAAAGAATTCTTAAGTAAGTCTATCAAGTTGGGTTTCTGCTCAAGCGCGCTGATGGCGCTCAATCTTGAAAGTCTGACGGCGAGCGCGGCAACGCCTGACGAGAAGCTGGACCGCTTGAAGAACGAGAAGGATTTTATCGTCAACTGGCTGACGGATTTACTGGATACGATGGATAAGACTTTGGACAGGGAAGCAAAGGTAAAACTAATCGAAGGATGCGGAAAAGGATGCTTCAGTCGCCACCAGTTCAAGAAAGACATCGCCGCGAAAGGGAAGGGAAACCTCGACAAGCTGATGGAAGCCTACAAAAAGAACTTCGAAGTCTGGCGCGATGGAGATGATTTCCATATCCGCTTCGGAGAGGTGTCAGACCACTGTTACTGTCCCGTTGCTCAGAATATTCCTGCGAAGCCAAACGATCTCCACTGTGAATGCACGAAAGCCACCCACCAGGCAATCTTTGAAGCGGCCTTCGGCAAGCCGTTCAAAGCAGACATAGTCGAGTCACTTCGACGGGGCGGCAAGACCTGCCACTTCATCGTGCATCTCACCTGAAGTCAATCACAGCCGAATTCGACGTGGAGAATGTTGAGGAGGCAACCGCCGAGTTGCAGGCGCGTGGATATAAGTTGCTGGTCGAGACCAGAAAGGAACCGTGGGGCCAGACGGTGACGCGGTTGTTGGGACCAGAGGGACTTCTTGTTGGTGTCACGTACACTCCCTGGATGCGCGGAGAAGGCAAACAGCTGTAATATAATATAAGCTGGTCAACACTCGACCGTCGACGACAGCTTGTAACGAGGACCTATCGGGAGCGACGACGATTTCGATTAGAAGCAGATCGAGGCTGGCTGTCCACACATGGATCACTTGGTGGAGGAGTTTGCGCTGTATGGAATATCAGCTGTGCCCTGACCAACGCAGGATATCCGTACCCAGATATAACAGAAGAACTGGATACGAAGGGAAGTCGGTGCTAGAGAATTCAGTCGCATGAATTTTCCAATTGTGTCTGCATGATTTGCCTCGTCGATCGAAGGGCAGGCGCAAAGGTTGCGAATGAATCCAGGGCTATTTGAAGTAAGTCACTGCCCGGCGGTCGGATGCTTTGGAAATTACTCTGAGTGTGCATACATTTTCTGCACGATCCATGGTGATCAATGGAGTTAATGTCAGTCGGGCATTGGCTGCAAGAGCCCCGAACCGAAAAAGCGCCACAAGAACCGAGTGTATCATTATCTCAGGTAATGGTTTTGCATGAAAAGTAAACTGGCTCTCATTCCTCTACGCACAAGTCTGGTGTTCTGGACTGCGGCGATGCTGTGGATACTGCTGTCCGACCGCATACTCGAGTTCTTTGTCAAGAATGTTGAAACATTTGCGCTCATTCAGACATACAAGGGATGGGCCTTTGTCACCGTGACCGCGGTTCTGTTGTACCACCTTGTAAAGAGTCAGCTTAGGCGATGGGAGCTTGAGTCGGAGGAACGGAAGCGCGTGGAAGAGGCGCTCATCGAAAGCGAGCAGCGGTATCGCTCGCTTTTTGAGGGGAGTATCGATGGTATCCTGCTCACAGCACCTGACGGGCGGATATTGGCGGCGAACCCGGAGGCGTGTCGGATCTTCGGACGGTCAGAGGAAGAACTCCGTCAAGTCGGCCGTTTCGGAGTGACCGACCCCGACGACCCGCGTCTGGCAGCAGGCCTTGAGGAGCGAGCGCGTACAGGGAGGTACAAGGGAGAACTTACTCTTGTCCGAAAGAACGGCTCGAAATTCCCGGCAGAGATATCGAGCTCCATGATGAAAGACAGACACGGCAACGAACGAACCAGCATGATAGTACGCGATATCTCGGACCGGGAGCGCGTGAATGAAGCACTTCAACTCTGGGTGGCCGCACTCCAATCCGCGGCTAACGCCATTGTCATCACAGATAGAAGAGGGAACATCCTATTTGTCAACACTGCATTCACGCAGTTGACTGGCTATTCGGCCGATGAGGCGATTGGAAACAACCTGAGAATGTTGAAATCAGGAAGGCAGCAGGAGGCTTTCTACAAAGAGATGTGGGACACCATAGCTGCTGGGCATGTTTGGCACGGTCAGCTTGTCAACAAGAGAAAAGACGGGAGCGTCTACGATGAAGAGATGACGATAACTCCCGTCAGGAGCGAAAGCCTGCAGGTCACACATTTCATCGCGATAAAGAATGACATCACAGAGAGGAAACAGCTCCAGGAACGGCTAGCGCAATCCCAAAAGATGGAGTCCATAGGCGTGCTTGCCGCAGGGATCGCTCACGATTTCAATAACGTACTCGGAATCATCCTCGGACATTCGACGCTGATAGAGAGCCTCGGTCCGGAAAACGAGAAGATCAGGAGGGGAGTGGCCGCGATAGCGAAGGCGGCTGAGCGCGGCGCTTTTCTCGTCAGGCAGATGCTGACTTTCGCACGTAAGAATGATGTCTCGTTCACACGTTTGTCATTGAACGATTCCATCAGGGAGTTTCAGAGACTTTTCTACGAAGCCTTTCCAAGGACCATGACGCTTGTGTGTAACCTTGACGATGACCTGCCTCTGGTAGTGGCGGACTCGACTCAGTTCCACCAGGTGCTCGTGAATTTGTCGGTGAATGCCAGGGACGCGATGCACGGTTCGGGCATGCTGGAAATAGAAACCGGCGTCTCCAGCTGTGAAGAGGTCAGAAGACGTTTTCCCGGTGCGGCAGCCATTGACTACGTCGAAGTCACGGTGAGTGATACTGGGAGTGGAATAGACGAAGAGACACAGAAACGTATTTTCGAGCCGTTCTTTACTACCAAGGAACCCGGGAAAGGGACCGGGCTCGGTCTTTCTGTAGTCTTCGGCATCATGGAAAATCACAAGGGCTTCATAGATGTGAAGAGCGAGGTCGGACGCGGCACAACATTCTTCCTCTACTTCCCGACAGGTATGACCTCCGCTGAGCGCGGTGAGCCTGAGGAAACTGAAGTGGACGAGACCGGAGGAAGGGACATGACGATACTTCTCGTGGAAGATGAAGACATGCTGAGAGAACTGGTTGAATCAATCCTCTCTCATGAAGGGTACAAGGTCATTACCGCTGCAGATGGCGACGAGGCAGTTGGAATTTACGAGCATCGCTGGGAAGAGATTGATCTTGTTTTCTCCGACTACGGGCTGCCGAAACTTTCCGGGGAAGAAGTCCTGAAGCGGATGAAGGGTATCAATCCTGGAGTCAGGTTCATCGTCGCCACCGGGTTCATTGATTCGAATCAGAAAGCGGCTCTGTTGGGAAATGGCGTGAAGGACATCATTCTCAAGCCATACAGACCCGCGGAGATAGTTGAAAAAGTGAGAAGGGTGCTAGGGAAATAAGGCACGGAAGAGGGGTACATCCCTCAAATGACGGGGAACTGCAAGTTGGATAGGCAAAGCAGAAGCCGAGAGATTTGGGCCATGTTTTCAATTGACACTGCACTCGCAAGATACTTGTTCCCACCCTAGATTGGTGTAATGATTTCATTAAATTTTGACGAAGCCTGTTCGTCAGGATTCTGCCTTAGGTGGAAGGGCAGCTATGGGATTGAGGTGCATCCGGAAGACAGATTTCTCTCGAACGCGTCCGAATCAACTGGCTTCGTGAGTACTGGATAGGCCAGCTGCGAATTGAGTGACACTGATTTTTTGAATTGCAGGAGCACATTCTTATGCGTGGTGGCGAAGAAAGACAACGCACTTCGGAAAATGTGACCAAACGGTTTGTCCCTGAGACTGACAGGGGCTGTTCAAACGCGGTTTTGTGGGGATCGCCCGTATGAATTTCAAGTTTGAACGGAGCGCATTCAGGGTCAGCCTGCTTTACTGGGCAATCGCGACCGGCTGGGTAGTCTTCACTAGTCTCGCGATTGCATTCATGATCCCCGGTTACCGGGGGGTCGCCTTTTTCGAGATATCAAAGGCTTGTGTGTTCGTTGTAGCCACTTCGATCCTGGTCTATCTCCTGACCGAAAGGCACACGAGGCGACTTCTGAAGGAGTCGGCGGAACATGCCCGCGCCGAAGAAGCTCTTCGCAAGAGCGAGTCGCGTCTTAAAGCCGCGCAGCAGCTGGCTCACATAGGCAATTGGGAGTGGGATCCTACCAGAAGGAAGGTTGCCTGGTCTGATGAAATGTTCCAGATATTCCGGATTAACCCTGAAGATTTCACGGGAGATCCGTCAGTAGTGCGCAAGAGGATCCACCCGGGCGACTTGCAGCGCTATTTGGATGTTATGGATGCTTCGATGCAAAAAGGATCTTCGCTCCCGCATCCGGTTGAGTTCCGTATTATCCGCCCGGACGGAGAAGTACGTTGGCTCGTCTCGTCCAATTTGCCTGCACAAGGTGATCACGGAAACGCGGATCATGTCGTGGGAGTCGTTCAGGACATTACGGAGATAAGAAGGCGGGAAAGTGCTTTGAGGGAGAGCGAAGCTCGTCTCAAAGAGGCAGAAAGGCTTGCGCATCTTGGAACAGGAAGCTGGGATCCGAACACCGACAGGACTGTCTGGTCCGACGAGATGTACAGGATCGTCGGGAAAGACCCGAGCCTCCCTCCTCCCAGTTACTCCGAAAGGCCATCTATGTACACGACAGAAAGCTGGGTGAGATTTGAACAGGCCGTGAGAAATTCAATCGAGGCCGGTGTGCCGTATGATCTTGAGTTGCAGGTCAGGCGGCCCAACGGCGCCTTGCGTGACGTTCGGGTCCGCGGCGCTTTGAACCGCAATGAAAACGGGGGAGGCGTCAGGTTGGTCGGGACAATGCAAGACATCACCGATTGGAAAAAGACCGTAGAGACTCTTCGTCTCCAGGCGAGCGCCCTGCAATCTGCGGCAAATGCTATGGTCATCACTGACCGGTCAGGCGCTATTATGTTCGTCAATTCTGCGTTCACTCAACTTACGGGTTACTCCGATGATGAAGTAATAGGAAGAAGCCCGCGAATACTCAAGTCGGGTAATCAGCCTGATGCCTTCTACAAGAATCTCTGGGACACGATCAGTTCGGGCAAAGTCTGGCGCGGACATCTTGTGAACAGGCGCAAGGACGGCACTCTTTATCATGAGGAACAGACGATTACGCCGGTCAGAACACGGAGAGAGGGAATAACCCACTTTGTCGGCATAAAGCAAGACATCACTGAAAGGATACATTCTGAGGAAACCGCTCGATCCTCGATGACTCAGCTGCATGCGCTGACGGCCAGGCTTGAGGAGATAAGAGAAGAGGAGCGAAAATCTCTCTCTCATGAAGTCCACGATGAATTGGGGCAGGTCCTTACAGTGATGAAGATGAACATCCTGTCCCTTCAAGAGTCCGGATTTTCTGACAAAGGTGAGTACCGAAGCAAGATTGACGTGACGGTTCGCTTGCTTGACGAGGCGATGGAGACAGTCAGAGATATTTCCGCCAGGCTCCGTCCTGGAGCACTCGATTACCTTGGACTCATTCCGGCAATAGAGTGGCTGGTGGAACAGTTCCGCAGGAATTCCAGGGTTCAGTGTGAGGTGAGTCTTCCCCAGTCACAATTGATGATAGACGAAGCCCGTTCAACAGTTCTCTTCAGGGTACTGCAAGAGGCGCTCACAAATACGGCGCGCCACGCGCACGCCAGAAATGTAAAGATCAGCCTTTCTGAGACTGATGACGAATTTGTCATGACGGTTGGCGATGATGGGGTAGGAATCCAACCGGCCCAAATCGACAGCCCCCGGTCATTCGGGCTACTCGGTATCAGGGAGAGACTCTATCCGTTTTGGGGAAGATGTGTGATCCGTCGGGGTGCGAATGGAGGGACAGAAATCATTGTTAATTTGCCGAAAGACATGAAGCGACGGAGGTGACGGATGATTCGTATTGTTATTGTTGATGATCATCCGCTCGTGAGAAGCGGGCTGAAAGCAGAGTTGTCGAAAGCATCGGATATGATTATTGTCGGAGAGGCCGTCGATGGGAGTGAAGCCCTGTCGAAAGTCCGCGCTCTCAGGCCCGACCTTGTACTGCTGGACATCGCGCTCCCGGGCAAGAACGGTCTGGAGGTTCTGAAGGAATTGCAGGCTGAGACGCCGGAGGTCAGGTCGTTGATGCTCAGTGTATTTCCTGAGAGACAGTACGCGATCCGCTGCCTCAGAGATGGAGCAGCAGGATACCTTACCAAAGACACCACACCTGCCGAGCTTATCTCATCCATTCGGAGGGTGGCGAAAGGAGGGAAGGCCATCAGTGCCTCTCTTGCGGATCTGCTCGCCGCGGAAATTGGGGCCAATGGAACACGCCTTCCTCACGAGGGACTCTCAGACCGGGAATTCCAGATACTATGTCTGATCGGGCAGGGCAATACCATCTCTGAGATTGCCGGAATTCTCTCGCTCACTGTGTCGAGCATAAATACTTACAGAGCGCGCATCCTCTCCAAGATGCACATGAAGACTACTGCGCAGCTGGTAAGGTATGTATTAGACAACAATTTGGCATTCGTTCGAGAGTAATAACGTCAAGGTATTCATGCACTCTTTCCTGCCGCCCGACAGGGTGTAAGGCCTCTTTCATTGGTTTTTTCCTATCATAGTTTTTCTGACAATCTTACTGGAGTATTGGCTATACTGCCGTGCATGAGCCGCACCGATGATAAGGTGTGAAATGATTCACATACCGGCAGACCGAAGGTCGGACTGGTTTGCGAGACATGAACCTGTGATGTAGTCAGGGTTTGCCGACGAGTTTCAGGGAAAATTCAGGGAACAAATCATCGGTGGAAGGGTGATGAAGTCTGAAACAAGACTGTCGTCGGGCCCCGGTGAGCCTCTTCAGATAGTTATGGTTGATATCGGTAATGAAGGGTTCGAGGGCGGCTTCTGCAAAATGTGGAGAGTTGACAAGGCGTTTGGGACGAACAAAGTCCGGGAGGGAATCCGTTTTCCCTAGAGTGTGAAGCACGGAAGACGCAACTATGGCCATGGACGGGCATATAAAGATAGCGCATCAAATACTACTGAGACACCAGTCGTCGGTGATGTTCGGATGAATCGTCGGCAGTCTCATGCGCAGGATATTCGACATACCGATCCTCAATCACTTCCCGAAGGAATCAGCCGTGAATCCACACCTGGCAATGACGGCAATCCTAATGCGGTGGAAGTTCAAATTGATTGGAACGGGGAAATTGCAAAGTACACAGAGCTTCTCCGTACAGTGATGCAAACGAGCGAGAAAGGGTTTCTGACCGTCGGCTCAAGACTGCAGGCAATTCAAACGAGTACAAAACACATTTCGGAAAAATTGGCGGGCCTGGTGAACGATTATTCGGAGGGGGGCAACACAAATGCCCTCGGTGAATTGAGGAATATGACCGAGCGCTCCGCGAAGCATCTGAATTCATTTAACGACTATTCGACGCAAGCAGTCTCACATTTGCAGAACCTTGAATCACCGCTCGCTTCTCTCCCCGATTCACTCCAGGAATTCGACCGTCTTGTGTCCCGTCTGCGGAAAATGGGAATAATCGCGCACATCGAGGCCGCGCGGATCGGAGACGGCGGGGTTGATTTCGTCCGTCTGGCTGAAGCGGTGTCGCTGCTCGGAGAACAAATCACCGCCAAGGCGAAAGAAGTGCGGGCTTATATCAAAGGCGTCACTGAAGTCATAACACTCGATAAAGACAAGATCGAACAGATGGCGGGGAAACATAATGACGCTACGATGCATGTTACCGACGATATGCAATCGAATCTCCAGGTGTTGAACGAAAAACACGAATTGTATAGACAGACGACGTCGGGGATATCGTCCAAGTCAGAAGATGCCCTTCGCAGTATACATGTCGTCGTGGAGTCGATTCAGTACCACGACATCACCCGCCAGCAGGTCGAGCACGTCATTGAAGCCCTTCAAAGCATTCAACAACAGGACTCCGTTCTCGAAGTTGTACCGATCTGCGAGATTCAGGTGGCTCAGATCAAACGCGTCGGCAAGGAATTCGACGGGGCGGTCTTCTCAATTGTCAATGCGCTGGGAGATCTCTCGAACGCCGTTACAATGATGCTCTCCGAAGCGGAACAGATGACGAACTTTACGAAGGATTCGGGAAGTACCTTCTTCGAACACGTGGAGCGAGGATTTGAGACCGTCAGTGCTACAATGATGCAGGACAGACAGGCAGTCCAGGATCTCACTTCGTCCCTGCACAAGATCAGCGGGAACATACGTGAGATGAAATCATTCATGGATGAGATGGTAGATGTCGGTTCAGAAATCGAACTACTGGCGCTCAATTCGAGAGTGAAGGCGGCAAAGACGGGAACCGAAGGGGCGACGCTCGGCATAATTGCGGAATCAATCCAGAACCTGTCGACAGACACGCTCCAACAGGTCAACGAAGTCATCAAGCAGATGGCTCACATGGTGTCGATCTCCGGCGATCTTACCGACGACCACACGATTGAGACTTTAATGCACCAGGCAGAAACGGAGACGAATGAACTCATCGGGAAGCTCAAAGATGCCGTACAGGTTTTGCATTCCAATAACACGATGAGCAACAAGGTATTCATTGAAACCGAGGAGATGTGTACAGCGATAGTCCGTCAGCTGGAATCTCTGGCCGTGGAGATGGACAAGCACAGGAAATTAGGCGCGTCGCTGAGCGATGCAGGCGACATGCTGGGACGGCTCGCCAGGCAGTTGAGAGCCTCTGTCCCGGATTCTGCGCAGCTGACTATCGACAAACGGCTGGAGGATATACGGAAACGCTACACAATGGAAACTGAAAGACTGACTCACCATGCAGTGATTAACGGGAATAAAGAACAGGGAGGAACGCCAAATGTCGGCGCCGGCGAGGTCGAGTTATTCTGATATGATGGATCCTTCATGATATCTCTATTCAGGGAGTACAAAAGATGGCAAAACTGATTATGACGGTGGATGATTCCACGAGTGTTCGGCAGATGGTCTCCTTCACTCTGGGCGGTGCAGGCTACCAAATTGTCGAAGCCGTCGATGGCAAGGATGCCCTTTCAAAACTGGGGACATCGACCACTGTTTCCATGCTCATCACCGATCTTAACATGCCTAATCTGGACGGGATCGAACTCATCAAGAGTGTACGCGCACAACCGCGCCACAAATTCATACCTATCCTCATGTTGACCACCGAATCGCAGGAATCAAAAAAACAGCAGGGGAAAGCCGCAGGCGCGTCGGGCTGGATAGTCAAGCCGTTCAGTGCCACCCAGCTGGTCGATGTGGTCGGAAAGTTGCTCAAATGATGGACCATCATCAACAGACATTTATCGAAGAAGCGAAGGAACTCCTCATCACACTGGAGGAATCGCTTCTGGCAATTGAACACGACCCGCTGAATATGGACCTGGTCGGAAGAATCTTCCGGGCCATGCACACGATCAAGGGTTCCAGTGCGATGTTCGGATTTGAAGCCATTGCGTCTTTCACGCACGAGATCGAAACGGCATTCGATCAGGTACGCGAAGGTGCGGCAAGCGTCACGCCCGAGCTGATCACGGTCACGCTTGCGAGCAGGGATCATATAGCATCTCTCCTCGCTATTGCCGAGAACGGCGGGGAAGCGGACGATGTGTTGAAGGCGCAAGGGAGCGAAATTCTCCGACGGTTGCGAGCTTTGATGCCTGCCGGTGCAGCGACAGGCGCCGCCCTAAAGGGCGCGGCGGAAAGCAGGCCGGAGCCTTCCACGGATGGCGAGCGACGCGTCCTTTACAGGATTCATTTCAAGCCGCCGGAAAATATTTTCCTGCGTGGATTAGACCCGCTTAATCTCATCAACGAACTGGCGGCGATGGGCGAGGAGGAGCATGTCGTTCACACCGACGAAGCTCCGGGGCAGGAACAGCAGGCAGACCTGTGTCATTCGGTCTACGACATTTTACTCTTGACGCCGCAGTCTGTCGATGCGATTCGGGACGTCTTCATCTTCGTGGAAGAGGACAGTGAGCTGCGGATTGAAAAAGTCTACGACGCGGGCCCGGTTGGCAGAGATAAGTGGCAACCGTTGCTCGAAATCATGCGTGCCTCTAAAGACGTGCCATCATCTTCTTTGCAGGCGCTTGTCGCTGAAGGACAAGGCAGTCAGGAGCGGGTGAAAACCGACAGTGTCGCAGCCGGAACTTCGGGCCAGCATCACGATCTAAAAACAATTCAGAGTATCAAGGTCCCGTCGGAGCGGCTGGACAAGCTGGTGAATCTGGTCGGCGAGCTCGTCACCGTACAGGCGCGCCTCACACAGGCCGCTATGGATCTGTCCGATCCGGCTCTGACGCAGATCGCCGAGGAGGTCGAGTCGCTGATCTCCGAGCTTCGCGATAATGCGATGAGTATGAGGATGGTTCCGATCGGCACTTCCTTTGCGCGTTTCCAGAGGTTAGTGCGCGACCTCTCCATGGAGCTCGGCAAGGAAATTCAGTTAGTCACCGAAGGTGAAGATACGGAGCTGGACAAGACGGTCATCGAGCGTCTTGGCGATCCGCTGGTGCACATGATCCGCAATTCGATCGACCATGGCATCGAATCGCCGGACAAACGAGAGGCTGCCGGGAAGCCCCGGAAGGGTACGATACGTCTCTCTGCCGAGCATTCGGGGACCAACGTCAATATCTCCATTTCCGACGATGGCAGCGGCTTTGACCTGGAGGCGATCCGGTTGAAGGCCGTCAAGAACGGCCTGATAGGTCCGGAAGCCCAGCCGACGGAAGAGGAGCTTCTCTCATTTATTTTCGCCGCGGGATTCTCGACCGCGAAAGAAGTGACTAGCGTCTCCGGCCGCGGCGTCGGGATGGATGTCGTCAGGCGGAGCATCGAAGACTTAGGGGGCAAAATCGAAGTTGCCAACAAGCCCAAAGAGGGGTCGGTAATAACACTCAAGCTTCCTCTCACGCTGGCAATCATTGAGGGGTTGCTGGTGAAAGTCAACACGGACCTCTTTGTCCTGCCGCTTGCAGCGATCAAAGAGTGTGTTGAATTGCCGCCGTTGAATGCTCGTCGCGGCAACGGCGGGCAGCTTATTGACGTGCGTGGAGAAATTGTTCCGTACGTGCGCTTGCGTGACTATTTCGGTATCAGCGGAGATATTTCCTCTTTTGAATACGTGGTGATAGCCGAAGTGGAAGGCAAGCACTGCGGGTTCGCCGTCGATTCCATACTCGGAGAGCAGCAGGTTGTGATAAAATCTCTCGGCAGGACCTACAAGGATGTCCAGGGAATTTCCGGAGCGACAGTTCTCGGTGACGGTGCATTGGCATTGATTATCGATATTCCGATCGTGATCACTACGGCGGAACGTGAGCGAGGACGGTTATTACGCTTGGATTCGATCAAGAACCAAAATAAATCCATTAATACTCAACCAGTACAAGGAGGAACACAATGATCGTGCAAGCGAAAACAGTGAACGATGAGATCCATCATTCACAATTCATAAACACAAACAGAGAAAGGGAATCATCATGAAATGGTTCTTTAACCTCAAGATAGGAACGAAGCTCCTTGCGGGATTCAGTGTTGTCTGTGCAATCGCCGCCATCGTGGGGATCCAGGGTATCATGAACATGAGCAAGATAAACGACCTCCTGGGCAATCTCTACGGTCAGGAGCTCCTTGGTATTTCATACATCAAAGATGCCAATATTGCTGAAATCTACTACGGTAGAACTGAAAAAGACTTCTTGCTTGCGTCCACCCTTGATGACCGTCAAAATTACGAGAAGGAGATGCAAGGGTATGAGAAGGCTCTTCTCGATGACATTTCAAAGGCGAAACCTCTGATCCACAGTAGTCAGGGGAAGGATCTTCTGGCAAGATTCGAAAAAGAGTGGAACGACTTCAGTGCGGTAAGTCATGAGGTCATTCAATTGGGAAATCAAGATAAGCTCAGTGCAACCAGACAATCCGTGCAGCTCTCGGACACTAAAGAGAGACAATTGTCCATCCTTGTCGACAGTACGCTGACGGATCTGTCAAGAATCAAAGAGGCAGACGGGAAACAGGCTTACGATGAAAGCGACGTTATCTATCTCGACAGCAGGCAGTTCTTAATCCTGCTTATCATCGGCGGAGTTGGCCTCGGCCTTTCTCTCGGAATCCTGATTTCGCGCAACATCACCAAACCTTTGCGCGTTGCAGTGGACGCTGCCAATAAACTCGCAGACGGCGATCTGACGGTGAAAATGACAGCCACAAGCAAGGACGAAGTGGGACAGTTGGTAGGTGCATTTTCGAATATGATAACGAAAATATCGAGCGTCGTCGAGGATGTTCGATCATCATCGGAAAATGTCGCCTCCGGTAGTCAGCAATTGAGCTCGACTTCGGAGCAGCTTTCACAAGGCTCTACAGAACAAGCCAGTGCAGCGGAAGAAGCCTCATCATCTATGGAAGAGATGGCAGGCAACATCAAGCAGAATGCGGATAATGCGCACCAGACTGAAGGTATTGCTACGAGGTCATCCCAGGACGCAAAATCGGGCGGTGAAGCCGTCCACCAGACTGTAGAAGCAATGAAGAAGATTGCCGACAAGATATCGATCATCGAAGAAATCGCCCGGCAGACCAATCTCCTTGCACTCAACGCTGCAATTGAGGCGGCCAGAGCCGGAGAACATGGGAAAGGATTTGCGGTCGTTGCCTCCGAAGTCAGGAAACTGGCCGAACGCAGCCAGGCTGCCGCAGGAGAGATAAATCAACTGGCTGGCTCCAGCGTCGAGATCGCTGAGAAAGCAGGAGAAATGCTCGGCAAGCTTGTCCCGGATATCCAGAAGACTGCGGAGCTGGTGCAGGAGATCAGCAGTGCCAGTGCAGAACAAAGTACCGGCGCCATGCAGATCAACAAAGCCATCCAGCAGCTGGATCAGGTGACACAACAGAACTCGTCGGCATCAGAAGAGATGTCCGCTACAGCGGAAGAGCTGGCAGCACAGGCAGAACAGCTAAAGAATGCAATCAGCTTCTTCAAGCTGGATGAGCAACAGGAGAGCCACCGAGCCAGAACAGTTGCACACGTCCAGACTCATACGAACATAGCGCATATTGCAAAGAGAGATACTACTGCCAAGAAACCGACACTGATCAAAGAAACAACCTCATCGATGGCCGCTACTCCGAACGGACATATCATAACATTGGAAGACCAGCATCCGCATAATGGCAACGGGGATGCTGAGTTTGAGAAATACTGAGGAGGCACAAATGAACGATAGTATAGCAGAGACGACACAGTATCTGACCTTCAAATTGGAGGATGAGGTATACGCCACCGATATAGCTCAGGTGCGTGAGGTACTCGAGTATTCAAGAGTCACGAAAGTACCTCGCACCCCGGATTACATGCGTGGGGTGATCAACCTGCGTGGACGGGTAGTACCAGTGCTGGACCTGAAACTCCGGTTCGGGATGAGCCGGACGGAACAGACGGTGAACACGTGTGTGATCATCGTAGAAGTTAAGATGGAAGGAGAAACGATGGTCATAGGAGCCTTAGCCGACAGCGTTCAGGAAGTGATCGAGATGGATGCCTCTATAATCGAGCCGGCACCACGGATTGGAACGAAGGTGAACACGGACTTCATTCGAGGGATGGGTAAAAGGGATGAAGGATTCGTAATTGTCCTGGACATAGACAAGGTCTTCTCCGGCGATAACTTGGGTGCTGTAAAAGCATCCATAAGCGAGCCGGAGGTGGTTGCTGAATAGAAAGAAGATTATCCGGGTACGACAAACTTCCGGTTTCTATCCCATCGCTGACGGTAGAAATCGGAAGTTTCTTCTAAGAGAAATGAAAAACTTGCTCGACTACTCGAATGAATCGTACAACCGTGTGAAGTGTCATGGAACAAATGCCCACGAATAAGAACGAATTAAATTCATCGCAAAAACCAGGGGGAGAGAATGTACGGATCGGTCAGACACCTGAGGGCCTCGACGTGATCTCTTCGAAAGACCACGAATTATCCGATCGTGATTTTCTGCGGCTGAGCAGATTCGTGAGCGAGAGGACCGGGATCAAAATGCCCGATGTAAAGAAGACGATGCTTCAGGCTAGGCTTCAAAAGCGCTTGCGGGCGCTCAATCTGCACAGCTTCTCCGAATATTGTGAGTATTTATTCAGTCCTGATGGAGTACGGGAGGAAATCGAAAACTTCGTCAATGTGATTACTACAAACAAGACTGACTTCTTCCGCGAGCCGCACCATTTCGAGTATCTGGTGAATACCGCCGTTCCCTTTCTCCGGCAACATGGGTTGATTCGGCGTCATTTTCTCAATGTGTGGAGTGCTGCCTGCTCAACAGGGATGGAACCGTATACTCTTGCGATGATGCTTTCGGAATATGAAGAGGCCGATCGCGGATTTTCCTGGTTTGTTCTCGGTACGGACATTTCCACGGATGTATTGGAGAAAGCATCGCGAGCCGTATATAGGGAGGAAGACATTGAACCGGTGCCGATGGCCTTAAGGAAGAAGTACCTCCTCCGCAGTTCGGATCGAAGTGCCGGCTTGGTCAAGATCGTGCCGGCGTTGCGTTCACGCATCGAATTCCGGCAGCTCAATTTCATGCAGGAACATTTCGACCTCTCTCAGAAATTCGAGGTAATATTCTGCAGGAACGCCCTCATATACTTTGACCGGCCGACGGAGCTTGAGATATTGAGGAAGATCGAGCGTTATTTGATCCCAGGCGGCTTTCTCTTCCTCGGACACTCCGAATCGCTGAACGGGTTCCCGCTTCCGTTCGATGTCGTGGGGCCCACTATCTACCAGAAGAAATTGAGGGAATGATGGATACCAAAATCAAAGTCCTCATTGTTGATGATTCGTCGGTTGTCCGCCAGGCGTTAAGTGAGATTCTCTCTTCGGATCCCGCCATCGAAGTTATGGCCACCGCTTCAGATCCGTTTGTGGCGGTAGAGCGCATTGACAGGCAGGTGCCGGACGTAATCACTCTTGATGTAGAAATGCCGCGGATGGATGGCATCACGTTCCTGCAAAAGATCATGTCTCAACATCCGATTCCGGTTGTTGTCATCTCCAGCCTTGCTGGGAAAGGAACCGAGACAGCCTGGAAAGCGATCGAGTATGGTGCCGTGGAGGTCATCGCGAAGCCGACCCTGGGAACAAAACAATTCATCGAAGAGTCACGCATCCTGATTTGCGATGCTGTGAAGGCAGCATCCCGGGCCCGCCTGAAAAAGGCGCATGTGCAGGAGGAGGACGTTGCCCCTAAACTTACAGCAGATGTGATTTTGTCCAAGGCTTCTTCCAATGCCATGGCAGAAACGACCGATAAAGTTGTAGTTGTAGGAGCATCGACAGGTGGCACAGACGCGTTGCGGGTGTTCCTTGAAATGGTGCCTGTAGATTCTCCGGGAATAGTTATCGTGCAGCATATGCCGGAACATTTTACACGGTCCTTTGCCGATCGGCTTAATTCTCTTTGCGCCATCAACGTCAAAGAAGCTGAGACTAATGACAGCGTGATCCGCGGTCGTGCGCTCATCGCGCCGGGCAACAAGCATACCCTCCTTAAGCGAAGCGGTGCACGGTACTTTGTTGAAGTTCGGGACGGCCCTCTTGTTTCACGGCACCGACCGAGCGTGGACGTCCTGTTTCGTTCTACGGCGCGCTACGCCGGCAAGAATGCGATAGGCATAATCATGACCGGGATGGGAGACGACGGTGCACGCGGATTGAAAGAGATGAAGGACGCGGGGGCATACACCATCGCGCAGGATGAGGCGACAAGTGTGGTCTTCGGTATGCCTGCGGAAGCGATCAAGCTTGGCGGAGTCGATAAGGTCCTTCCGTTGAAGTCCATCCTTGCAGAAGCGCTGCGTCATGTTTAGAGCGAGAATGTGGTTCAGATGAGCCATACGTCAGGGGGAGGTCAGCATAATGCCGATGCCATTCCAAGCGTGACGATCCATGTCGGCGGCATACACGTCAGCGAGATCCCGGTCAGAATCAAAACGCTTCTCGGCTCATGCATATCTGCCTGTCTGTACGATCCATCGACGCGAATCGGGGGGATGAACCATTTCCTCCTGCCCGGTGAGCTCGACAGTCTGGATTTGTCCTCCCGGTACGGCGTCAACGCCATGGAGATTCTCATAAATGAGATGATGAAGATTGGCGCCAACCGTCTGCGCCTGCAAGCGAAAGTGTTTGGAGGAGCAGATATCTTTCGGGCAAATCACAAGCTGATGATGGTCGGGAAGAGAAATATCAAATTCATCCGGGATTTTCTTGAGACAGAGAAGATACCGATCCTCAACGAGCGTTTAGGCGGGAACGAAGGGCTAATCGTCCATTTCATCTCGCATACGTTCGATGTATTTATCAAACCGGTTTCCACTTCCAGATTCAGACATAAGGAGGAAGAGGAAACCAGATTCTACAAGAAAATCGCACGTGAACTTGTCAAAAGGAAGTCGGAAAATGTCACGCTGTTTTAGCTTATCCGATTGCCTGGAAAGCATGGGTCAATTTCAAATATGTCTGTGTTAATAGATAAGATCGCTCGCAGGATAACTCGGATCGGAAGCTCTCTGTCGGTCTGGAATGATCATGAAGAACAAATCCGAGTACTGTCGCGTGCCGTCGAGCAAAACCCGGCGACAATAATGATTGCCGACAAAAACGGACATCTGGAGTATGTCAATCCGAAATTTACGGAGCTCACAGGATATTCTTCTGAAGAAGTCTTAGGTAAGAATCCGCGTTTCTTGAAATCGGGACAGACATCCAGCACGGAGTATGCAAGACTCTGGCAAATGATACTCTCCGGGGGAGAATGGCACGGAGAATTCTGCAACAAGAAGAAGAACGGTGAATTGTATTGGGAGTCCGCTTCCATTTCCCCGATCATCAACGAGCGCGGCGCAATCACTCATATTGTCGCGGTGAAAGAAGACATCACTAAATCCAAGCGCATCGAAGCAAGATTGCAGGAAAGCAAGGAGCGCTATCGGGAGATTGTTGAAGGGGCGAACGATATCGTCTTTACAGCCGATACCCAGGGAAAAATCTCCTACGTGAATCCGGTTGCTCTTCGAATTACCGGATACCAGGAATCGGAACTTCTTGGAAAACACTACCTGGACCTTGTCCCACCGGAACACCGACAGACTGTCGAATCGTTTTACGGAGAGCAACTGAGCAGGGGGAGACGCACTACTTACCTGGAGTTTCCCATTCTCACGAAGAGCAAGACTACGATGTGGTTTGGCCATAATGTTCGATTGATGAAGAAGGATGGGCAGGTCGTCGGTTTCCAGGGGGTTGCTCGAGATATTACAAGGCAGCGGCTCACGGATGAGCTGCTTCGCAAGAGTAAGGAACGGTACAAACAACTGGTCGAGACCTCGCCCGATGCAGTTTTGATCCATAATGAAGGAATTGTGAAGTACGTGAATGCATCCGGTCTGCGACTTCTGCATGCGGCCAGGCAAGACCAGGTACTGGACCACCCTTTCAGTGAATTTGTTCACCCGGATCACCGCGCCAAATTGATACCTGATGTCATAGATGCAGCACAGGAAAAAGATTTTGTACGTCCCAGCGATGTGAAGTTGATCCGAGCGGACGGCAACCTGGCGTACGTGGAAGCGTCGACGATTCCTCTCGATTACGATGACCGTCCCTCTTTTCAGGTGATTGCCCGTGACATCAGCTCCCGGAAAGACGCTGAGGAAAAACTGCAGGCGAGCGAGCGGAAATTTCGGGCGTTGATCGAAAACGCATACGACGGTGTCGCGCTGATAGAATCCGACGGGCGCTTCTTCTATCTCAGTCCTTCGGTTGAACGGATCCTCGGGTATGATCCGTCATATCTCGTCGGCCGATATCCACAGGAGTTTGTCCCGCCGGAGGACATTGCCGGCATACTCACACCGTTGAAGGCTCTGGTCAAAAAACCCGGAGCAGGGCTTGTAGGCCAGTATCGTTTCCGGCACAAAGATGGTTCGTGGCATTGGCTGGAGGCCATCATTACAAATTTACTGTTCGACCGGGATGTCAATGCGATTGTTGCCAACTTCCATGACGTGACGAAGCGCAAGCGGGAAGAAGCAGAGTTGTTGAAAGCAAAGGAAGCTGCAGAGGCGGCGACAAAAGCGAAGTCACAGTTCCTCGCCGTGATGAGCCACGAGATCCGAACTCCTATGAACGGTGTTCTGGCTGTAACCGAACTCCTGCAGACCACCCGGCTGACTGAACAGCAGAAGGAGTTCGTCGACACGATGCAATCCAGCGGCAAGCTGCTTCTCACCATAATTAATGACATACTTGACCTGTCGAAAATCGAGTATGGAGACATCGAATTTCAGCGGCTGCCTGTGAACGTGCGCGATTGTGTTCAGGAGGTATGTGATCTGCTGCGACTTCAGACCATGAAAAAGGGAATCAGGTTCTCGTTTACGATCGATCCTCCCGTGCCGACGAACGTTATCTCGGACAAAACCCGTGTAATGCAGGTCCTCTTCAATATTACCGGGAATGCTGTCAAGTTCACAGATAGGGGTGAGGTCTCGGTGCATGTCGGAGTGCAGGAAGATGAAGATGAGTCCTGCAGCTTAGTCTTTACGGTGAGAGACACTGGGATCGGCATTCCCAAGGAACGGCTTCATAGCCTTTTCGAGCCATTCACACAAATCGATTCGTCCACAACTCGGGAAAATGGCGGAACCGGATTGGGACTGTCAATCTCTTCCAAGATCGTTGCAAGGATGGGAGGGAAAATTTTCGTGCAAAGTGAAATAGGAAAAGGTTCTACGTTCACTTTCAGTCTGCCGGTGCCGAAGGCCCGGGAGACAGCCGATCCGAGCACGGAAGACACTTTGCCCTTGCCTGAAATCCAAGGGTCGGATTCCGACCGGCCTGAGTCCCTGCTTCGGATCCTTGTGGCGGAAGATAATGCAACAAACCGGTTCGTTATGCAGCAGGCGTTAAAGGTGATCGGCTATCAATGCGATATTGCCGTGGACGGAATAGAAGCAGTAGAGGCTGAAAGAAAAACTGAGTACGATGTAATCTTCATGGATCTTCACATGCCGAAGATGGATGGATTTGAGGCAACGGCAGAAATTATCAGGATGGGGAAGAATCAGAAGCTGCCGACGATCATTGCTCTGACGGCGGATGTTCCTGAATCGGTCAAGCGACGATGCATCGAATACGGGATGTCCTACTTTCTTGCCAAACCGATCTCGATCAGAGATCTGAAATCCGTTCTGAACAAAGTGACGGAAGAGAACTCGTCGACAATTGAAACGCCTTCAAGCGCGGAGGACGAGACGGCCGTTTCAATAAAAGACAGACTTCATGTTCTCGGCTTCGATGCCGACCTGTCGTCGGCCGTGGAATTTTTGCAGACTGTCTACGACGATATGCAGACAAACGTTCGTGACGCTCAATCGGCATTTGAAGCGAACGATTCGGATTCATTGCGGTTGCACGTTCACTCTCTGAAAGGCGCTGCGACCAACATCGGCGCTGCCGGCCTGGCCGACGTTTGCAGACGAATTGGTTCGAATGCGGATGGAAGTTTCATGAACGCTTTCGGGGAATTACGGGCTGACTTCGATTCACGTTGCTTGGAAACGTTTCGGGCGTTATTGCAAGTCAAGGATGATTATTCCAGGCAAATAAAAGTGTGAATATTGTTCAAGGAGCGCATTAGTGAAAATCCTCATCGTAGAAGATCAGATAAATATGGTCCTAACCTACCGGATGGCCTTTGTAGATTCAGGTCACCAGTTGACCGTTGCCAGGGACGGGACAGATGCTATCTCGTGTCTGCGGCGGGACCGTTTCGACGCTGTAGTTACCGACTGGATGATGCCCAACGGGGACGGCATCGGGCTGATTCACTGGATTCGGACTCATGTGCAGCCGGTCCCGCTAATTGTCATGGTGACGTCGCTCGGGCTTCCCGATGGTGCACAGAAAGCGATCAACGCAGGCGCCGACGAATATGTAGTCAAGCCGATTGTCCCTGGCCAGTTGCTGTCCGTGCTTGATCGTGTTGAAAGCAGGGAGAGGAAGCAGGTCGACACTTCCGCACTCAGCCGCCTCAGTGTCTCATCTACGAAACAACAGAGTTTCCATGCGGTTGCAATCGCAGCAGGAAGCGGAGCTACTCCTGCATTGGAGCGGGTGCTGAGCGCAGCATCTCCGACCATGAACGCTGCGTTGCTCGTCGTCGCACACGGTCCGGAGTGGGCGATCGAAGCGTTGGCACAGCAACTTTCTGACAAAGTGGGCGTTCCACTGGCGCTTGCAACGGCCGGTGAAGGTATTGAATCTGGTAAAATCTATCTTGCCCCGGGCGACCGTCACATGGCTGTCAATCCGGAGCGTCTGACGATACAGCTCGATAATTCGGAGCCTGAGAACTTCGTCCGCCCGTCCGCAGATACGCTCATGCGAAGTGTGGCGCGTGTCTTCGGATCGCGTGCAGTCGGAGTGGTCCTTGGCGGAATAGGCTGCGATGCATCGATCGGTTCCGGGTTCATACACGCGGCTGGCGGTGAAGTGCTCGTGCTCGATCCGGCCGAAGCTGTCGTCCCTCAAATGTTGCAGCATGTTATCGAGATCGGGATGGCGGATCACGTGCTGAATTCCGAAGGGATCATCGAAAGAATTCGGGGGCTCTGATTCAAATTGACGGACTGGTGAACGACTCACAGACAGGGGTTGTCGGATTATTGCCTCAGCAACTCTGAAACCATCACGTGACACCTGAGGCGTGCGTGCGATACCGTGGTCAGTTCTGATTGCTGCTCGTCCTCAAATTTGAAATTCTCCCTGCTGTTGGCTAACATCAATGAGAAATTGGAGACGGGCGAGTTGGATAACATGCTATGAATTTTTCTCGGCGTTTCGAAAGTGGAAGTCTAATTCTTTGCCTACATGACCGGGGCGTTCATTCGAATGGCGAAGGAGAGCGGAGCCAACGGGTGGTGATCTTGCACTATGCTTGACATCTACATAAAGAAAATCGCCTCTATCACCAAGCGCGGCGACGCGCGGGAAGAGTCGTATTATTCCGCCCTGCAGGAATTACTGGAGACGTTTTCCGCCGAGAAACGCAAGAAGAAGGCGCAAGTCACCGTCCTGCCGAAGCCGACCGAGGCTGGGAACCCGGACTTCCGCGTGTGGGACGGTAAACACTCACAGGTTGGATACGTAGAGGCAAAGCTTCCTGCGGCGAAGTTGGATGATGTTGAAGAGACAGAACAACTTGAGCGCTACAGAGGCACTTTCCCGAATCTAATTCTCACAAACTTCTACGAGTTCCGACTGTATCGCAACGGACAGATGATCGACAGGGTCCTCCTTGCGAGGTCTTTCATTGCGGCTAAGCTTGGGAGCGTTCCGCCAGTCGAGCATGAAGGAGAATTCCTTCAGCTCCTCGATCAATTCTTCTCCTTTTCCCTTCCGGCAAAGTTCACCGCGGAAACCCTCGCAAAACAACTGGCGATAAAGACCAGGTTCCTGCGCGATCAGGTGATTAAGGAGGAACTGAAGGAGGCATCATCGAAAAGCGGCAAGAAGATTCTGAATTTCTACGATGCCTTCAGGAAACATTTGATCTCTAACCTGGAGCCGGATCAGTTTGCGGACCTCTACTCGCAGACAATTACGTACGGACTTTTTGCTGCTAGGACCAGGGCTGAAGGGGAGTTCAGCCGCGCCGAGGCTTACAATCTCATTCCGAAGACCATAGGCATTCTCCGCGACATATTTCATCTTGTGTCATACGATCCGCCTGAGCAAATGCAGGTAACAGTGGACGACATTGCCGAAATCCTCGCCGCCGCGGACGTGAAGGAGATACTTCACCAGTACTACGACGAGGGCAAAGGGAGCGACCCGATATTTCATTTCTACGAGACTTTCCTTGCCGAGTACAACCCCGAAGAGCGTGAGCGGCGCGGCGTTTATTACACACCTGAGCCGGTCGTCTCATACATCGTTCGCTCACTGGACATTATTTTGAAAGAGAAGTTTGAACGCGGGGATGGCTTTGCCAGTCAGAGCGTGACGGTGCTTGATCCTGCAGGCGGAACGTTGACTTTCCTTGCCGAAGCTGCGAAGCTCGCCGTGGAGCACCACGCGTCCCAATACGGAAGTGGTTCGAAGGCAAAATTTATAGTGGATCACATACTCAAGCACTTCTACGCTTTCGAGTTGATGATGGCCCCTTATGCAGCGGGACATTTGAAGATGGGATACCTCTTGGAAGAACTCGGACACAAACTGAACGGTGACGAGAGGTTCAATTTCTATCTCACCAATACGCTGGAGATGGAGAACCTCGCCAAGACTGCTATACCGGGAATAGAATCGCTCACGGAGGAATCGGAGCTTGCAGGCAGGGTAAAGAAGCACCAACCGATACTGGTGATTCTCGGAAACCCGCCATACTCCGGCCACTCGTCGAACAAGGGAGCTTGGATTACCAGGCAAATCGAGACGTACAAGAAAGTAGATGGGAAGCCGCTGGGCGAAAAGAATCCGAAGTGGCTGCAGGACGATTATGTCAAGTTTATACGATTTGCACAATGGAAGATAGATGAGATCGGTGAAGGCATTCTCGGATTCATTACGAACCACAGCTACCTCGACAATCCGACTTTCCGCGGCATGCGGCAATCTCTTATGACTTCGTTCGATGAGATCCATATACTTGACTTGCACGGCAACTCGCTGAAGAAGGAGAAGGCTCCTGATGGCTCCAAGGATGAAAACGTCTTCGACATACAGCAAGGCGTTGCCATCGCTTTGTTTGTGAAGAAGAAGAGCACGGGTAAGTCGAGCCATATATTCCACTCGGAAATCCGAGGCACCCGCGACAAGAAATATGACTGGCTACTGAAGCATGACGTGGGGAAAACCGAGTGGAAAGAGATAAATCCGAAGGCCCCATTCTATTTGTTTGTGGAGAGAGACGA
>CAZRXH010000015.1:0-3828 GCA_964603995.1 uncultured Bacteroidota bacterium | reverse complement strand
AGTGGAAAGAGATAAATCCGAAGGCCCCATTCTATTTGTTTGTGGAGAGAGACGAGAAACAAGGCGCTCGATTTCAGTCTTATCCAAGTGTGCAGGAGATTTTTCCGGTCAATAGTGTCGGTATTGTCACGGCGAGGGATAGTTTTGTTATTGATTCTGATCAACGTCGACTAAAAAGACGGATAACGCAATTTGTTGACAGTTCGTTTGACGATGAGTTTGTCGGCAAGGAATTTGGTCTGAAAGACACGGGCGCTTGGAAGATCGAAGGTGCAAGGAAGGCGTTGTCCAAAGAAGAGGACATTGATAAGTATTTCACAAGGATTTTGTATCGGCCTTTTGACACACAGTATCTGTTTTATCACGATGCCGTCATCGAGCGTGCGAGGAGAGAAGTAATGCGGCACATGCTGCAAGAAAACTTTGCTTTGATTGTCCCTCGGAGAGTTGAGACCGCAATTCCTTGGTCGCATGTTCTCGTGTCAAATAATATTGTTGAACACGTGGCGGTATCGCTGAAAACGATTGATTATTGTTTCCCTCTCTATCTCTACCCGGAACGCAAGAAAGCAAAGCAGGGTAGCGGCGTGGTGATGATGCTCTTCGAGCCTGATATGCGATACGAAGGCAAAGATAGGATTCCGAATATCGCCCCGAAACTTCTGGAGAATCTTACCGCCCGCTATGAGAAAGAGCCGAGTCCCGAAGAGATATTCAACTACATTTATGCGGTTCTTTACTCCAACGCTTATCGGAAAAAGTATGCAGAGTTTCTCAAGACCGATTTCCCTCGCGTGCCGTTCACGAGTGATTGCAAGCTATTTCTGAAACTCGCGGGCAAAGGAAAGGACTTAGTCGAGCTGCATCTGCTGAAATCCAGGAAGCTCGAGAAACCGATGGCAAAATGTGAGGGATCAGGGAATCTCAGAGTTGAGAAGGTCGCGTACGACGAGTCGAAGAAGAGAGTGCACATCAATCCCGAAACTTATTTCGCGGATGTCCCAAAGGAAGTATGGGAATATCACATCGGCGGCTATCAGGTTGCTGACAAATGGCTTAAAGACCGGAAAGGGCGAACACTTTCCTCCGAGGAAGTGGCGCATTACTGCAGGGTAGTGACGGCGCTGTCGGAGACAATCAAAGTCCAGGCGGCACTGGGTGAGTTGTTTAAGGAAGTGGAAAAAAATATCATAGCAATGCCTATGCAATGACTGCCTGACAGTGCCCAGCGGATCCAGAAACGGGGGAAGACAAATGCCGAAGTCCCGCACCACGGATTTCACTATGCGGTGGACCAGGGACTCTGTAACTCCGGCATCTTCCAGGATATCCGTCTAACGGGAGTCACTGCGGCCGCGAACTCTGAAGCTTGCTAGTCCATTACCGCTTCACTAACTTTTCGTCAGCAAACACGGCACGACTTAGGTTGGGACAATATTCACGGCCTCGATATGCAGCCTCGGAGTATTTCCGTGACCATCGGGCCTCACTCGCATAAGAATAGAAAGGCACGTATGAAAAGAAATCTACTGATAACGGCGTTGTTGCTCATCAGCCTCGCGGTTAGCGCGAAAGCCCAGCTGACGGCTCAGCAGGCCGTAAAAGAGATGACAAGGGGAATTAATATAGGAAATTCGCTGGAAGCATACCCAGGTGGTGAAACATCATGGGGCAACCCACCAATACAGGAAGGCTTCTTTGTCAATTTGAAGCAGGCCGGCTTCAACGCGGTCAGGATACCGATCACGTGGGGATATGATAGTCGAACATTAACCGAGCCGCCGTACACAATCGACAGTACGTTTATGGCGCGCGTGGATACAGTGGTTACTTGGGCCCTTGAGAAGGGGCTTTTCGTCATCATCAATGCGCATCATGAAGCGTGGCTTAAAGATACGCTTGCAATCACTGCACTGGCTGATACGGCATACGCTGATTCAGCTATTGCCCGCTTCGATAGCATCTGGAGCCAGATAGCCATTCATTTTCGGAACAAGTCAGACAGCCTGATATTCGAAATCCTGAACGAGCCTTATCCTGCGCCGGCAGCCGCCGTGAATCAACTCAATGCGCAGGTATTGAAGATAATTCGGCGTACCAACCCGACGCGCCTCGTCTTGTATTCCGGATATATGTGGTCGAACTCCGCGCAACTCGTCACTGCACAGATCCCGGACTCTTCGGATAAATACCTTATCGGATATTATCATTCCTACGATCCATGGCCATTTGGACTCAACGGGGGGACTGCATCAAATACTCTCATCCTGTCCACGATAAAATCGGAGATGAACCAGGCCACCACCTGGTCGCAAAAGACCGGCATCCCCGTCATACTTGGCGAGTACGGTTTCATAAACACATGTTCTTATAACCCGCGGATGTATGCATACGCTACCATCTTGGACCAGGCTCAGCAGCAGGGAGTCGCGCCGTTTGCGTGGGACGACGGAGGGAGCTTCGTCATATTCAATCGAAATAACGGCACCTTCAACGAGATAAAGGATATAATCATTCACACTTATCCGCAGTCGCCGAACCAATTGAGTATCAGTGCAAACTCAGACGGTTCGATAAAGTTGCAGTGGCACAACAGGAATGCCGAGAGCGACAGTATCATGGTGCAGCGCGCAGTCGGCGGCGATCCACATCTCGGAATCGCCAGCGCCAATTTTGTCGATTACGCAGAGATCGCACCGACGGATTCCGTTTTCATTGACAGCAATACAACGTCAGGAAACTCCTACTACTATCGACTGAGCATAACCATGAAGGATTCCACGGTGATCCAGTCTTATCCTATCATGATGAAAGATACTGTAGTGACTACGGTCGAGCAGGTAAATACTCCGGTCAGTTTCCAGCTTTTCAACAATTATCCCAATCCTTTCAATCCGACGACGGTCATCAGCTATTCCATTCCAAAGCGCGGGATGGTGACGCTGAAAATCTTCGACATGCTGGGAAGGGAAGTCGCGACGCTTGTCAATGAAGTCAAGAATGCAGGAAGCTACGAAGTTCAATTCGACGGCTCACGGCTCGCAAGCGGCGTGTATTTCGACCGGCTTGTGACCGGCAACCATGCAATCACCAGGAAGATGCTGCTCTTGAAGTAAACCTGTGAATTGATCTTGAATGAGTCCCGCCACGGGTAGTTGTGGCGGGATTTTTTTTTGCGCGGTTGGCAGTCATCGCTCCGGAGTCTAGTGGCGGAATGTGAGATTGCGATCGGAGTTCAACGCTTCGAGGGGGAACAGCAGATGCCAGTTCCGTTAATCAATGGAGGTGACGACAAAAGACAAATTCACATCGTTGCCCGGGGGAGAAATCTGATCCGATCTGATTTGGATGACGCAAGCCGGTTGAAGAGATGACATTCATACGGAGACTCGCATGGCTCTTTCAAGATGGTCGCTCTCTGATTTACGGGATAGTAGTTGGTTGAACAAAATCACGAATCTCGTTGTTCTGTTTTCAGGAATCCGGAGTACCGCCTGGGCCGCAGGTCCATTCGGATAGATACCGTTGCGTGTGTCTCCGGCGAATTGGCTTTCGTAGAAAAAGGAATAAGAGAGGATTAATGAGTAATCTGAAGAAATTACCGGTGGGCGAGAATGCCCCCGATGAGATAAATGTTGTCATCGAAATACCCAAAGGAACACATACGAAGATAGAGTATGATGCTAAGCTGGAAGTTTTCAAACTGGATCGTGTCCTGTACTCAGCGGTTCATTATCCAACGGCGTACGGATTTATTCCGCACACACTCTGGGATGATGGCGATCCGCTTGATGTTCTTGTGCTAAATGAAGAGCCGTTGCAGACCGG
>CAZRXH010000014.1:40964-47213 GCA_964603995.1 uncultured Bacteroidota bacterium | reverse complement strand
CTGTCCGACGAAAGCACGATTTGTTTGCCGGATTGGTGGAGTGCATTGAAGGTGTGAAAAAAATTGTCCTGAGTTTTCTCTTTGCCGGCAAAAAATTGGATGTCGTCGACGACTAGTATATCCATGCTGCGATAGAAATTCGAGAATTCGTTTGCCCGGTCCTTCTGGATCGCATCCACGAAGTCGACAGTAAATCGTTCGCTTGAGACGTACAGCACGCGCTCCGCCTTTCCCATTTGTCGCGCATAGTTTCCGATAGCCTGGATGAGGTGAGTCTTTCCGAGACCGACCCCGCCATACACGACAAGAGGATTGAACGATGTTCCTGCCGGATTGTTTGCAACAGCATAGGCAGCTGCCCGCGCAAATTGATTGCTATCTCCTTTTATGAAATTCTCAAACGTGTATCTGGGATTCAGGTGACTCTCGAAGACCGGCCTGGTGTTGAGACGCGGCGCGTCGGTGCGTTGCGTCTGTGAGCTGCCCGCACGGCCAGGCTGAGCCGGCCTGTAGAACTGCGGTTCTGACTCGCTCATGTCTTCGTCCGAGATTGTATATTCCACCTTCGCGTTCTCCCCGATAACGAGCCTCACGGATTCGGTTACTACCGTCGAATAGTGTTCCTCAAGCCAATCGTGGAAGAACTGGCTCGGCACTTTCAGTACAAGGCTTTCGTTATCCAAACTGACCGGCACTACCGGTTCGAACCAGGTCTTGTAGCTCAGGTTGTTAACACGTCCATGGATAATCTTCATGCACTCACGCCAGGCCATATTCGGATCAGAGATTGTCGCCATTGGTTGCTCCATCGATCCCATCAAATTTTTCTCCACATTCTCAACATGGTTATTAACACAGCTAAAGAAGTTGTAAACAACCTATATTTGGTGGGTTAGCTTATCGAGTAACATAGAGTTAACATTACGGTGGAAAAACACATCCTGTAAAGTAAAACAGCCAGCTTCCAAAACAGGAGTTTCTTTCGCATTCTCCACAAGTTATCCACACCACACCAAGAAAATCGTCAGCCGTGAATTATAATAAAGCCATTGTGGAAAAACAAGATTGTGAGGTTAAGGGGTGTTCTACGTAACTCGTTGATATGTAGTGAGTTGAGTGGTGTTGCGCGATGATTGTGGAAAACTTTGGAATGGCCGAATTTGTTTCAAAATGGACATTCTTCATGGTGAACGCGGGGATTATGTGGAAAAGTCGAACAATTATGTGGAAAACACACCTCATCTTACTGAATGTCAACAAAGAACCAGCCCAGATACTCAGCCACGATTTCAGGCCTGAAACACCTTGTGGAACCTTGAATATTGTTGGTCTCGGCGCTAACTTGTCGGGCAAAACAGAAACCTAGAGGAGTTTTTGATGAAGAGGACTTTTCAACCTCACAATACGAGGAGGCGCAGAACCCATGGCTTCCGGTCCAAAATGAAGAGCAAGACAGGGAGAAAGGTCTTGGCGCGAAGGCGCGCTAAGGGCCGCTGGCGTCTCACCGTCAGCGACGAGAAGTAAGATTTGAGCGCCGCTTGTCCCGAAGGGATCTACCGGATCGCTTCGCACTCCCCAAAGCCGATACTATCAAATCATCAAGGGAGATCAGCGACATATTCAGCAAAGGGAAGCGCTATAATGGAGTCTATATCTCCGTATTCTACAGGTTGCAGCCATTGCCTGCGGCGGAGAACCGAGTAAAGGTTGCGTTTACCGTTTCCAGAAGGGTAAGACGAGCGGTCGACCGCAACCGGCTGAAGAGGCTGATGAGAGAAGTATACAGATTGAACAGAGAGAGGCTCACTTCTGTCATCAGCGCCAGGAACAGAGGGTCAAGCATTGTTTTCAGTTGTAACCAAGGCAGCCCCGCAACAAACATATCCCTGAAAGATATTGAAGAAGATTTCAACCAGTTCCTACGCAGGTTCAATGACGACGGTGCCCGCTGAGGTTGCCGTCGCATTCATCAAGGTTTACAAGAATTTCATCTCGCCAATTTTTCCGCCATCGTGCAGGTTCTATCCAAGTTGTTCGGAATATTCAATGGAGGCATTTCACACGCATGGATTCTTCAAGGGGCTGGTTCTCAGCTTCTGGAGAGTTTTGAGGTGCAATCCGTTCAGCGCGGGCGGATACGATCCGGTTCGGGAAGATCATCCATTTCGGAGAAGCAGTTGATAACTCAACTCGTTGAGAGGAAGTAGATGGGGAAGCAAGAGACAATAGGGATCATACTTATCACTCTAGTGCTGTTCGTCTGGATGTATCTTAGCGCACCAAAGACGCCAGTCCAGCCTCCGCCTTCCAAGACCGCGAGTGAGCAGTCTCTGGATACCATGGGTGGAAGAACTGGCCGCAAGACACCTATCCCGAAAATGGTAAGTGGAGGAGAGGAAGAGACCGCCGCTACCGGAGACACGTCTGCGCTAAGGTTGTATGGAGGGTCATTCGCACCGTTGTCACGTGGGGTCGAGAAGACGATTACCATTGAGACCAGTCTCTATACCGCCGTGCTTACGACTGAAGGGGGGATGATAAAAGACTGGACACTGACCAAGTTTAACACATGGCGTGGAAGCCCCGTAGAGCTGGTCAACTACAAGCACAAGGGAGACTACAGCCTCCTCTTCCAGACGATGGATGGGAAATTGATAGACACGAAAGACCTTTTCTTCACGGCGCCGATATCTGACGGAGAGGTGGTCAAACTGAAGAACGGGGATACATACAATCTGTCATTCTCGCTGAACGTGGGAGACTCATCGAGAATCGTAAGGGAGTTTACCTTCAAAGGTGGCGTCTATGACTTTGGTTCTGAGGTGGTCTTGCAGAACATGGCGGGGTACATTGCCAACTATCAGTACCAGGTCACGTGGGAGCATGGACTGAATTACACGGAGGAGAATAGTGTCGATGAATCCAGCTTCTCGACGGCGTACGCCTACAGCGGCGGCGAAGCTGTCACGCTGGAGGTTTCGAAAGTAGATCAACCTGTCAAGCAGGAAATAACTGGAAATACCAACTGGGTCGCACAAACCACGAAATATTTCACCGCGGCCATAGTTCCCATAGGGAAGCCCGCAGATGGTGCCTACTTGCGAGGCTCAGAAGTACATCTGCCAAACAACGGCGTTGAAAGGGAATATTACAGTGCACTGGACATGAGATTCGATGCCCAGCCGTTGCAGGTGGACTCTTTCATGGTTTACATCGGGCCGCTGGACTACAATATCCTGAAGTCATACCACATGGGACTTGAGGAGATGGTAGGGTTGGGCTGGAAGTGGCTTATACGGCCGATCGCGGAATACGTAATGCTGCCGGCCTTCGAGTTCATTCACTCGTTCGTCCCCAACTACGGTCTTGTAATTATAATCTTCTCGATTATCCTAAAGCTGCTGCTGAATCCTCTTACAGTATCGAGCATGAAGTCGATGCGGAAGATGCAGGCTCTCCAGCCGATGATGGAGGAGATCAAGGAGAAGTACAAGGAAGATCAACAGAAGATGAACCAGGCCATCATGAACCTGTACAAAGAGTACAAGATAAATCCGATGGGTGGATGTCTTCCTATGATCCTGCAGCTCCCGATCCTGTACGCTCTCTGGGGAATTTTCCGGAGCAACATAGCCCTGAGGCAGTCTGACTTCATCTGGTGGATCAAGGACCTATCGATTCCGGACACCATACTGAGGCTGCCGTTCACTCTTCCGATAGTCGGCATGAACCAGATAAGCGGGTTGGCGACGCTTATGGCGATAACGCAATTCGTCCAAATGAAGATGACCACAAAGGATCCCAGACAGATGATGATGATCTACTTCATGCCGGTAATGATGTGGCTCATCTTCAACAATCTGCCTGCTGGCTTGAACCTGTATTATTTCATTTACAACCTTATGGCTATCGGGCAGCAGTACCTCATGAACAGGAAGCCAATGGAAGAGGTCCTCGTCAAGGCAACACCAAAGAAGAAGCAGAAACAGCCGCGGCCGCCAAGGCCCGCGGTGGGGAACCGGTCGATGAGAAGGATGTCTTGATTGAATGGTAAACATGGATGGGATCATTAAGGCTTCGTAGCAGCAGCGTGCTAACCGGGGTCCGCGCTCGCGGGTAAGAAAAAGACGTTGCGAACGCGGGTCAAGATTTGCTGTATATCGAATTTGGAGGAAGCCAAGTGGGCAGTGCAATCCGGCGCGGACGCAGTGGGTCTTGTAAGCAGAATGCCGAGCGGACCGGGAGTGATTGATGACGACACGATAAGGGAAATTGCTGCTTCAGTTCCTCCTCCCATCGGCACATTTCTCCTTACCAGTGAAACCACTGCACTTGCCATCGTAGCTCACTGCAAGCGGGCCAGAACAAGCGTTGTTCAGATAGTCGACTACATCGACGAAAGGGAATACGAGACAATCAGGAGGGAGCTTCCGTGGATGAAGATGGTACAGGTGATTCATGTCGAGGATGATACAGCCATCTCGCGGGCGCAGCGGCTCTCCGGGTTTGTGGACGCGTTACTTCTCGATTCCGGCAATCCGCATGCAGATGTGAAAATCCTTGGCGGAACAGGGAAGACACACAATTGGAGAATCAGCAGGGAAATAGTGGAATCGGTAAGCGTTCCGGTGTTTCTTGCGGGTGGAATCACCGCTGAAAATGTGAGGGACGCGTTGGAAACTGTTCATCCGTATGGTGTCGATATTTGTACTGGAGTAAGGACTGACGGAAAACTGGATCCTATAAAGCTGGAAGGATTGTTCTGCAAAATAGGAATGTTAACAGACGGGTAACCGGTCGCAATGGACCGAACGTTGTAATCGATAGAAACAAGTAGAAGAAGGAGGAAAATGGAAGATCTGAGTCATCCGATAGGGAAATTCAAACCGGAGGGGATACTCACCGAGCAGATGCGCATCGAGTGCATAGATCAGATCGGAGCTGCGCCGGGCGCATTGCGTAATGCGGTCAAAGGTCTCTCTCACGAGCAGCTCGACACGCCGTATCGGCCCGGCGGATGGACCGTCCGTCAGGTAGTGCACCATGTTCCCGACAGCCACATGAATGCTTATATCCGGTTCAGGCTTGCGCTGACGGAAGAGCAACCGACTATCAAGCCGTATGAGCAGCCACTGTGGGCCGAGCTCCCAGATGCGAAAACGGCAGATGTCGAGATGTCTCTGACATTGCTGGAGGGGCTGCACAAGAGATGGGTCACACTTCTCAACTCGATGCAGCCAGAACATTTCAAGCGGACATATAATCATCCCGAATCGGGAGTGCAATCACTCGAACATGTGCTGCAGCTGTATGCCTGGCATGGGAGGCATCACGTAGCGCACATAACCTCGCTGAGAAAGCGGATGAGGTGGTGATGGATGAAATTGTTCCGGGGAATGTGATGCCCGGGTAAAGATCGCAGGTAATGCTTGCTTTGTCTCCTTCTCTGATCTTTCCAAGGTCCTGTTCGGACAGGTTGAAGCGGCTTTTGCCCGGTGCGAGAAGAAAGCAGGAGATTCGGGCTTCTGCTAGCGCACTGACCGGTGCACAACCCTTAATGTATGTTAGGGACTGCTGCTTCACACGGGAGATGGCGGCGTAGAAATGTCTACACGACCCTCTCCAGAGGCACCTGAAAAAGCCTGATGTGGTCGTCGGGTCTCGGAATCTCCTTGTTGGCCTCGTTGATTTCCCGGACCAGCACATCGAGCGTGGCTTCATCTTCGAAGGCGATCATGAAGACGGCATTCGTGCCGGGGAAGCTGCGTGTGTCGAGGTGCGGGTCTGTACCATGGCCCTTGCCTTTCACGTGCTCCCAGCGGGTGTAGTAATCGATCTTCGCCTCGTCGAGAAGCTTCATCACACGCGGCGAAACGACGTCGTTGCAAACCAAGAATGCAATCTTCATGATAATGATGCCTCCAAGCCAAGATATTGGACACGGACTACACCGATAAGACGGATTTTCACTGATTATTTTCTCTTTTTTCTGTCGTTAGTGAAGATTTTTCTTTTGAACTCAGCCTTCTTTCCAAAATTCAATAGCAATCCAACTTCGATGTCGGTTGCCTGCAGGTAGTTGATCAGTTGGGCCTCGTGCTCCTTGTGAATAGTTTCTGCGGCCATGAGTTCGACTATGACAGCTTCATCGACTAACAGATCGCTGTAGTAATCACCGACTTCAACTCCGCCGTAATACACCCTGATGTTCTTTTGTTGTTCAGCGGGCATACCCATCCTGGTGAGTTC
>CAZRXH010000014.1:0-40864 GCA_964603995.1 uncultured Bacteroidota bacterium | reverse complement strand
GGTGAGTTCTTCGTGAATCATTAACTTTCAATCCGTGCCGATCCGTATCATCCGTTCGACCCGTGTTCTATACTCGAGGTTCTCTTCCTTCGCAGGAAAGCAAACATCTTCTTGAATGACAGGTCATCGAGTATGGAGTAGACCACCGGAACGACGAACAAGGTCAGCAGCGTCGAAGTTATCAACCCTCCGATGACGGCTTGTCCCATCGGGGCACGGAACTCGCTTCCTTCGCTGACTGCAAGCGCAACGGGCATCATTCCAAATATCATCGCGAAAGTCGTCATGAGGATCGGGCGGAGTCTCGTGGCGCCAGCATTGATCAGCGCCTCGGTGCGCTCCTGTCCGCGGTCGCGCAAGATGTTTGCGTAATCGACAAGCAGTATACCGTTCTTGGTGACGAGTCCCATCAGCATTATGACTCCTATCATGGACATCATGGAAACCGAGCTGCCGAAGAGGAGGAGACCGAGTACGGCACCGATGAGCGACATCGGGAGCGCTAGCATGATCGCAAACGGGTAAGTGAAGCTCTCGAACTGCGCGGCGAGGACTATATAAACAAAGATGATAGCCAGCCCGAGTGAAAGAATGATGTTCATGAACGATTCTGCCTGCATCTGTCCTTCACCCACGACACTTACGTTGTAACCGGGAGGGATATCGAGTCTGTTCGTCTTGTTCTGTATGTCACCGAGCACCTCACCAAGCAGCCGGCCTGATAAGTCAGCATCTACCCGGATCTCACGCTGACGGTCGAACCTGTTGATCTGAGATGGGCCCGAGCTCTGCCGTATGTCCGCGACATAGCTTACGGGAACGAGAAGGTTTTCATCGTTGCCAATCGTTTTGTTGCTCTTGATAGTCAGGTTGTTGACGTTCTCGAACGACGTCCTGTCCTGCTTCCGAAGCTGGACGCGTACATCGTATTGCTCGTCGCCTTCCTGGTATTTCGTCGCAACGTACCCGTCAACCATCGCCCGCGCCGTGGTCGCTATCAACCCCACGTTTACGCCGAGGTCCGAAGCCTTGTCCCGGTCGATCCGGATTCTCACTTCGGGTTTCGAAGTTTCAAGGCTGTTCTCCACATCCACCGCGCCTGGCGTAGTCCTGACGATATTCTCTACGCGGTCTGCGATCGTCTTGAGTGTCGTCATGTCATCGCCGCGGACGCTCATGATGACCGGTTTCTGGTTCCCGCCCGGGCCGCCCTGTGTCCCGTACGCGATGTTGGCACCCGGCGTATTTTTCAGGTCCGCCCGGAGAGTCTCCATGATTTGCCAGACGCTCCTCTTCCGCTCGTTCTTCTTGACCAGTTTAACCAGGATAGTCCCTCTCGTAACGGGATCGTTTGCCGCTCCGATTGTCGTCAGCGTGGTAGTGACCTCAGGCTGGCTTTCAACCACGTTCTCAATGTGTGTGCAGATTGCACTTGTCTGCTCGAGGGAACTGCCGGGTGCCGCATTGATCGCTATGTTGAACTCACTTTCGTCTGTATCGGGGAAGAAGGACGTCCCGAGCAGACCGGCGACGAAGAAGCTCGCCACGAAAATGGCGAGAGAGCCGAAGACGACGGTCTTTCTGTGTGCGAGCGACCACGAGATAGCCTTCCTGTATTTCTGGCTTAATACCTGAAAGGAATGGTTGAAGTAGTACAGTCCGCGGCGGAATATTGAACCTCTGTTCTCAAGTCTCTCGTCTGCCTCACTGAGCCATCGTGAAGAGAGCATCGGCGTGAGCGTGAACGCGACGAACAATGAAACAAGCACCGCGACTGAAACAGTTATTCCGAACTGGTAGAAGAATCTTCCGACCAATCCCGGCGTGAACGCAATCGGCACGAAGACCGCAACGATCGTAAAAGTTGTCGCCATGACCGCCAGACCAATCTCAGCCGTCGCGGCTTTTGCCGCCTCTATCGGCGTTTCACCATGCTGCATATGCCGGAATATGTTTTCAATGACAACGATTGCGTCGTCTATCAGCAGTCCGACAGCCAGCGACAGAGCCAGGAGCGAGATCATGTTCAATGTGAAATTCAGCGCGTACATGATAATGAAGCTTGCGATGATGGACGTCGGAAGGGAAATAGCGCTGATGATCGTCGAACGAACATTGGCGAGGAATAGGAAGACAACTATCACTGCGAGTAAGCCGCCGTAGAAAATATCGAAGAGTACGTCGTTTACCTCTTCCACGATGAATGTACTGTTGTCCTGTGCGACTGTGATTTTCAGGTCAGGCGGTATTTCCTTCTCCAGCTCGCTCAACTGTTTCTGAATCGACTGCGTCACCCGCACAGTGTTGCTCCCCGACTGTTTCAGGATGCTGAGTCCGACCGCACTTTTTCCATTAACTCGTGTCAGACTTGTTTGCTCCTTTACGCCGTCCACGACCTGCGCAACTTCGGAGAGATAGACCGGCTTGCCACCGGGCGTTGCCACGATGACTCTGTTGAAGTCACCTACGTTCGTGTATTTTCCCATCGTACGGAGAAGAAGCTGACGCGGGCCCTGCGTCAGGTTGCCCGCCGGAATTTCCATGTTGGACGAACCCACACCTTGAATGACGTCCTGGATCGAGAGGTTGTATGCGGCGAGCCGCGATGCATCGACCGCTATCTGTATTTCTCTCTCTGCACCGCCGACGAGATCGACCCTCCCCACTCCAGGAACATTCTCAAGCCGTTTCCTGATGACGTTCTTCGTGAAGGTGGTTATTTCCTTATCGGAGCGTGGACCCGATACTGTCAGCGTAAACATCGGCATGCTGGCAGGGTCGATGCGCTGTATGACAGGATCCTCCAGGTCTGTCGGAAGATCCGCCCGGACAGCTGCGATCTTTTCGCGAACTTCCTGCGCCGCCTGTCTCCCGTCTATTTCGAGCTTGAACTGGATTATGACGAACGAGACCCCCTCACGGGAGATCGAGGTGATGTGTTCGATGCCGCCGATGGTGTTTACCGCGTCCTCGATCTTCTTCGTGACGTCTGTCTCCATCTGTTCCGGTCCGGCGCCGGGAAGAACACTCGTTACGGTGACGTATGGAAAATCTATGTCGGGGAACTGATCGATGTTCAGTTTCATGAATGAAAACAATCCGAGGACAATGAGCGCCAGGATCATCATCGTGGCAAATACCGGGCGCTCGATGGATGTATCGGCAAGTTTCATATCGTGTCTTCCTTATTCAAACGCAAGGCTTATGGATAGCGCATTGATGACGCGGATAGGGCTGATTCTCACGGATTGAAACAATTCATTCTCCATGCTCCGTGGAAATATGTTCACTCTGTGTAATCCGTGTTCCGTTTCTCATTTGTTTGCTGTGCTGACGTAGCCGCTGTCACGGGCACTTGTTGCGCCTGTCGTGATTACTGTATCACTATCTTCAAGCCCGGCGAGCACTTCGGACATTTTTCCGTCGGTCAGCCCAGTCTGGACGATGCGCTGAAAAGACCGCCCATCTCGCACTATGAATACCTGGTTGGTGATCCCGTCACTCTGTATGGCGGCAGCCGGAACAACCAGTGGCTTGTCGTGCGAAGAAATTGGCACGTTTACCCGGCAGAACATCCCAGGTCTGAACCAGTTGTCAGGCGTGTTGTTGAACAATGCCTTGATCTGAAATGTGCGCGACCGGACATCTGCGGACTTGGAGAGCTGGACGATCTTACCGGTTATCTTCACGTCAGGACGCGCCTCCGAGTACACTTGGACGCTTTGTCCGACCGAAAGGCCTCCGAGGTCTGTCTCGCTCACGTCGAAGTCCACTTTCATCCTGCCAATCTTTGCCACCGTAATTAACACGCCACCCGGTGTTGTCAGATCGCCGACACTCACATTGATGGCAGTGACCACACCAGGTATCGGAGTCGTCAGCTCGACCGCGCTTTTGGCGGCGTCGAAGTTTGCCTTAGCCACTTCGTGCGCGGTCTGCGCACCGTCGAGGGACTGCTGCGAGATCGCACCTTCCTGATAAAGGGCCTTCATCCGCTCGTAAGTCTTCTCCGCGTTAGTGAAGCCGGCCTGCGCCTGGTAGAACTGGGAAGATGCTCCGCTCTTGTCGAGCTCCACCAGGACCTGTCCCGCATTCACCGACTCGCCTACATGCACGTTGACCGCTGTGATCCGCTCGGAGATTTTCGCGACGATGTTTGCCTGCTCCTCGCCTTCAAGGGTTCCGGAATACTGTTTTGTGACGGACAAGGTCTGCCTGTGGACTACTGCGATCTCGACCGGGATCGCTGTATATGAAAGTTGTCCTTCATGTTTTTCTGCGTTCGGGGATTTGGCGCAGCCCCCCAAAAGCAAGGCGGCGAGAGATGTCACAAGAAATATTTTCATCGAATAAATTATCCTCGTCAAGTTCAACCTCCTGAGTGTTGTCAAATCAAACCACAGAGACGCAGCGGCGCAGGACGCGAGAATCAAATTGTCTCTCTGTCCCAGTGCCTCTCGTTGTGATATTTCTTTCTTCTTCATTTCTCTCTCCCGACTGCATATTCCCACTGTGCCATAGCGACCAGGTAGTCGTATATCGCCTGGGCGTAGTTCGTCTGCGCGAGAGTCATTGCGACCTGCGCGTCAAGGAGTTCGAGCTGAGTACCGACGCCACTCTTGAAGCGAGTCTCAGCGATGGAAACCGCTCTTCTTGCCTGCTCGATATTCTTTTCCTGACCTTGTATACGCCGTTTCGCTTCGTCCATCTTCAGACGGGCAGATTGTACCTGGATTGCTATTCCTTCCGCAGCTTTCAGGCGGGTGAATTGGACTTTTCTCAAATCAACTTTTGCCTGTTCAACGCGAGCGGGTGTCCGTAATCCGTCGAATATGTTCCATGAAAGAGTCACTCCGACGTTCAGTATCTTTGCCCAGTAGTAGTTGTTGAACTGGAACGTGTTGTCCTGTGTCTGCCACTGGTACGCGCCGAAGCCGTAGATCGACGGGAAGTATCCGGACTGCTCCACGCTGATATTCTTGTCGAGCATGGATTCCTGGAACGTGAGCTGTTGCAGGCCAGGGTTTGTTGTCAACGCGTCATGCGAGCCCTCATCGAGCACCGACTGCGGGACTTCCGAAAATGTGAAGTCTCCTTCGACTTCAATCTCCCTGTTGAGGGGAATTGCGAGTAGAGACTTCAGTCCGTTCTTCGCGAGCACCAGATTGTTCTCGGCCGAAATGAGCAGCGGTTCCGTGTTGGCGACCTGCACCTCTGCCCGCAGGAGGTCGAACTCCGCCGCGTTTCCGTGTCTGTAAAGAGCCTGTACGTTCTGAAGGTTTGCCCTCACAACGTCGAGTCCCTGCCGGTTTGCCTCGACAAGCTTCTTCATGAGGAGGACGCCATAGAAAGCTTGCTTCACCTGCAACACGACGCTCGATTTCGCAGCGGCAAGTCCGGCTTCCGAAAAATCCTTGTAAGTGTTCGCAATATCGAGCGCAACCCCGACCTGGCGGCTGTAAAGAGCCTGGGTCAGCTGTCCGCCCCATTGGTATGAATTGTTCGAACCGATGGGGAATGTCTGCACGTTAGGAGTCGGGTTGAATGCTGAGTTAGCCGGGAGGAAAAGGACAGGAAGCTGTATGTTCCGCATGTATTGTCCGGTAAAGGAGAGCTGTGGGAAAGCACCTGACCTTGCCTCGGCGATTTGCGCATCGGCTTTGTAGCGATCCTGGTCGGCGATGAGTATGTCGCGGTTCTGAGCGAGCGCAACCGATATCGCCCTGTCGAGGGAGAGACGCAACGTATCCTGTGCCGCTGCAGCTACCGAAACGAGCAGAGCTATCGTGGCTGTGGCAGCAACGGACCTTACATTACACAATCTCATAGTTCGCATACCCTGAAATTTTGATACAACGATATAGCGTATTGTGAAAATTGGGACTTAAGCCACCTGACAATGACTGATTAGCCGCCCTGAAACCTTAGAATGACAGTTCGTTCTACGGAGTCACGACTTCCGTGTTACGACTATCGATACATAAGCTAAAAAGCGGGGGAGAGAAATTCAAGGATGCCTGCGGGGTTCCCGGTTTGCACTTCAAAGAATCAGCGGATATCTTCGATTGATTACAGACGGCCACACAACGAGGATATTATGAAAACACTTGGACTAATCGGCGGGACAGGCTGGGTCTCCACCGTCGAGTATTACAGGATCATAAACCAACAGATTAACGAACGGCTCGGCGGACTCAGCTCCGCTAAGATGGTTCTCTATTCTGTGAATCAGCAGGAGTTCAGGCCGGCGACGGACGAATCGGGTCTCCCCGCCTTTACCGATTACCTGACCGGAATAGCCAAGCGGCTCGAGATGGCAGGCGCCGAATGCCTTATTCTCTGCGCCAACACCCCCCACATGGCTGCGGACCTCGTGCAGAAGAACATCGGCATTCCGCTCATTCATATTGCCGATGTAACCGCGAAAGCCATACTGAAGCAGAACATGAAGAGAGTCGGTCTCCTCGGCACGAGGATGACGATGGAACAGACTTTCTATAGAGACCGGTTGGCAAGACACGGCATTGAGACGCTCGTCCCGGACGAGAGCCAGAGAGAATATATCCACAGAACAATCATGACTGAGCTGGAAAAGGCAATTCTGAAGGACGAGACGAGGAAGAAATATCTTGAGATAATCGATGGGCTTGTCGGTAAAGGTGCGGAGGGCATTATACTCGGCTGTACGGAGATCCCGCTTCTTATCAAGCAGCCGGACTGCAGTGTGCCTGTCTTCGACACGACGACTCTGCACGCCATGGCGGCGGCGGAGTTTGCACTCTCGGATGAAAAGACAAGTTAGCCGCAACTCCCTGAAAAGACAGCACACGGATAACGCGGAGGTGAAGGATTCCCACGGATAAATTCTAATTGCGGCAGATCAGATCCGTGGCGATCCGTTTAATCCGCGTTCTATCTCTCAGGAGGGCTCGCCGGTGTTGCCGTCGTTCTTCGTCTTCTTCACTATTTGATCGAACTTCTCATCGATGTGCTGGTTGAACCACGCGTCGATGATCGATCTTTTGAACCGCCACTCTTTTCCTAATTTCGCTGCGGGTATTCTTTTCTCCTGAGCCCATGTGTAGATCGTCTGCGGCTTGACTTTCAGATATGCCGCGACCTCTTCAAGTGTCATTATCTCATCATCGGCCATTTCACTTCACCATCTTTGTCGTGTCGGGAAAGAGCCGTGGAGGTAATTTGGGCGCCGGACGTTGATTTGCATCGCCAGGCGAATTCGACAACTGTTGAATGGAATAAATCACGGCGGTGTAAAAATTCCCTTTGTACTTCTTGAACATTGCATATGCCTCGGTCTTTTCCGCGAGGAACGGCTGAAGATTCCAGGCGAGCTGAATCCCCACGAAGGCGAGTATCACCACCCAGAACCTGAATACTACAACGCCGGTCTTCGGATATACGTTCTTCTCTTCGCAAGAATATTTCAGCGCGTCGAGTACCATCTTCATCCCGAAAATTCCTGCAACCGCGAAGATCGCGATGTGCAGGAGTTGGAGAAAATAGTAGTTGCCGCCCGTCAAGACGAAGAGGACGACGATCGGTGTGAAGGATACCATGATCGCCCCTGTGAGCATATAACCCGACAGAACTATGACCGCCATGTTCGGCAACTTCATCTTCGAGCCGAGTATGAATTGGAGGATGAAGAACGCGGGGAAGCAGATCAGCAGCGAGAGGAGAAAGAGGGCGGGGACTTTTACTCCCGCCGTCACGGCTTGCAGGAACCCGCTGTAAAATCCCATCACTACACCGTAGATGAACGTCAGCACGATGAAAGCGAGAGTCAGTCGCCATATCCTGCGCCACGGTTTTGTCTCGTGAAGAACTCTCTCGAAGAATTCATCCTTGTTTTGCAGGCCCGGCAGGAGGTCTGCGAGACTGAATTTATCATCTGCCATAGCACGACTCCTTTCTTGTACATTCTTCAAGAAATTGCGAATCAATATAGCTGGTTGCTGTGTTATTGTCAAGTATGCTGTTGTTTGTTATTGTTTGCTGGGAGCGGAACACGATCGGAAGGAAGGAACGAGCGGTGTTTCTGCCTTTTTGCGAGTTCATCCTGTAAGGACAATTCTGTAAAGCCGATCACGACGGTTGGATATGGAGAGGGGGAAGATTATGATATTTACCAAACCGTTCTGCACGAGATGTTTGACTCCTCGAGTATTCTTCTGGTCTTGAACGATTCCAACTCGACAAGTTTTCATGGTTGGAGTTCAGATAGCATGCGCATGGCGGCTTTGAAGGAACACCTCCCCGGACTGCTGGATGAAACAACGGCCAACTTCTTCTCCGTTAATAAGAATCGCATGGAACTCAAGTACGTTAAGAATATTCCTCGCCTCGTTCTTAGCAGAGACTATGATGGCACAGCGAGTCAAGAGAAGGTGAGCTTAACTGTATCGAGAGTCGGCTACGACGGGTCGAAGACCCAAGCAGTCGTGGAAGTCGGGACGCTCTGGGCACCGCTAGTAGGCGGCGAAACTCTGTACTTTCTGGAAATAGAGAACGGTGAATGGAAGATCAGGGCGTTATCCATGACATGGATATCTTGAGTAAGACGAAGATGAAATATGGGAAGGAACCTGCCAAGTTGTCGGGGCACCCCTAGAGTTGACCGGGCCGGGGCATCCCGTTTGTTTGCACTTCCGGTTTGCGGCGGATAAATTGCGAGGTCGATGCTTCTGAAAAATGGGCGGCAGCCATTGCCGCGCGTGCTCGCGGATTCTTCAAAGCCAGACGCGATACAGCTTCGATTCAATTCCATAAAATCGATGGAGGACAAGATGACTAAAATTTCTTCTCTTTACCCCAGGCTTTGTCTTGTGACACTGTTAATGGCAATGGTGCTTTGCGTAGGATCGCTTTCCGCACAAACATCCGCCGAAAGATCACACGGATGGAAACACGTGAAGTACGCGATCTTCTTTACATCGTACGATGTGCAGCATCTTCTTGCCGATCCAGCACAGTTCAAGAAAACTATGGACTATTTCGGACCGGTGAAGCCGGACAGAGTCTACATTGATGGCGTCGGTCGTGACGGAAAAGTGGACGTTCCGCTGCTGAAGGAAATTGCCGCAAGGTTCCGGGCGATGGGAATAACGCCTGACGGCGCCATGGTACCGACATCCCTGCGCGGAGGTCCGTCGGTCTACAACAACGCTGAGGATCTTGCACAACTGAAAGAGCGCATGCAGGGACTCGCACAGGTGTTCGACAAAATCATTCTCGACGACTGGCTCTTCACTAACGGCACGGATCCGAAGAGCGTCGCCGACCGCGGCAACATGACTTGGGGGGAGTACCGGACGAAGCTCCTGCTCGAACAATCGAAGAAGTATATCATTGATCCAGCGAAGGAAGTAAACCCGAAGGTCCAGGTCATCATCAAGTTCCCGAACTGGTATGAGGGTTTCGCGGAAAACGGCTACGACGTGTACGACGAGGTGCACCAGTTCGACAAGATGGCTGTCGGGATCGAGACCCGCGTTCCCGAGACACAACACCAGCACATCCCAATCTATACGGGTTATGTCCTGCAGAAATGGGAACCGAGCGTCGATCCTTCCAAGTGGGTCGGGTCCTGGCTCGATAACTACGGCATGGAAGGCGAATCGAACGACTACAACGCGCAGGTATGGCAGGCGGTACTTGCCCGAACGCCAGAAATTATACTCTGGTGCGCCGGCCAACTCTGGCCGACTAATCCATCGAGCAACGTGTATCCGGATTTAGTCGCACAACTACCCGAGTTTGACCGCGTCGCCGGAATGCTTAAGGGCGATTCGCGCGGCGTGCCGATTTATCTCCCGTTTGGTTCGACCGGCGAATACAATATTTCCGGGTACTTCGGCATGGCCGGAATTCCGCTCGATCCCGTCGCGACATTCCCGAAGGAAAGTCAGAACGCGATTTTCTGCCTGAACTCGCTCAAGGACTCCAGCCTTGCCGACGAACTCATTGAAAGATTGAATGATGGGAAAGATGTATTCATGACCTTCGGACTCTGGAAGAAGCTTGCGCATGAAGGCACCGAATTCAAGAATGTCCTTAGCCTTCTGCCTTACAGCGGTCAGGTCAGCGGCTCGACATTCGGACTGCTCCAGCGTTTCCGGGAAACGACAGTCAAGGCAGACAGGAAGTTCACATTTCCCGGCATCGAGGCAACTACCTGGCCGGAGACTCGGGACGTCACGCTTTCGCGCGAAGACTATGATTTCTCTGTTCTCATGAGAATACCATATCTCAATGGAACCATCTACATCCTAAACATGCCGAGCAATAGCTATGATCTGCTCGAACTTCCGACCGAAGTGCTAAATGCGATTCGTGAGCCTTTCGACAAAGAACTCGGCGTTCAGCTGGATGGCCCCGGTCACGTGGGCATGTACCTCTTCGGCGAGAACCAGTACGTGTTGTACAACATGAGCAACAAAATTGCGCCGGTCTCGCTGAAATTCTACAAGGCCGTCCCCAGGACCGGCTGGGAGGAGCTTGTCCGTGGAGAACAGGTCAAGGTCAATGTCAATGTAGACTCGACATTTGCCCATTTTCCCGGCATCCCGCCACGCTTCCACGGACCGGTGATAAGCAACGTGTCGCTGACGCTGCAGCCGTACGAGATAACCGTGGTACAGGCGCCGTAGTTCTCAAGTCTTATGGTAGTCCGGGAGAAATCCCGGGCTACTTCCCCTATGATCAATTGTCACCGTGACCTATCTTTCGGCAGGCGCCGCAAAGTCATACGCGATGGTTGGGTTACCGATCCGATCATTGCTCTTCTTGCATGAAAATACCTTTCTTCGTAGAATTCATTTACACTCGATAACAGGAGGAGGAGTTTAAAATGAGTGATGCTGCCGTTCCACTAAGCCAATCCATCGACCAGCCGCAGATAAAGATGCGAAATCTTGTCTGGGCGTTGCTGACTATCGGCGTTTTGGTTGTCGTCATAGTTCTCCGTGATTTCCGTCTGATAAACTTCGTCCATGTACTCGCAGGGCTTCTATGGACGGGTACCGATCTTTTCATGGGCTTCGTCCTCGGGCCGATCATGAGACGGCTCGATCTGCAAACCCGCAGGAAACTAATCCTGAGGCTAATGCCGAAGATGATTTTCTTCATGCCCACGCTTGCGATCATCACTCCCACGGCTGGATTCTATCTCGCATCCATGATGGGATATCTCAATGTTGGCTTTCCGCAGTACTGGTGGATGGTCGCCGTCTACTTCATTCTGGCAGTGCTGACACTGCAGGGACTCGGAATACTGCTTCCGACAAATCTCAGAGTATATTTTGAAATGAGAAAGGAAAAACCGGACGGCGAGAAGATACAGAGGCTGATGAAGAGTTACTTCCGGACGGTGGCGATACAAGGCGCGATGCAGATAGCGATAATATTCGTCATGTCGCATCTCGCTACCGGAATATAATTTTCCGTCCGCCGCAGAATATGAAACGAGATATTGAGGTGATCCTTTTCGATCTCGACGACACATTAGTCGCCTTCGACCTTGTGACCGAATCTACCTGGCGTCAAGTCTGTGCCGAATACGCCGCAGAAAATCACGGATGTTCCGCCGATGACACGTATGACGCAGTGACGAGTGAAAGCCATTGGTACTGGAGCGACGAGGAGCGGCACAGGATCGGAAGGAACGACATCGTCGCTGCCAGACGCGGCATAGTGAGGTCGGCGTTCGAGAAACACAGCCTACCCGTCGAAGATGCGGTGAGAGTTGCTGACAGGTATTCCACGCTCAGGCTGGAGAACATGTACATCCTTCCCGGCGTCAGGGAAACGCTCTCCATACTGAATGAGCACGGTGTCCCTCTGGGTATGATCACGAACGGTGATTCTGAGACCCAGAGATACAAGATCGAGCGCTTCGATCTTACCGGATATTTCAAAGAAATATTCATCGAGGGAGAGGTCGGATCCGGCAAGCCTGACAGAAGAATTTACGATCTCGCTGTCTCCAGATTCGGAGCAACTCCGGGCAGGATGGTCATGATCGGCGACAATCTCAAGTGGGATGTCGCGGGACCGCAGGCCGTCGGGATGCGTGGAGTATGGCTTGATGTAAAGAGCAAGGGGTTACCTCCCGATTCTACGGTCAAGCCAGACGCCGTCATCACCGGCATTGCACAGATTCTTGATTACCTTGACTAAGCTGCCCGCATTTTCATCAAACACGGATAAGATGAGCAGCACGGGCATTCACGAAGGTCCAGGATATTTGAATCTGTGTCAATCCGTACATTCCGCGTAATCAATGTTCTGATTCTTAGCCGATTGCATTTCACGGGGGATACGGATAATTTAGCCGAGTCAATAGGCTGTAAAGAGAACCACGGATTCGCTCTTCCGGGCCGTCCACAATCTCGTTCAGCCCGCAGAAAAAGTCAGGAGGGTTAAAGATGGAAAAAATCAAAATCGAAAATTCGAGCTTCGGGATTATCTGGGTAATAGGTTGGCTGTTCACACTCGGCTTTCTCAAGCTCATGTTTTGGAAGGGCGTACTCGCGATCGTAATCTGGCCTTATTATATCGGCTCGGCTCTGAGTGGGTTGCTGAAGTAGGGTAAGGTTCGAATCCAGTTTCCGGTTAGCGGAACGGATATTTCGATCCTCTCCGCGCGAACCATGTCCGAGGAAATTTTGAAAACGATTAGAGCTCTCGTAGTTCCTTCTATTGGGGAAATCCTCTTCCTCCTGACAATCGCTGCCACCCTGCCGAGTTGTTCCGTCTTCCATGGAGGGAAAACGAGGGCTGTGTGCATCCAGGTTATTGCCGGCTCAGTCCCGCCAGGCTCCCGAATCTTCATCACCGGATCCGGCGATGCATTGGGCAACTGGAGCCCGGGCATAGTTCGACTCTCACACGAGCCGGACGGCAGCTGGAGCAAGACAATCAATATCGATCAAGGGACAGAAGTCTACTTCAAAATTACGCGCGGCAACTGGAACACGGAAGCCCTGGACGAAAGAGATCCTCAGATTGGCGCCCTTCAGCATTTCATCGTGGATGGGGATACGACCATGAAGCTCGGGTTCTCGCGGTGGATGGATCGCGATGCGGGCTTGACGAGGTTGAAGGCGAAACTGTTTCATGGAAAAGACTACTACGCCGTCTCGAATGCATGGCGATATCATGGCGGCGACGACTTCCGGTGGGCATTGCCCTCTTACGGCGATTCCGCGTGGGACATTGTCAATTCGCGTCTTGAAGCCGGCAACGAACCGCCGAGCGGCTGGAACAGGATCGGCTGGTTTCGTCTGCATCTCGATATAGACTCGTCACTCTGGAATGTTCCCGTGGCTTTCAACATCCGCCAGGGAGGCGCCTCCGAGATTTATCTGGATGGGAAAAAGTTGTATACGTTCGGAAGTATCGGGCACTCAGCTAATGATGAAAAGACAAGTTTTCCCGATCAGAATCCGAAAATCATCACTTTCACTCCGAAAGCGCAGCATGTTCTTGCCGTGCGTTACTCGAACTTCTCTCGTGCGCCAATGCAGAGAGATTCTTTCTTCCGCGGCTTCCAGATCGCGCTCAGCAACTGGCCGCTGACTCTGAGCTCCGTGCAGACCGACGACGCCCGGCAGATTGTCTTCACGACAATACTTGCCGTCCTTGTTTTGATACACCTTCTCCTGTTTATATACAACCCGAAGTTCCGCGAGAACCTCTATTATTCCATTTCAACTCTCGGCGGAGTGGGGGTCTGGATCGCGAACGGTGGGTGGACATACTCAATAAGTGAACGGCACATCGGGATGCTCGACATGGTCGCGCAGGTATCCTCGATCGTGGCCATCTTGTTTGGGCTGCTTCTTGTCTATTCATTCTCCGAGCATAGACTTCCGAAACGCATTTGGGCTTACGTGTCTCTGGGCATCGGACTGGCAGTGTGGGGGGGTGTGCAGCCGGGCCTGTTATACTTCCGCATCCGGGATGTATTTACTGTCGTCATGTTCCTGGAGATGGTGTGGGGGATCATCCGCGTGCCGCGCAGAGAGAAAATTGGCGGCATGATTCTTATCGTTGGGTTCTCCGTTCTTGCGTTCACCGTCATCTACGGCATGCTTCCTGGATACGGGCTCTTGCCTCCGTCCTTCCCGCTTACTCGCGATCCGTTTATCTATGGACTCATGGCCCTGGGTGTAGCGATGTCGGTTTTCCTGTCACTTCGGTTCGCTCGTACGAACCGCGAGCTGGAACTGAAAGTGGTGGAAGTGAGTCAGCTGTCGGAACAAACCCTCAGCCAGGAACGGCAGGCCCGGGATTCCGAAATAGAGCGTCGCCTTCTCGCCGCCGATAATGAACGCAAGACAAAAGAGCTCGAGGATGCACGCCAACTTCAGCTTTCAATGCTTCCCAGAAATGTTCCTTCGATTCCGAATCTCGACATAGCCGTCCGAATGGAGACTGCGACCGAGGTTGGCGGCGACTACTATGACTTCTTCTCATCGGATGGCGACAGATTGATGGCGGTGATCGGCGATGCTACGGGACACGGGTTGAAGGCAGGTAACATGGTCATCGCGACGAAGGGTTTGCTGAATGTACTTTCCAACGATGGGTCTCTTGACCAGATCCTGAAGGTCTCGAATCGCGCCATAAAAAGGATGAATCTTCATATGCTGACGATGTGCCTGGCGATGGTGAGAATCAAGGATAGCAGACTCGAATTCGCGTCTGCCGGGATGCCGCCCTTGCTGGTTTACCGGAAAGAGAAGAAAGATGTCGAGCAGATTGTCCAGAAGGCGATGCCTTTGGGGGCCTTCATCGATTTTCCGTACGGCAAGATGGAAGCCGCCATTTCTCCGGGCGATGTAGTCCTGCTGGTGAGTGACGGACTCACGGAATTGTTCAGCGACAGGCAGGAGCCGTTCGGCACGGACAGGATCGTTGAAGCGCTCAAAGAATCGGCGGAGAAGTCAGCGGGTGAAATCATCAGCTACATTTTTGAAAAGGCGGAAGCGTGGCGAGGCGGCAGTCCGCTGAACGATGACCTGACAATGCTGGCGATCAAGATCCGCGGATGAATATTCCGCGTTGATTTGTAGTCTCGAGACCAAGAGCAATACGGAGAGCGTCGAAGGAACAGAGTCACACGAAGAGATGATTCACTTTCAGTGAATCTCATAACTATCATGATTCTTTTCAATCCGGCGGGCGAGATGTTCATAAAAGAACAGTACCGGTTCAAGCCCGAGTTTCCGCAAATCGCCGGACTCGAAGGCGCCGGCATAATAGACAGCGTCGGTGGCAAAACCGGGACGGAATTATTGAAGTCCGTCGCCGTGAACGCGAGAATAGTCGTTTACGGAATCCTAAGCTGGGAGACGGCAGAATTTCACAACTCGGTCTTCCTCTACAAAAACGTCGTCATGAAAGGATTCGGCATAAGAGGATACCTTGAAAGCAGGACGCGCGAGCAGAAGGATCGGATATTCGCGTCTCTGGCAACGACTCTCGTCAGGAAAGAATTCACCCTCGAAGTGTCGGCCTGGTATTCGTTCGGTGAATATCGGAAAGCTCTCGAAGCGTATCATACAACGACCAGGCGGGGTAAAATAGTTATCAGACCCGAGTAGTAATTCACCCGAGGCTCATCGAGCATTGGCTCACTTCTAATGATCCGCAGAAGTCTCCGGGATAGATTACTTGACATGGTCAAGTAATTGGATTATCTTTCTTCCATGAAGAACAGCGAAGAACTCATCCGGAAGATGCGGAGCTTCAACCGATTCTACACGAACTTCATTGGCGTGGTCGACCGGCACATTCTTGAAAGTCCGTACTCGCTCACGGACGCGAGGGTGCTTTATGAAATAAGCCATACCGAAAACTGTTCCGCCAAGAAGATCAGGGAGAATGTCGAAATAGACGAAGGCTACCTAAGCAGGATAATTGAAAGGTTCATCAGGAAGGGCTTGGTGAAGAAAAGCCGGTTGAAGGAGGATCGGCGTACTCGCGTCATCGTCCTCACCGATAAGGGGAGAAAAGAATTCGCGAAACTGGATACAGGCTCGACCAACTCTGTCCACGGGACCGTGGAGAAGCTGTCGCAGAAAGAACGAGAAGAGCTTGTCGGTTTGATGGAAAGAATACAGGAACTGCTCGGCAAGGGACAGCGTGATGAGTCCATCCAAAAATGACAGGAGATCGGGATAAATGGGAAACAAGGCGTCGCTGGACGAAATAGAGATCCGGACCGAGCTTCGTCCCGGCGATATCGGATATATTATTTACATGCACGGCAATCTGTACGGACGAGAGTACAAATACGGAATAGAATTCGAGACTTACGTCGCGGAGGGACTCTGCGAATTTTACGAGAAGTATGATCCGAAGACAAGCAGGGTATGGACCTGCGAACACAAAGGGAGGATCGTCGGCTTTCTCCTGCTGATGAACCGCGGCGATTCAGCTCAGCTCCGCTATTTCCTCATCGAACCGGAGTATAGGGGCATCGGTCTCGGCTCTAAGTTGATGAGCCTTTATATGGATTTCCTGGTGGAGTGCGGATATAAGAAATCGTATCTGTGGACTACTCATGAGCTGACCGCGGTGGCTTTTCTTTACAGGCGAGCCGGATTCAGACTTACGGAAGAGAAGGGCTCGACGGCGTTCGGCAAGCCGCTGAAGGAACAGCGTTACGACCTTATTCTTCCATGACGCTTGTCGCGTTTTTACAATACCGGAACGCAGAAGGGTGATAGATTGTTTTTGAAGAGTAAATGCGCCTGAAGCAAATTCTAAATTCGAAATCCTAGACTCTAAAAAATCAAATGAAGGACTTCCAATTCATAAGTCGAGAAGTATGGGATTTTGAATTTTGAAATTGTTTAGAATTTCGATTTTAGTATTTAGAGTTTTCTCCCGCTTTGATGGGCGTTTTAACTCGACAGTTCGTTGACATCGTTAGAAAGGAGGGATCATGATCGACAAGGAGTCTTTGCTGAAGTTATTCAAGAAAGAGACTTCGACCACGTTGAAGGTAATGCGTGCATTTCCCGAAGACAAGCTGGCTTTCAAACCGCACGAGCGCTCATCAGATGCACGAACCGTCATGCGCACATTCGTCTTCGGAATGTACCTGATCGAGTCTTATGTGTTCGGTGAGAAGATCGACAGGTCGATATTCCAGGCTTATGCGCCGGACGAGCTTTCGACGCTTATTGCGGATTTTGAGAAAGCAACCGCGCGCGTCCTCGATGGTTTGGGAAGAAGTTCCGATGCAGACATGACCAGGACCGTTGAGTTTGCGGGAAGCAAGGCTCCCGCGGGTGAGTTCATGCTCATGATGCTGCTCGACCAGATCCATCACCGCGGACAGATGTCGGTGTATATCCGTCTGGCCGGTGGAAAGGTGCCATCTATTTACGGACCGAGCGCAGACGACTCTTCTACAAACTTGTAGAAGAGAAATCCTAAACTCTAAATCCGAAATTCTAAACAATGATCAAAATCCTAAATTCAAATCCTGAAATCCTGCCCACGAATTGTTTTGGATTTGATTTTTAGGATTTGTTTAGAATTTAGGATTTAGAATTTACAGGAGGAGGATTCATGGATAAAGAACTGATTGTCAGTGATTCCATTACAATAGAAGCTTCTCCGGCTAAGGTGTGGGACACACTGGTCAATCCGGATATGACAAAGAAATACATGTTCGACTGCGAGGCGTTGTCTGACTGGAAGCCGGGGAGTCCGCTCGTCTGGAAGGGAGCGACCGACGGGAAGGTGTACGTGACCGGAAACGTCGTGGAGATAAGAAAGAACGAGCTTCTGCGATACACGGTTTTCGATCCGAACGGAGGATTGGAAGACATTCCGTCGAATTGCCTGACGGTTACCTACGCGCTCGCTAACAAGGATGGCGAGACGCTGCTTGACGTTTCGCAGGGAGATTACGCGGTCGTGGAGAATGGCCAGAAGAGATATGAAGAGACAGTGAACGGGTGGGGAATGGTGTTACAAAAGATTAAAGAGATTGCGTAAAGAAATCTAGACGGAATCGAGTCTCGCAATTGATTGCTGATTGTTCTCCATCCGTGAGAATCTGTCATATCCGTTTTATCAGTGTGCTATTTCTTGTTCGAGGTATTATCGCTGTAATAATCGATCGCTTCGTGGAGATAATCCGCCAGTCCGGCGCGATACTTCTCGAAGTAAGCGTGAAACCGCGGGTCCTCTATGTAAAGCTTTCCTAAGCCGCGGTACATGTTCGGCTTAACTTCATAGAAGTTGTTCATGTAAGCGTGGTGGCGAGCGACGAGCGCCTGCACTTTTCGATCTTCAACGGGAGTTCCCATTAGTGTCGTGAGCTGCCGGAGGATCTCGTCGAGTTCCTTGTTTACTTCTACCCATTTCGCCTTCGGCCATTTCTTCACCCTTGCATTTGTCTCGTTTACAAGTTTCGGGTCCCAACGCTCTCTCGCTTCTTCCGCGTAGGCCTCCGCCCGTTCTTTCGAGAGTTCGCCGTACAATTCTTCATCCGACATTTCTATTCTTTCTCCTTTCAATCTTCTTAATGTCTTGTCGATCGTGGCAAGGAGCGAATCGAGGCGCTCGGCGCGCCGTTTCAATTCTTCCCTGTGGGCTTCGAGCGCGTCGACCGGATTGAAGCCGGGACTGTCGAGTATCCGCGCGATGTCATCGAGACTGCAATCGAGCTCCTTGAAAAACATGATTTGCTGAAGCCTTAGGAGTTCGTTTTCGCCGTAGAACCTGTATCGCGCGTGGTTGCGTGAAGCGGGCTTCAGGAGTCCGATGTGATCGTAGTGATGCAGCGTCCTAATTGTAACCCCGGCAATTTCTGCGAGCTGCTGAACGGTGTATTCTTTCATCATATTCTCCGGTAATAATATACAACTATGACGCAGCGTCAGGGCAAGGGGGAGGCAAAAAGAAGATTCTCAAGTTTCTTGTCGGTGAGGTTGCATCTTTCATCGATACGACATACAATTAGGCGAGCAGCGGCCATGAAATGGGCAGAGTCGTGAAGGATATGTGCTCCAAGTGGATAATTATGTCGGGGAAACGTCGTGGTTTCTCCTAAAACAGGAGGGTTAAGATCATGAAAGTGATCAGGGTAGTACTCATAATTTTCGCTTTTTTTCAGGTGAACTCCATTGAAGTAGCGGGACAGTGGGTACAGAAAGGTCCCTCCGGGGAGGAGGTCCGCTCTCTCTCACTCTTTGGAAAAGAGATCCTGACGAGAACGGATCGCTACGTTATTCGTTCTACTGACAATGGTGAAACCTGGGAGCGTTTCGGATGGCCGGCCGGGGTTCACAGACTCGCCGTAGCTGGAACCACGGTATTCTTGAGTACCGAAGATAGCCTACTGTCATCTGTGGACAACGGCGCGACTTGGACGTATAATGCACATTATTTTACCGGCGGCATAAGCTTTCTCGAATCAAACGGGACAGACGTTTATGTTGGAAACACAGGATCGGGTATTTTCCGGTCTACAGATTATGGGTTTAGTTGGAGTGTCTTGCCCAGGTGGCTCTGGGATAGGGAGCTATACTGCCTTTTTGCATACGGAACTCGCGTCTTTGCCGGATCGGGCTCAGGCGGCGTCCTTATATTTAATCGTCAAGCGTCTTGTCTCAGCAAAGTGTCCCGTGGCGTGATCGAGGTCATATCGAACTGGCTCATCTCAGGAAGGCCAAGCCGCATACAACCGCGACTGCCGTCAGCAGAGATGTCGTGAGAATCCCGAAGATGGGCACCAGTATCAGACTTGCCGCCAGTGATCCGACGCTTCCGCCGATCAGATCTGCTGAATACAACCACGTCATGACTCTTCGCGGTTCATCAATTCTCTTGAAGCTGGCGAAAGCAAAGATTGACGAAACAAATGCCCCATCGAGAATAAGCATCAGTGACGTGGATGCTAGATCGTTCAAGAGCTCAAATTTGATCGCGTAATAAATGATTACGCTCACCAATGCCAACGCCAGGAGCAGCGCGGCTCCCAATAGCCGCTGTTTCTTCATTGTTGATCCACGGTTCCTGAGAAACTTGTCGGCAAACAGCGCTCCCAATGTGAGGCCGACCATGAACATCATCAGGAGGATGCCGATGTCCTGGAATAAGATTCCGCTCTTGTTCTGGTAGTTGAGTATAAGCAGCGTCTCTGAAATCATGCCGGCAAACCCGGCCACGATCATCAAAATGAACAGCCTCGTCCCGGCAAGTCTCTTCCAGGCGACAGCAATCGAGGCCGCGAGCACCACAAGCCAGAAGATTGGCGAGCTCATCAGTTCCCCAATTTGAAATGAGCGTTCGTACGGCAGGGAAATTTCACCCAGAAACTTCGATAACCAAATCGATAATGTATAGCCGTAACATGCCGGCCGGATGTCGGAATTTGGAATCGATACCGTGGACGAGAGAAGTCTCTCCACATTCTTGAATCTGTCATTAGTGTAAACGTAGTTGACATATTCAGGGGAGATGAGTTTGGCTTGGAGACCTCTGCTGCGCAATCTGTCGGAAAGAATCCGCGGATCCATTGTCAATGCGGAGTTCGAAGCGATGAAAATGTTCGTTACTCCCGGTATTACCACGACATGGACGAAAGCAGACTTCAGGGCACCGTAGATGCTTCCGTTTCTTCGCTGCAATTGCGGTGTCCACAGATTTTCAGCCGAAGGGATTCTGAACGCTACTATTCCGTCCCGTTCCAGCATAGCGGAACACTGCTTGAAAAACTCGCTCGTGTAGAAACGGTTGTTTTGTGCGGACATCGGCTCCGGCATCGCGACCAATATTGCGTTGTATGGTGATTTCTTGAACCTTCTCGGATCCTGATAGAGCACTCTTACTTTCCTATCATCCAGAACATTGCGAAGTTCATAAGGCAGGTGATTCATTACGGTTTCGATGATGCCCTCGTTTATCTCGACATAGTCGATTCCTCCGACCGGCAATCTCAGAAGTTCAGAGATGATGCCTTCAAATCCTCCGCCCAAAACCAGGACCCTTTGCATTCTGATCGTCTGCAGTGCCGATAGTTGAACAAATTCTTCGGCGGCTGTAGTTTCGGTCTCATAAGAGAGAGCGTCGTTCTCAAAGACGCATACCTGTTCTTCCCGGACCGTTATCGTAACGCGGCCGTATGGCGTGTCCGTTGACTCAACCAGATCAGGATGGTTCCATGACGTTGTCCAATGATCAATCCGGCCGGCACCTGGAAGCAGCACAAGCACGATTGCGATGCCGGCGATCGACATGTATTTCTGCAGCCGGTATCCAGCCCTCCACGCGTAGACAAATGCAATTCCCAAGGACAAAGCGGAGCATAACAGGGCTGCAGAGAGGTTCCGGAGACCAAGAGCTAACAGGAGAGTGGACAACAACCCGCCGAGAGCGCCGCCCATACTTTCAATCGCATACGCGCGTGCCAGTGATCCGCCCTCCGACAAAAATCTTTTCGCCGCAGCCTGAAACAGGAGGCCGGTGATCACGCTCAGTGGGATGACTGCGGCCACCAGCGCCGCAATCTGTGTTTCGAAAGGAAGAAAGCCGCCTGAAACGCCTCCGAATATTCTTCTGATGCCTCGAATGAATATGATATCTGTCATCAGCAGAGCGGACGTCAGAATTAGAAGAGTTTGAACACTCGTTTCTTCCGGGATATGAGATCGTCGGCCAACTGCCGCTCCGATTGCAGTGCCGAGGAGCCAGAAACCGAGCGAAATGATATAAATGAGTTCTATTCCGTAGAATGCAACGTCGAGCTCGCGGAGGGTGACAACCTGCCCCAGGATTGAGACAAGACCGACAGTGACGAGATACGCGGTTGTAGAAGAAATTCTCATTGAACCCGAACTAGCACCGGTGCAAGGAAGAATGGAACATGGATTCGCACAGTTCAGGAAAACAAGAACGGAATTTATCCGTGAGAATCTGCCCTCTTCGTGTCATCAGCGTTCTGATTTTTCTATCTGGGGCTCACTGAAAACAACGGCCTGGAATGTAAACAGTTGAGCGTCCTTCCAATCGCCCGCCTGCAATCCTGCCTTATAGCAGAGCTGGTCAAGGAAGACTTCTTTGCTCCATCCGGTTTCCGTTGCCACTTGCGGAAGAAACACTCCTTGCCTGTTTCCTTTCTTGATGACGACCCCGTCACGTCCGAGGACAATGTCATCCGCTCCGCTCACTCGCTTGAAAGGGGTGAGAACGGAAATCTCGATCTCCACCTGTGACAATTCATCTTCGGTCAAAGGTTTGAACCGCGGATCGTTGAAGGCGGCCTGAAGTGCCATTGCACCGACGACTGTGCTTAGCGGTCTCTCTTCAGACATGTTTCCGATGCACCCGCGCAGGTCGCCGTGCTTTCTGAGCGTGACGAATGCGCCACTCTTCGCGTTGAGGGTGGGATTGAGATCGCGTGGGAGAGGAACCGTTGCAGTCGAGAAGAATCTTCCAAGCGTTTCGCGCGCGTATTTCAGAAGAGCTTTCTTATCCGATGAACTGAGTGCATAAGAAGGGCTGACGGCTGGAGTGTCCACATCGATGAGGGTACCTGCATCTCCTTTGCCGATCACAATCGCTCCGTAACCGACCACGCGATCCATGCTTCCCACCGGATTGTAGCCGGAGTTCGTGTAGCTGATTATTGATGCGGAAGTCGCTCCAAGTTCTTTGGCAGCGGCAACGGCTGCCAAGATCGGCGCTTCACCGCATGCGCATGTCGCGAGCTGAGGAATATCTTGATCAAGCTGCTTTTCCATTTCGGATCTTATCCTGTTGACATCCAGACTCCCGATGACCTTAAGAGTATTGTTGTCGACTTTTATCGCGTCGTCGAATCTTGGATAATGCGAAAGGTCCGAACTTGTGACTATCAACACTCTCTTGCCCTTCAAAATCCTGGCGAGGACTTCTCCGAACCTGGTGCACATCTCAATATTCGGCTTACCTACAATGATCGGAAGTATCTTCGTCCGCGGGTAGAGGTATTTTATGAACGGCAGCTGGACTTCTATGGAATGTTCCTGGGCGTGGACTGCGAGGTCTGCAGTGACATCCGGATCCTCCTTGATAAGTTCGCCGGCAAGTTTCTCGTCGATTTCGCAGACGCCAATCGGGGTGGCGAATCCTCCCTTTGGATAAACGGAGATGCCTTCGAACCCGGCAGTCGTGTGGTTCGTCCCAAGCACGACAACTACATCGTACTCATCCTGTCGTGCCTGGTTATATGCGTCCGCCATTATCTGGCCTGCGAAGATGTATCCTGCATGCGGCGCGATAATCGCGACGGGGTTGTCGATTGCGCGGGGTCTCGCATCTTTGAGGAATGCTTTGATTGCGCTTGTCAGTTTAGTCGAATCGGCAGGATAAAACCTGTCCGCAAATGCCGGGTGCCTCATGGGGGCAGCCGATGTATTATCGGAATTGGATTTCTGTCCCTGGCAGGAATTGACGAGCAACAGGAAAGCCGCAAACCACAAGGTCTTTTTCATATGTTACCTCCACACGCCCGCGATCGTCTGACCGCAATATTCGCAGCGGCCGTTCTTTAGATGTTTTTCTATCGTGAAGAAGCCGGTGCGTTTTATAACAGCCTTTCCGCACGACGGACAATAAGTGGAATTACCTGCATGACCGGGAACATTACCAACGAAGGCATAATGGATCCCTTTTGACATCGCAATCTCTCGCGCGCGTTCTAATGTCGAGATCGGCGTCGGGGGAAGATTCAGAAGTTTATAATCAGGATGGAAGCGGGTGAAGTGGATCGGCACGTCGGGTCCTACTTCGCCCATGACCCAGTTCGAAAGTTCATTCAACATTTTGTCTGAATCGTTCAACGTAGGTACCACCAGGTTCACGATTTCTAAATGAACTTGTGTCTTCGATATCTGTTTTATGCTGCGCAGAACCGGCTGGAGGTCAGCACTGCACACCTTGTGATAGAAGTCTTCGCTGAATCCTTTGAGGTCGATCTTTATGGCATCCAGGACGTCGCACATTTCCTGCAGCGGCTCCTGATTCATGAATCCGCAGCTTATGAGCACGTTTCTTATGCCTTTCTTTCTGGCCCGATGGGCAATGTCCGTCAGGTACTCGATGAACACGGTCGGTTCGTTGTAAGTGAATGCGATGACCAGAGTATCCTTCGATCCCGCATCATCTACGATTTCATCGGGCGGGACAAATCTCACAGGGACGTCTTCCGGTCTTGCCTGTGAGATCTCCCAGTTCTGACAGAACTGGCACGACAGCGGACAGCCGGCAGTTGCCAGCGAGTATGCCTGGCTGCCTGGCAAGAAATGATAGAACGGCTTTTTCTCTATCGGATCGATATGGATGGATATCGGCCTCCCGTAGACGAGGCTTCTGAGCTGTCCGCCGACATTCATTCTGGCTTTGCACCTTCCGTGGTCGCCTTCTTTGATGATGCATCCCTGTGCACAGAGCAGGCACTTTATGAATTTTTCTTCGTGATCGAACCCGCTCTTGCCATCGATCTCCCGGGTGGTATGGCAATTCAGGCAATCGACATTTTTCGAGTTGGTTGAAAGCCAATACCGGGCAACGGGCGAATGTTCATGGAGTTGTTCTCGATAATCGTCTTCGAAATGGCGGGCGGTTCGGACAAAAAACTTTTCGAGCAAATTCGGCAGGGACATCGCGACACAGGTGCCGCCGACAATCAAACCTGATGTTGAAATGAATTCCCGCCTCGATAGAATTTTCTTGTTCATCTCTATCGTCTTTTCATTCTAAGCATCGTGCCGGAGGCAACGAGCGGATTCGTGGGAAGGGGACGCACGACAATCAGTTCACGACATCCGCCACAGAACCAGTAATCCAGGTGATTTCCTGCGGCACAGCTCCCTGGCAATTTTCAGATCAAAGTGTGCGCTGCACGATTACGCCTCGACAAAAATGTAGCTTCTCCGGAGAGGATTATCAAGCTGGGCCCGCTCTTCGCATTGCCTCACTCTCCTACTATTGAGTCTTCGAAAATGAATTCCGCAGCGAGGAGTCATCGGGCATCATCTATCCTGAGTTTGAGCTTGAGATGCCGGTTCATTATAATAATGCAACATGTCGGAAATGGATCCCTGTGTTTAATGTTATCATACTCGGCCTGACTTCCTTCTTCACCGACATCGCGAGCGAGATGGTGTACCCGCTGATACCGTTCTTCCTCACGGCGACACTCGGTGCAAGTCCCGCCATACTCGGCCTCATCGAGGGAATCGCCGAGAGCACCGCAAGCCTGCTCAAGGTTTTCTCCGGTTATATTTCGGACAGATTCAGGGACAGGAAAGGTCTCGCTATTGCGGGCTATTCGTCATCTGCGTTTGGGAAGTTACTTCTGTACGTTGCCAACGGCTGGGGTTTTGTGTTTGCCGGACGGATCGTCGACAGGCTCGGGAAGGGAATCCGTGGCGCCCCACGAGATGCGCTCATAGCAGAGAGCACCGACCCGGCGAAAAGAGGGATGGCTTTCGGTTTGCATCGTGCGATGGACACGACGGGAGCGGCTATCGGCGTCCTGCTAGCGTACTATTTTCTCACGCGGTATGCGGGGGACTACTCCGAAGTGTTCCTTTGGTCGCTCGTCCCGGCCTTCATTGGAATCATCCTTCTCTTCATGGCACGCGAGAAGAAAAAGGAGACCATCGTAAGAAAACCTCCATCTTTGAGATGGAAGGTTCTTCCCAGAAAACTTCAGCTCTTTCTGATCGTCGCATTCCTCTTCACCCTCGGAAATTCATCGAATACGTTTCTCCTGTTACGCTCGAAAGATATCGGCTTCACTCCCGCTACGGCGATTCTTTTGTATCTCGTCTATAACATAGTGTACGGCGCAGTGTCGTATCCCGCCGGCAAACTCTCCGACAGGATCGGTCGCAAGAGATTGCTTGTCGCCGGGTACGTGTTCTATGGACTTGTGTATCTTGGTTTCGCGTTCGTTTCCGGTCCGGAGCATGCGTGGCTCCTGTGGGCGCTCTTCGGAGTATATGGGCTGTACAGTGGTTTCACTGACGGCATCGAGAAGGCGCTCGTCACCGATTTAGCCCCCGAGGAAGTGCGTGCAACTGCAATCGGCCTTCACGCGACTATCCTGGGCATCGGTCTCTTCCCGGCCTCGTTCATCGCGGGAGAGCTGTGGCAGCATCTCGGTCCGGCGGCGGCGTTCTATTTCGGCGGCGGGATGGGAATCGTCGCGGCAGTCGGACTTCTCTTCGTCCTTTGAGGAAACGCAGGTGATCTTACGCGTAAAAGGAACCGAAAATCAGTAAGTGTCTCAGTCCCACTTTCCCCGTTGAGAAATGACTCGGCGACAAGACCTCTCCCGCCACGAAGTGGCTCCTTCGGAGCAGATGGCGCAGATATTTGCCGATATCGGATCTGCGGTCATTTGCGTAATCAGCGGGAAACGAAACCTCGCCTCAAACTGGTACACTGCCGAAAATTGAAAAACGTCAGCGGATCCGCTATGTTGGATCAAACAGGGAGAGTAATTGGCTCTTAGTACGATTCTGGGTGCCGGCGGCGTTGTGGCAAACCAACTCGCCAGGCTCCTCGTTGAGAGGAAAGAAAATGTCAGGCTGGTCTCGAGAAGCGGTTACGCCGTGCCGGGAGCGGTCAGCACGAAAGCCGATGTTGCCTCCCTGGATCAGACTGTCGAAGCCGTGAAAGGCTCATCTGTTGTCTTTCTATGTATTGGGTTGAAATATGATGTGAGAGTCTGGGCCGAGTTCTGGCCTCGTATAATGTCCAACACAATCGAGGCGTGCAAGCGAAGCGGATCAAGGCTTGTCTTCCTGGACAACGTTTATTCGTACGGCAAAGTCGATGGCCCAATGACCGAATCGACTCGTTACAACCCAGCGAGCAGGAAGGGCGAGATCCGGGCTGCGATCGCAACGAGACTCATGGATGAGGTAAAGGCTGGAAACATTCACGCACTTATCGCGAGGGCGGCAGATTTTTACGGGCCCTTTGCCGATAAGGTCGGCGTTCCGAACATGCTGGTCTTCAAGCGTCTTGCCGAAGGGAAGGAGCCGAATATTCTAGTGAACGATAGCGCGAAGCATTCGTACACGTTCACGCTTGATATCGCAGGAGCACTTTCTGCACTGGCGAAGTCGAACGAAGCGTACGACCAGGTCTGGCATTTGCCGACCGCACCCAATCCTCCCACCGGTAGAGAGTTTATTGCTCTAGCGGCGAAAGCATTCGGTGCCGAGCCGCGGTACATGGTTCTCTCGAAATGGATGCTGAAGGCGGCGGGAATCCTTGACAGAACCATATTCGAAATAGGTGAGATGCTTTATCAAAACGAGTCCGACTATCTCTTTGATTCAACAAAATTCTCGAATGCGTTCGGCACCCAGGCGACTTCATATGACAACGGAATCGGACAAACCGTTGAGTTTTACGGAACGTTGACGCGTCAGCAGAGTGGGAAGAGATGAACCGCGAGAATATACAACGGTTTTCTATTACAGCGTTTCTCGCCGCTCTGGGCTCGACGCTCGTCGGCCTTGTCTTCTTCCGTCAACGCATATTCGTCGTGGGCGGCGGAGCGTTCCAGTTCTTTTCGTTCGGAGTTGTCGGCGGAATAGTCTTTTCAAGTTTCAGATTTCTGAAAGGGTGGATAGCGGACGCTATCGTCGTGCTGCTTCTCGTTTTGAACGAGACGGTGTTGATTTTGGCAAGTCGGGCTCTGATCTGGCAGGATGTCCTCTACTTCGCTGCCCTGTGCACCGCGCTCTTTGTCTTCTCGGAATACTATTTCTCGAGACTGGCAGGTGTAGTGCTAAGCCGTCCACTTGTGCTTAGCTCACTTCTCGCCGTTTGCTACGCCGTAGTCACGGTGATACTCTACTTCATCTACAGGATTAATCCTGTAGTGCCGCAAGTGAATTTTCTTCAAATGGTATATTATGATTTGGCGCAGGGATTTCTGATCGGATTTGGAATCGGCGCCGGCATCGAGGCAGCGGACTACATTGCCGGAAAGGTGGCCAGGAGCGCTGAGTGAACTTGGAGTCAGAAGTTGGACAGACCGTTCCAAGTTTCGTTCGGTCGTTTCTGTTTGCACTGTCCGGGCGAAATGGAATTATTGCATGAGAATCGAGGGATTTTGCGCGGCGGACCCCATTCCGTGATCCGTGGCCCGAAACAACTGGAGGGACTAACCGTCATTCTTTATGAACCTTTTACAAGCAGTCATTTGAAAGCAGAAGGGCGATGATCGAAGACAAGTCGGCAAAAGGGGGTCCGGGCAGAAGGGACCACGTTCTCAGGGAAACGATTGTTAATGATTTCAAGAGAGGGGAAATCGGCGAGTCGCTGAGAAGAGATTTCAAGGAGCTTTACCGTTTCTACATCGACGCGGAAACCCAACATCGTCTGGAGACTTACCCGCGCGTGAAGCGCTTCCTGTACATATCATGGTTCCTGTTGAAAAGTCTTATCCTCAGACTTAATCCTGCGCGCCGGTTTCTTCTTCTGCTCAGCATAATTTTCTTCGTCTGGGGGAGTACATCGTGGAAGACGGGAGATTACAGCGTAACGATTGATGCCAGCCCGCTGAGTTATCTCTTCGTTCTCATCGTGCTGATGCTCGAGTTGAAGGACAAGCTTCTCGCGCATGACGAGCTGCGGATCGGGCGGACGGTCCAGAAGGCGCTTCTGCCGGAAGATAACCCGACGATAGCCGGGTGGTCCGTGTGGCTGTTCACACGTCCAGCCAACGACGTCGGAGGAGATCTTGTAGATTACATTAATCTCGACGGGAACAGGCTGGGCCTTGCGCTGGGTGACGTGGCGGGGAAGGGACTGGGGGCTGCGCTACTAATGTCGAAACTCCAATCGACATTGCGGGCTGTCGCTCCAGACTACAAGTCGCTCTCCGAGCTGGGGGAACGCATCAATCTGATTTTTTGCCGCGACAGTCTTCCGAACAAGTTTGCGACTCTCGTTTACCTGGAGTTAACGCAGAACTCCGGGAAAGTCCGCCTGCTCAATGCCGGGCATCTTCCACCGCTTCTTCTTCGCGGAGGGAACGTGGAGGAGCTTTCCCACGGCGCGCCTGCTCTTGGCCTGATAAAGACCGCCAAGTTCGAGGAACAGGAAGTCGATCTTGGGCCGGGGGACCTGCTCGTTGCTTACTCAGACGGCGTTACTGAAGCGAGGAACGTGAGAGATGAATTCTACGGTGACCAGCGTCTCAAGGCTTTGATCGGAAAATCGGCAGGCATCTCGCCGGACAGAGTCGGCGAGAAAATTCTGGCAGATGTGGAGAGCTTTGTCGGTGAGGCGCCGCCCAGCGACGACCTTTCTCTCGTGTTGATCAAGAGATGGAGTTAGGCGGTCAATCGCGTTTACGCCGCCAAATCGAAATTCAAAATCGGGAATTCACGCTTCCTTCCTGAATATCCCGTAGAGGTCATGTTCGAAGTGATGTATCTTCGCAACTTCCACCTCGAACCGCCTGAGCCAGCTGTACCTTTGGATCGCCAATCCAATCAGCATCCCGGCCAGTGGTCCGACGAAATATATCCACCATCCCGACCATATTCCCGAGACTACGGAGGGGCCGAAACTCCTTGCAGGATTTGTGCTCGTGCCGGATATAGGTGCTTCCAGGTAGACCATCACCGCGTAGAGGAACGGAAAAAGAAGCGGGGTATGCTCTCTCAGCCGCTCATGTCCGAGAAAGATGAACAGGCCGACGATCAGGCCAATCGTCGTGATTGTTTCTCCGAGCAGAGCCTCCATCCCGGTGTAGCCGACTCCCGGTGTTGTGCATCCGAAACCGATGCTCTTCCCCATCTCGCTCCAGAACAGGAGGGGGAGCGAGCCGAGCACAGCGCCGGCAAACTGCGCCACGATGTATCCGGCGGCATTGCGAGATGAGAGTTTTCCTTTGATGCGGAAAGCGAGTGTGACAACCGGGTTGATATGCGCCCCGCTGATCTTTCCGATGCCGGAATAGGCGATTGCCGCACCGGTCGAACCGAAGAGGAAACCTGTTATCAACCTGCGCAGCCCGGGATCGGGGATCGCTCCGACAATCGGACTTCCTTTTCCGAAATCGAGTATCACGAACGACAATCCGGCCAGCAGCAACAGCGCTGTGCCTGCAAGCTCGGACAGGTAAACCGCCCACGGGATCCTCTTCGGCATGCGATCAATTTAAGAAGACAACTCAACACCATCCATGGCGACATGCGATTACTGGGAGCGGCGCCGCCCGTCGATGCCGGCGCATTCCGTTGGATTTCCATTTCAATTAAGTTATAATTTCACAAATGATTGAAACGCCGGTCCGCTTCCGGCGTTTCGTGTTGATTGCTGGCGAAGAACATAATCATTGAAGGGAATCTAAGATGAAAGTCATTTCCAGCCTACCTTTCCTGTCGGTTATCCTCGCGGGAGTTCAGATATCGAATGCACGCGAGCACGGTGCCGGTAATTCCACGCAAAAGTCCGAGCCCGCGTATCTCGATACAAGTCTGACTTTTGAAGCAAGAGCCGCCGACCTCGTCTCACGCATGACACTTGACGAAAAGGTTTCACAGATGCAGAACGGTGCCCCCGCAATTCCGCGGCTCGGCATTCCCGCTTATAATTGGTGGAGCGAATGCCTCCACGGCGTCGCCAATAACGGGATCGCCACCGTCTTTCCGCAGGCGATCGGTATGGCCGCGACCTGGAATCCGAGACTCGTACATGAGGAGGCAAGCGTAATTTCCACCGAAGCGCGCGCCAAGTACAACAATGAAATGAGCAAAGGAGAGTACGGCAGGATTTTCGGGGGCCTCACCTTCTGGGCGCCGAATATCAATATCTTCAGGGATCCTCGCTGGGGAAGAGGCCAGGAGACTTACGGCGAAGATCCTTTCCTGACTTCGCAGTTTGCAGTCGCGTTCATTACCGGTCTTCAGGGGAACAATCCTAAATACCTCAAGGTGGTCGCTACCCCGAAACACTTCGACGCTTACAGCGGGCCGGAGCCGCTCAGGCACCAGTTCAATGCGACCGTGTCCAAGACCGATCTTTACGATACTTACCTGCCGGCGTTCGAAGCGGCAATCACGAAGGGGCACGCCTTCTCCATCATGGGTGCTTATAACGCCGTCGATGGCATACCTTGCAACGCTGATTCCTTTCTGATGACTTATCTTCTGAGAGATAAGTGGGGATTCAAAGGCTATGTCGTTTCCGACTGCGGAGCCATTGGTGACATATTTCACGGTCACCACTACGCGCCAAGCCTTGCGGCTGCATCCGCCGATGCCGTGAATGCCGGCTGCGACCTGTCGTGCGGTACGGAATTCTCTTCGCTTGAGGATGCCGTCAAGGACGGTCTTATTTCGGTCGCGACTATCGACACGGCCGTGACCAAACTGATGCTGGCAAGATTCAAGCTCGGGATGTTTGACCCGCCCTCCGCGGTCCTATATTCGAAAATCACTATGGCTGACAACAATACATCGGCACATCAGGCGCTCGCGAGGAAAGTAGCCGACGAGAGCATCGTTCTCCTCAAGAATGCTCACGGCACTCTGCCACTGAGCAAGAAATTGAAATCTGTCGCAGTCGTCGGCCTCTACGCGCAGGACATAAACAGTCTTCTCGGGAACTATAATGGTACGCCGTCCAACCCAGTGACGATCTACGACGGCATAACGAGCGCACTCAGACCGGGAGTGAAAGTACGCTTCGCCGCAGGATACAACTTGCTCGAGGACAAGATCATGACGCCGAGTCCGATCGAGACGCGATATCTCAGCCCCGGACACGGACTTGAAGGACACGGGTTGTATGCCGAATACTTCGACAATGCGAACCTGGAGGGCAAGCCGGTGCTCACAAGAGTGGACACTCTGGCGAGGCAATTCTGGGGTTCCGGTTCTCCGGGCAAAGGCGTGTCGCCCACTGATTTCTCGATGAGGTGGACCGGGACCGTAACTGCTCCGGCTACCGCAGACTACCAGATCGGGATTTTCTGTTCGCAGCGGGGGAGGTTGTATTTTAATGGAAAGCTGCTCGTGAACAGGTGGAAACGTACCGGAGGGATGGGCTTCGGGACTAAAACTGTCTACTTGGTGAAAGGTAAGGAATACCCCGTGAAGGTCGAATTTGCGAACACCACGGGTTTCGCCTACATGGGCCTGGCATGGCATATGAAGGTTCCGGAACCGGACGAGAAGAGCCTTCTCCGGGATGCGGTGGATGCCGCGAAGAAATCCGACGTCGTGATCGCTGTCGCCGGTATTTCTCCTCAGCTCGAAAGCGAAGAGAACCCCAGAATAAACCTTCCCGGATTTAAAGGCGGTGACCGTACGAGGCTGAGACTCCCGTCAGGGGAAGAGGCAATGCTCAAAGCTCTCCACAAAACCGGCAAACCGATAGTCCTGGTACTCGTGGGCGGCAGCGCGCTGGGTGTGAACTGGGCGGAGAAAAATATCCCTGCGATCATGGACGCCTGGTATCCAGGCGAAGAGGGCGGGAACGCCGTTGCGGATGTTCTCTTCGGGGACTACAACCCCGCTGGCAGACTGCCGGTTACGTTTTACAAGTCTGTCAAAGACCTTCCGCCATTTACGGATTACAACATGAGTGGAAGGACCTACCGCTATTTTAAAGGAACTCCTCTTTACCCGTTCGGCTTCGGGTTGAGCTACACGAATTTCAAATACTCCGACTTGAATGTGAGTAAGGAAGTCGCGAAGCCGGGCGATACTGTCATGGTTTCAGTGGATGTGAAAAACACGGGAGAGCGTGACGGCGACGAGGTCGTTCAACTCTACGTCAAGGATTTAACTTCCAAGGCGCCGCAGCCGATCAGATCCCTGAAGGGGTTCGACCGGATCGCGATCAGGAAAGGGGAAGTGAAGACAGTCAGGATTCCACTTCCGATTAGGTCTCTGAAATATTTCGACAAAAAGAGGAATGAGTATGTTGTCGAACCGGGGAATTATGAAATCCAGATCGGCTCTTCATCGGAGGATATAAGATTAAGAGAGACTCTCGAGGTGGAATAGGTCGTCGTGAACAGAATCGTCGCCGGGACTTGCTTGTTGTCGCGGATTTGGCAAGATTCGAAGAAATTAGAGTTGCAGAGCACGAGTCTCAAACAAAGCCGGGCATGAAGCGATTGGAATGAGAAGCACCAATTGGTTACGTGATGCAATTATCCTCGTCGTCGGGATATGTGGCGTCCGGGCCGATGCGCAGATGGTGCCATGGACACATCTCCAGGGACCATACACCGGGTCGATACAGCGTCTGACGATTGACCGGCAGGGTGACATCTTTGCCATGACCGTTAGTTCAGCCGAGAACGTATACCGTTCTGTCGACGGAGGCAGGAGTTGGGAGCAGGTACATAGCATACTGAGTTACGGATTTGAGCCTGTCCTCTTTGTGGACTCGTTGAACAACATTTATCATGGAGATATCCTTTCCGGACTGTATGAGTCGACTGACAGGGGGACATCCTGGTTCCTGACGAGCCTGGCCGGTGGTGCGTCCGCTGCCACGGTCTTCCCGGGGAACCGGCTTTGCGTCGGCGGATCGCAAACGATCTCGATCTCCGACGACTCAGGAAAAACGTGGACGACGTCGCAGGTGAGAGGTGATTTTGGAGATGTGTCATCTCTTGCTAAAGATGACTCGGGTGACATTATCGCCGGTTTTTATCGCGAGTTCGGTCACTTTCCTGCCGGCGGAGGTGTCTATATTTCCTCGGACGCCGGAAGATCATGGATCCCCCTGGGAATGGGTTCGTTTTCGATTTTGTCGATGGCAGTGGAGGGATCGGGTAGGGTCTTCGTTCTGGCGACAAGTGATGGTACGAGCAGCAGCATATATTCCGCGCGCAGAGATAGCACCAACTGGAAACAGGATGTCGCAGGGATGCCGTTCGGAGCTGAGATCGGAGCATTGCAGGTTGATCGCCTGGGAGAGACGGTCGCGGTTACGAGCGCGGGAGTGTTCGTGTACGGCGATTCCACTTCCAGTTGGAAAAACGCCGCTCCGGCCGTGTCGCCGGATTCGATCACTACGGCGCACTACGATCCGCTCGGCATCAGCTACATGGGAACCGCATACGATGGGATATATGTCCTGAACGCGCCAGAATCCACGTGGGTGCAGTGTGGGATTTTCTCTGCCTCGATCACCTCACTCGGCGTAGACGGCGCCGGTAACTTGTATGCTGGTACAGATGGCGGAATCTTCGAGCAGGAGGGGAATACCGGTTCTTGGCGGAATGTGAGCAATGGTCTCGGTCACGGCAAAGTTTTCCAGATCCACTACTCTCCCGTCACCAGACAACTCTACGCAGCCACCTCGGACGGCCTGTACTACTTGCCCGATGGTGGAAACTACTGGATATCCGACACCAAAGAGTGGGCGTATGACTTGGTGGAGATCCCCAATAACTTCAGCTACATAGGTTCGACCGGAGGAATTCTCAAGGCGCATTTCGGTGATGATCTCTGGGTAACTCCGCAAACGATGGGCCTTCCCCTCACGAAGATCTATTGTCTTGCGCTCGATTCATCGAACAATCTGTATGCTGGCGCAGCGTACAACGGCGTCTTCGAGAGCACAGATGGCGGGACATTCTGGACACAATCAGGCATCTCTTCTCCGCTCATATTCTATTCTGTGAAATCGATGGAGATAGATGGCGAAGGAAAAATATTCGCGGGCACCGATACGGCCGGTGCGTACTGCTCGTCGGATTCCGGAATTGACTGGAAGAGCATACCATCGATAACGGGGAAGAGCGTGACCTGCTTTCTCATGAGCCGTTCATCCGAATATTTCGCCGGGACATCGGACAGCGGAGTCTTTGTCTCGACGGATCGTGGCATGACGTGGCAGCCTGCAAACGTGGGCCTCGAAGATTCAAGTGTCTCCTCACTCCTCTTCGATCAACAAGGGAATGTATATGCGGGGACAGCTGGTGGTTTATTTGAGAGTGCAGGCTTCACAACTGAGGTTTACGGAGACATCGGGATACCGGGGTCATTTTCTCTGTTCCAGAATTATCCGAATCCTTTCAATCCGACCACTATGATTCGATACCAGCTTTCTGCAGTCGGCCACGTGACACTGAATGTCTATGACGTGCTTGGCAGGAGAGTGGCAACGTTAGTTAACGAAGTCAAGACGCCCGGAACATATGAAGTCGAGTTCAGCGGAGCGGGTTTGGCGAGCGGAGTCTACTTTTACCGTCTCATCGCCGACGGACGCGTGGTAACGAAAAGAATGGTACTCATCAAGTGATTTCACGACTAGTTGCTGCGGGCGTCGAATCTGTCGTGCGGGGACGAAGCCGCTGCGCTTCCTTTGTACCATCCGGCATTTTGTTACTTGCTTCTCTTGTCTTTTTCAGCTGCAATTCCCCGTTTCAGCCAGTGGTCCAGTACACACCGAGGCTCAATGTTTACTCGGTATTGTTTTCCAATTCCAATTCAGTTTATGTGAGGGTAACATCGCTGGCGGAGTCCCAGACCGGTAACGTGTCACAGCCTGTACACGGAGCTGTCGTTCAATTGAGAGGATTCGGACCAGGCTTATCATTCAAGGTCACCACTTTGACCGATACGACCGAAGTGATCGACGGTGACACAGCCTCGTTTTATTATGCGCCGGTTCATGTTATCCCCGGAGCATACTACTACCTCAGCGTATCTAAGACCGGATATGCATCCGTCGGAGCAACTGCGGGTGTCCCGTACGGCTATGCGACGATACCGTATCAGAGCACTTATTCGATACTTCAAAACCCGAAGGACGCCACGGAAAACATTCAGTTCACAGCGACCCTGTCAGGAGTGGCAACTGCCGCGTTTGCCCAAATGGTGGTTGAATGCAGGGGACTTGATGCTGCCGGCCGGACCCACGCAGCATTTTTCAATGTCTTCCCGATAGATTCGGTGAACCCGTTCCATGAGGTTAAAACAACGTCGCTTCCGTATGCCATCAGCATCGGAGCATACCAGAACGCGTACCATCTCGCCCAGGGATATGCCGCGACAATGGCGCTTTCACATCTCTATATCGACATCATCGTGACCCAGGTTGACGACAATTTCTACAGGTACTTCATCACATCCAATCGTACGCTCGACCCGTTGTCCATGAGAACTGACAAGATCATTTTCACGAACCTCTTCAACGGAGGGACAGGTATCGTCGCAGGTGCAGCAGTTGACACGACAAGGATTTTTCTCTATTGAAAACGCTCATTTCCCTGACGATCGTACTCATCGCCTCTTCCGTGTTGGCCCAGGAGAAGGTCGTGACAATAACCGGTTCGGTCAGCGACAGTTCCAGCGGTGAGCGAATACCATATGCGACTGTCTTCGTCGTCGGTACGTCCGCCGGCACCGTCGCCGACGTCAATGGCTACTTCATATTGAGGAACGTCGCGGTGAAGAATACGAAGCTGCGTGTTTCTGCTATCGGATATGAAGAGAAAGACTTCAGCGTAGAGTACAGCGGCAAACCGGTCATAAATCTGCAGCTGCGAGTACCTCAGGCTCCGAGGACGATGCCGGGCGTCGAAGTAGTCGGAAAGATTCCGGAGTTCGCGACCGGAGTTGCCGGCAACACGTTGATAACTTCCGGTGAGCTGAAAAACAGCGTGGGAATTTTCAAGAACGATGTTGTTCAATACGTGACTCAGCTCCCCGGTGTGGTAACCGTCAGCGGAGTGTCCAGCCAGTACTACGTCAGGGGTGGCGGTCCCGATGAAAACCTCGTCCTGATAGACGGGATGCAAATATATAACCTGTCTCACGCCTTCGGTTTGTTCAGCTTTGTCGACCCGATGATCGTGAAGGTTGCCAACTTCAGCGCGGGAGGTTTCCAGGCGGAATACGGCGGCAGGCTTTCGTCGGTATTTGATATCCAGACTATCGACGGTGACAGAAACGAATTCAAAGCCAAAGGAACGCTCGACATGTTGTCGTCCGACGTCATGTTGACCGGCCCCCTTTCTTCCGGAGGAAACAGCTGCTTCGTGGTCTTCTACCGCCGGCCCCTCTTCCAGAACTCACTGCAGAAATTCTACTCGATCGGGTTACCCTTCGATTATGATGACGGCTTTGCAAAGGTGACGCTGGACTTCTCCGGCAACGGATACATCAGTGCGGAGTTCCTGACGAGTGCAGATCGGATCGTGCAGCAAAGCCAGACCGAGCCGGACTTTAAATGGAGCAACAATTCCGGAGCTGTCTCCGGAGCTTACATCTTCGGCGATCAATACGAAATGAGATTCTCTGTTTCGTCTTCAAACTATCGTGCGGAGCAGCTTCCCAAGGAATCGCAGTACTTAGGTTACCAGCTGGATCAAATCTCCAACGCGTCTCTCCACTGCGATGTCACCGCATATACATCCGCGAGGGACCAGTTCGACGTGGGGCTCCAGTTCAATTTTCCGAACTACAGCTACACATTCACAAATAAATATGGCAGCGTAATTCAGGAAACTGTGTCGGAGGTGGAGCCGCAGGTATGGGGGAAGTATAGTTACAATCCGCACGGCAGGTTGTCTTTCGAGATCGGTCTCCGTGCAGATCTTCAGAGGACGTTCCAGCAAATGTCCGGAGCTGCGGGCGGATACCTGGCTGAGCCGAGGCTGACTGTCTCGTACAAGCTCACTGCCCCACTTACCCTCTACGCTGACTACGGAATTTATCATCAGCGACTGATGGATTTGAACGACGAAAACTTAGTGTTCACGCCGTTTGACGTTATCGCGCCGGTTCCCGACACCAGTCAGGACGAGGAATCATCTCAATACGTCCTTGGCTGTAACTGGGTTCCAAACAATCTCCTATCGGCGAGAGTAGAGATCTATTACAAGGACTTCAACCACCTCGCTGCAGTCAACCTGGAGAAGGTCTACGATTGGGAAAGCGACTTCATCTTCGGAATAGGGAAAGCGTACGGCGCTGATGTGAGTGTTAGATACGACGCCGGTCCAAGTCTGTATTTTCTGACCGGATATTCATACGGCTATACGACGAGGACATTTGATGGCGCTACATATTACCCCCGCTATGATCTCCGGAACCAGATAAATCTCTCTTCCGGTTTTCAGCCGCTGAAGAACCTCTGGGTCAGGGCACGGCTCAAGTTGACCAGTGGCCTGCCTTACACTCCGGTCGAAGGCTACTTCGGGGTAATTCAATTCAATCCCACCGATCTGCCTGCCTATACTCAGCAAGCACTGTACAGTCAGGCGCTTTTCGGCAAACTGAATACTGCACGACTTCCAGGCTACAGGAGTCTCGACCTCAGCGCGTCTTACGATCTAGATTTTGGCTGGGCACATGCCAACCTGCAAGCGACGGTCATCAACCTTCTTGACAGCAGGAATGTGTTTTACATAAATAACGTGACGGGAGAAGTGGTGTACCAGCTTCCGACCGTCTTTAACCTGTCGCTAGGATGGCAGCTTTGAGATCGTCGCCGGAGCATGGCCCGGGCTCCGACCGACGTACAAGTGGAAGACACACATGATCGGACGGCGATGGCTTGCGCTCCCTGCTCAGCGCGATAGTGACAGAGCACTGAGAAGGGCATGCCCCCACATAAATCTTTGGTTTTCGTGTTCCGGGTAGTCCGGCTTTGAGGGTTCCCTACCCTCTAATCAGGTCCTTCAGCTTCTCGAAAAGCGAATGTGATTGCAGGTGACGAACAGTCGTCTGCCAACCGGCCTCTGCGTCGAACTTCCGCCTTTCATCGAGCTTCCGCTCTTTCATCAACTCGAGAATGCGATCGTCTTCACCGGACTCGAGCCAGAACCCGTGCTTGTTCTCGCAATACTCCAGAACCAGGTCGTACATCCTGTAATCGAACTGCCTCAATTTGGAATCGCAAACAGGGCAGCTGTACTTCGACGGCGTGCTTGAAAGCATCAGAGATCCCTTTTCTTCCTCATCGCTGAACGCCTCGTTCTCGAGCTCATCAAGTTCGCTCATCGTGAACCACATTCCATGATCGTTAGAACAAGCTTCGACTTCTATTCCATGACGAAGCTGATTGGTCAGCTCCATCCCACATTCAGGACATTTCACGAGTTTTCTCCTTTTCCGAATTATTCATTGGAAAAACTAATCTTCATCTTGTTAAAAGACAAGGAGCGCACTGGTCGGCGCAGAACGAATCAGCTGCGTTCGTTGAACAGAGGCCGCATCTGTCGGAGGCAGATGTTTTTGCATGCGACCGGCCGGTCGACGCTCAACTCTCAAATGTTGTTCAATGCGTTGCCGGCGCTCTTCCCAGTGATTCTTGTCGCCAGAAGTTTTCTTTCAGTCTCGGATTTTGTCAGTCTCATCGCGATTGCGAATTCCGCGTCAGCCTCGGCAGTCATGTCGAGGCGCGAATAGATCTCTCCGATCAAACCGTGATAAAGGTAGTACGATTCAATTCTCTTTTTCTCGTGGATCGCCGTGACCGCTTTCAATGCTTCGTCCGGACCGCAAACCTGCATCACGGCGACCGCCCTGTTCAGTTCCACGATCGGCGACGGGTCGATCCGGCAGAGCCATTCATAGAGCTCGAGTATCCTTTTCCAGTTTGTCTCCTCGAAATTTTTCGCCGTGCAGTGTTCGAACGCGATTGCGGCTTCGATATGGAACCTGCTCGCCGCGTCACCGGTAGCAGCCTTCGCCATGAATTGGTTGCCGAGCGCGATGAGCGCGCGATTCCATTTGCTCCTGTCCTGGTACTGCAGTAGTACGATGTCCCCGGCAGGCGAAATGCGTGTGGCGTTCCGCGAAGTGTGAAAACACATGAGAGCCATCAGGGCGAATGTGTCGGGGATCTGCGTGACCGCACTCTCGCTGAGCATCCTGCAGAGAAGCATCGCCTCTTCCATCAGATCCTCGCGAACGAGCTCTTCCGAGTCGGTGGAATTATACCCCTCGTTGAAGAGGAGATAAATCGAGTTGAGGACAGCATCCGTACGCTCCTTCAGCTCGGCGGGCGGCGGAACCTGAAACCCGATCTTGTTCTGCCGGAAGAACTGCTTCGTCCTGTAAAGGCGCTTGGAAATAGTGTCTTCCGACGTGACGAAAGCTCTCGCGATCTCCGCCGTGCTGAAGCCGCAGAGCGTCTTGAGTATGAGAGTGACCTGGTTCTCCTCCGGAATTCCCGGATGGCAGCACGCGAACATCATCCGGAGCATGTCGTCTTTGATGAGCTCCTCGTCCCAGGCTTCTTCCATCGCCTCCTGGAAAGACGTACCGGGGTCGGGGAAAGAGGATTCGTCCGGAGCGTTGAACCGGACCGACTTTTCATTCCGCCTCAATATTTCGATAGCCCTGTTCTTAGCGGCACGATAGAGCCACGCGGAAGGGTTGTCCGGTATTCCCCTGACCGGCCAGACCTGTGCTGCCTGGAGCAAAGCGTCCTGTACCACGTCATCGGCGAGATCGATATTCTCCGTACCGAACGTCCTGGTCAAAACGGAAACCATCTTTCCCGCCTCATGACGGAAAAGATGATCAACGAGCTTGTCTACATTATCACGGTTCAATGAATGCCGGTTCTGATCTCGCGGTTAAAGAAGCTCCAAGTTCCAACTCACAAGCTCCAAATAATAATTAAAAAAACAAAACAACTAAGCAACAATCCGCATGTCTTTCTGAGTTGGAGCTTAATTCTTTTGATGTTGTTTGGAGCTTGGCATTTGGAACTTGGAATTTACTAGTCATCCAATCCCTTTCCATTGAGAATTTGCCGCACACATTTTTCAACCCTTGACTCCCGGGTTTTGGATTGTTTGGGTTGAGAAAAATAA
>CAZRXH010000013.1:10983-47570 GCA_964603995.1 uncultured Bacteroidota bacterium | reverse complement strand
TGCAGCTGCCGCGGCGAACCGTGGCGCAGAAGTCAAACTGATCAGCGGCCCCGTTGCGCTCGAAACCCCGCGCAACGTCGACAGAGTCGATATCACCACTGCCGAAGAAATGTATAATGTTCTTGAGAGAAGTGTTGACTGGTGCGACGCCCTTATCATGACGGCAGCCGTTGCCGACTATAAAGTTGCAAATCCACCAGATAGAAAAATCAAGAAATCGGAGTTTGCAGACGGCAAGCCCAAAATCGATCTCGTTGAAAATGTAGATATCCTTCGGGCGCTCGCTCCAAGGAAAGGGAGCCGTGTGTTTGTAGGCTTCGCTCTCGAAACTGACGACGCGATCACGAACGGCAGAAAGAAGCTGCAGTCCAAATCACTTGATGCAATCGTTGTGAACAATCCTCGCGAGGAAGGCGCCGGATTCGGTACCGTGACGAATAGAGTGATGATACTCTCTGGCCATGGTGAGGAAGTAAGGTTGCCTCTTCTTCCCAAGTACGATGTAGCTCAGAGGATACTCGATCTCATCCTGGCACTTCTCTAAGATCTCATTCCGAAGATCTAGAGACTCGTCTCCGGCACCGGGGTTCAATTTGCCGTAAGTTTCCGACGTACGGGGATACCGCTTGCACAACCGCCCTCTTTTGATGAGATAGAGATGTGTACCCGCGCACCTGTCAAGAAAGGAGGTAAGTCCAATTGGCTGAGATGATGCATTCATGGGGAAGCTAGTGCTCCACCAACTATCAATTGCTAATTCCGCCAAGAGAAAAATTGGCGAGGTGCTCATTCCAACAGTAACTTTAGCCGCACGTTGTTTGCTAAAATTAGTTGGAATGGCACTAGCTCTGGGCGCCGGGAACACTCGCTGCTGTGGTGGTCGTCAGGATATGAGACTTGTGTCGTTTGGTCGTCCCGCTTTCCTATTTCATCGAGAAGCCGTTTCAAAACTGGACAAGAAAGTCTGCGGACCTGCTGTCTACCGTTTTCATCTACACCGACTACACGGTACCAGTTGAAGAAATCCGTAGCCAACTACACTTGATCCTCCGGTCATCCAAGCTGTGGGATAGCAAGGTATGGGGCCTACAGGTGACCGATGCCACTGAGCATGTGGTTGAGTTGAGGGCCTTGATGAGCGCGCCAGATTCGGGCACGGCCTGGGATCTCAGGTGCGAGATCAGGGAAAAGCTGATCCAATATCTCCAGCAACGCTATCCTGACTCGCTTCCAAAAACGAGAGCTGAAATCAAGCAGGAAGGGCGGATGAAAGGCGTGTCGCATGAGTCCGCATGATTTCGGAGACAAAAGTTGACCTCAACGCCTCAACCTGGAACGAATTCGGTGCGTGGCCCGTTAACCATGATATTGAATTGAGCACCACTACTTGAACTTAACGAGATGCCACATACTCTTGACGATTAGTTGACCCTTCTCCTCTGCCTCTGGCTGTCCATCCTGCCAAATCGCCGCGTTTCCGTCTCTTTGTCTGGTTCAGACAAGGCGGATACTGCTGGCTCGAAATCGAAGAATTACGCCCGGCTTGTGGCTCTTGCCAATAAGGCGCAGGCGGAACCGAATCGGTCCATCGTATTCCTGCCGGTCAAGAAGCCCCTTCTCACTCCAGCAGAAATGGTTGGCGGGGGCGTAGCTATTACATATGGGCTCTTTGAAACCGATGATGAGGTTTATGAGACCCTTCATGGAATAAGAATGCGTAGCTCCGTTCTGTCCACAATCAGCCCGGTTGTAAGCACAATGGGCCTCGGTACTTTTTCAATCGCCTTGTTCAGTGGGTTCTATGCGTTCCATTTTGTGACCGGTGATGAAAGGTCGCTTCAGGCTGCGGATCTCGGCATGGAAACATTTCTCTTCAGCGGGATCGCCACACAGATTCTCAAGAATGCTTTTGGAAGGGAACGTCCGAGCATGAGGACAAAAGAGGGAGGACGATGGAGCGGCCCGTTGTCTTACTTTGAGCACAGAGACAGAGGGAGCAAGAGTATTGCAAGTTACGACGCGTTCCCTTCCGGACACACGGCGACGATTTTCGCTGCTGCGGCTTCGATAGCAGATACTTATCCGGAGAAGTGGGTTTCTTACGCTGCATACGGCACGGCCACACTTGTCGGGATCTCGAGGATCATGGAAAGCGCGCACTGGCCAAGCGATGTGTTTGTTGGGGCGATCATAGGTATCGGAAGCACGAAGATAGTCGAGGACCTTCCTTTCAACAGGGAAGCAGCCAGGATTCAATTAGGCGTTGTTAACCATTCTCTGGGCGCAACCCTTTCCGTTGACTTCTGATCTGGTGCCGGGATAAACACAGCAGCATCTCCGCGACGATTCCACTTCAGCGTGGAGGCACGACTTCTATCTCATCCATCTCATCTGTTAGAGGGGGCTACTCCGGTACGAAAGACCTTGAGACAATTACATCCCGGCACTCACCAAGTCATGCCGCTCACCAAATCAGCACAGCAAGTTTTTCTGCGAGGTCGTAACGGCCGATCAACAATCGAATGGAACTGTGCTGGCCTTGTTGTCAGCGATCATCGATGTCTGATGTGAGGACTTGACGTGCTTGCGGGCAGCGACGCGGCGAGTGATTCCCATCAGAATCCCGCTTGTAACTGTACCACTTTGCTTGACATTTAAAAGGAAACCGTTATATTAAACGCAAATGACGGGCGCTTCGCCAACATACTTGAAGTCGGACATGACGCGGGAACATGTATGAATGTTGCTCTTGTCTTTAACCAGAAAAGAGAGAGCATCTTCGACGACGACATTCAATCTCCTTCCCACTCTTCTCCCACAAAGACGGTAACAATTCCTGAGAAGGTGGCGGACAAGTACGCCGAATGGGACACACCCGAGACAATAAACGCTGTCGCACGGGCATTGTCTCTTTATCACGAGGTAACTCTTGTCGAGGCGGACGAGTTCGCATACGATAAGCTCAGAGAAGGCATCTTCGACATCGTCTTCAACATTGCGGAGGGAATGAATGGAGTCAGCCGCGAGGCTCAGGTTCCAGCTATGCTTGAGTTTCTGGGAATACCTTACACTGGTTCTGATCCGCTTACCCTTGCGATCTGCCTGGACAAGGCAAGGACAAAAGAGATTCTGACTTACCATGGTGTTCCGACAACAAAGTTTGTTGTCGCCCGATCCTTTGAAGAAGCCGCAAAAGCTTCTTTGCATTATCCACTCTTTGTTAAGCCGCTGCATGAGGGCTCGAGCAAGGGGATTTACAACTCCTCTTACGTAACAACGCCCGAAGCTCTCAGGCAGGAAGTTGAACGAATACTCAACAGTTACGAACAGCCCGCGCTTGTGGAGGAATATCTCCCCGGAAGGGAGTTTACCGTCGCATTGCTTGGTAATGGGAATGAACTGAGAGTTCTCCCACCGGTAGAACTGAATTTCGGTTCATTGCCATCGGAGGCACTGCCCGTTTATTCTTTCGAAGCTAAATGGCTATGGGACACAAAGGATTCGCCGATAGAGGTGTTCAAATGTCCGGCTCCTGTAGATGAGAATCTTGGGACGAGGATGGAGAACATCTGTCGGAAAGCTTTTGAGGTCTTGAAGTGCCGCGATTGGAGCAGGATCGACATCAGACTTGATGCTGCCGGCGAACCAAATATCCTCGAGATCAACCCTTTGCCGGGGATTTTGCCGGATCCTGAAGAACATTCCTGTTTCCCAATGGCATCCAGAGCGGCCGGATTGACATACGATGAGATGATCAATTCCGTGTTGAACGCGTCAGTTAGAAGGCTCGGCTTAGTATAGTTCGTAACCGACTGTATTTATTGAACTTATAGAGGCGGCTTATGCCAAAGAAGAAAAAAATCGTGGTGGCCTATGACGAGGCCTCGCTCGATATTACTTCCGAAATTGAGATGGCCCTCAGCGGCAAGGTCGGGGCCGAGGCGAGACCTTCAGTACAGGACACATCTGCGACAAGTGTGATCGAACAAGTGGACACAATTGTCAGCGTGCTCACTGATGCCGGTTACAATGTCTCGACGGTCCTGACGAGTCCTGCTATCGACAAGTTCATCGAAAAACTCCGCGAAGAGAAGCCGGATCTCATTTTCAACTTCTGCGAATCTATCGACGGCAACTCCTTCCATGAGACAAATGTCGCCGGACTCTACGAGCTTCTCAAGATTCCATACACCGGCAGCGGACCCTTGACGCTGGGAAGTTGCCTTGACAAAGTGAGAGCGAAGGAGATCCTCTCATTTCACAAAGTGAACGTGCCTTCCTTTCGTGTCTTCACATCTCCGGATCAGATTTCACGGAAGAAGATTAGCTTTCCGGTTATTGCAAAGCCGATCCATGAAGATGCCAGCACGGGGATATCGAATGCTTCTGTAGTGTTCGATCGCGAGCACCTTCAGCCATTGCTCACCGCCATGTTGAAGAAGTTCGATCAGCCAATATTGGTGGAACAATTCATAGACGGCAGAGAGTTTAATGTCGCGATTGTCGGCAATGAAGAGCTCGCGGCGCTTCCCGTTTCAGAGATAGATTTCAGTACCATGCCCGAGGGTTACCATCACATCGTGTCATACGAGGCGAAATGGATGCCGGATACGGTGGAGTACAAATCGACCGTCCCGGTTTGCCCGGCGCGAATAAGTCAGCGCCTCCAGCAGAAGATCCAGAACACGGCCATAAGAGCATACCAGGTTATGAACTGCCGTGACTACGCGAGAGTCGATATGCGCCTTGATAAGTCGGGAAAAGTCTACGTGCTCGAGGTAAATCCCAATCCTGATCTTTCACCGGACGGATCCGGTTTTGCTCGAAGCGCCGGCGCATTCGGCTGGACCTATGGTCAGCTCATTAATAATATTGTTGAATCAGCTTTCAAGAGGAGCGTTGGTACGTATTAGACCCACTGTTAGGGAAGACCACGCCCTGATACTGGACATCCTGAAGAGAACTAACTACTTCACAGAAGATGAAGTAGATATAGCGGACGAGCTACTCAATTCCTATTTCGATAAATCCCTTGACAGCGACTACTGGACTTATACCGCCGTGGCGGACATCGTGGCGGGCTACGTCTGCTACGGTCCCACTCCGCTGACGGACGGCACTTACGACATCTACTGGATTGCCGTCGATCCGGAAAGACAGGGAAAGAAGATCGGCAGTGAGCTTCTGTCTTTTGCGGAGGCCGACATAGCGAGACACAAGGGGAGACTCATAACTGTTTATACAAGCTCGCAGGAGAAATACATCTCCACCCGGAGTTTCTATTTAAAACGGGGTTATCATGAGGGCTGCAGGATAAAAGACTACTATCGCCCCGGAGATGACCTCGTGGTCTATGTTAAACAAATATCGGAGGACTAATTTATGGAACTGTGGCAGCAGATGCTGAGGCAGAGTATAGACAGTGCTGATGACCTTGTCAAACGGTTCAACTTTGACAGAGAAACTGCCGAAAGGCTGAACAGCCTTTTCCACATCAGAATAAACCCGTACTATTTAAGCCTTATTCGTTATCCCGGTGACCCGATCTGGCTTCAGTGCATACCGGATGTAAAGGAGCTTGAAGACGACGGCCTGCCGGTGGATCCATTGAATGAGGATGGTGATAGCCCGGTTCCAAGCATAACACATCGTTATCCGGATAGAGTCCTCTTTCTCGTCACGAGTCAGTGCTCCATGTACTGCCGGTTCTGCACAAGAAAAAGGAAAGTGAGCGATTCCACGAAGATCAGCATGAAATACATCCAGGACGGGCTGGACTACATAAAAGCTCATCCCGAGGTCAGGGATGTGATCGTATCCGGCGGTGATCCCCTCATGCTGACAGATGTCATGCTTGAAAAGGTTTTGATGGGTCTCCGGGAGATTCCTCACGTGGAGATAATTCGTGTCCACACGAAAATGCCTTGCGTGCTGCCGCAGAGGATCACTCCGCAGCTTGTGGAGATGATGAAAAAATACCAGCCCATATATGTCAATGTCCATTTCAACCATCCCTGGGAAATTACGCCTGAGGCCAAACAGGCCTGCGATCTTCTGGCCGACGCCGGTTTTCCTCTCGGCAATCAGATGGTCCTGATGAAAGGCGTCAACGACGATCCGGAAGTGGTAAAAGACCTCAACCGGAAATTACTCATGATGAGAGTACGTCCGTACTACATATATCAGGCGGACATGGTGAAGAGCACAAATCACTTCCGGACTCCCATCAAAACGGGGTTGGAGATCATGGACAAGTTGCGTGGTCATACCAGCGGTCTCGCGGTACCGTACTTCGTGATAGATGCACCTGGCGGTGGAGGGAAGATACCCATCCTTCCGCAATATGTGCTTTACCACGACGACGAGAAGATTGTCATACGTAATTACAAATATGAGGTCTTTGAGTACGACGAGATTACCGGACAGTCGAAGGCTGCGCCTGTGGATATCGACGCCAGGTTCCTGAGGAAGTCACCGGTAATCATCAGAGAACGAAGGCGACGTGCTCCGAAATCGAAACGTCGTGCGACTGTCAAGGTAAACATAGACAAACCGGCAGAAGAGTAACTGATTTCCAGTCTGTCCGGAGCCGGGCCGGTTCCGGACAGACCGCTTCGTCTGAGATTTCCGTCGCTGATGAGGTTGTGTGTGATGACGGATATGAAGCCGGATAGACTGTTCGGCGGATTCAGGATATGCAGTTCTCCCTTGCAGGGAGAAAGATAGATTCGGATCAGGGATAGAGTAGCTCCCGAAGGTAACGCTAACCATTCAAGGATAAGCACGTTTGGTGATTCTGCTTGTCTGCGCCGGAGCAGGTGTGGCAGACAGGATTGTTCTGAACAGCAAATCGGAGGTTGACTTGGGATGGAGCGAAGTTCATAGGAGACTCAGCAAGCTCGCCGACTTGGACTCTGCGTCCTGCGATGGGCCTGGGGAAGGGCAGTGCATCGGGATACTTTTCAAAGAGGGGCTTCCTGGAATCTTGGGTGCGTGCATAGATAACACATTTTGAATCACTGAAGTCAAACTAAACTGAAAGGAACCGGTCATGGCACAAAACAGAGTGAGCGCCGTGCTGGCGCAAACAGACAAAGATGCCATAATGGCGTCGATCAAAGCGATAGCTGAGAAAATGCCGTTTGCTATCGACTTGTCCCCAGAGGACATAAAGACGATGCCAAAGCTGGGGGACAAGAGTCTCGCGTTCGTGACGAGAGCCCTTGAGGTTGCTGTTCAGAACCCGGGTTTTCTGCCGCGGGACTTTGACGTCGAAGAGTTCCGCAAGGACGTTACAAGAAGCCGGTCTCGACAGACCGACGCGGTCTGGCGGATTTGTAGAAACAGAAGACGAAAACAAGATGAAGCTCTGTAGGAACGACCTGTCAGGGAGGCAGGAAAAGCCATGGCAAACACGTACACGCAAATCTACACAGAAGACTTTCACCGTAAACCGGGGGACGAATAAAGTAGTCGGAATTCTGTTTTGCAGTTCTTATCTTCAGAAGCTAGTCATGTCTGGCTTGCCCCCGTGAGACCACGGAAATCGAGGCCCGGTATGCTGAGAGAGCAGGGCCCTATTATCAAGTTGAACGTTAGGAAAGCGTAGAGTGAGATGCGGAACGTACCACACTGTCGGAATATATTGAAATGAGAGACGCAAACAGGCGAACGCTCTCATTGATTGCCGCAATTTTCGTACTCCCTCTACTTGCCTCAAATTTCATCCCACAACGTCTAGATCAATCGAATCCCCAAGCTGGACCACCGTTCAGAGACGATGGCCAGCTCGTCTTCATCAGACAAGGGACGCACACGACGATTAAGATGATACAGATCGAAATTGCGGATAACGATGCGGAAAGGGCGCAGGGATTGATGTGGCGGCGCTACATGGCTGAAGATGACGGAATGCTTTTCATCTTCCGCACGCAAGAACTTCAAACATTTTGGATGAAGAACACATATATCCCACTGGATATGATCTTCGCGGACAGTTCGGGGCGGATCGTTTCCATTTATCCCGAAGCGACCCCGCTCAACGAGACTTCGATTCCCTCTGGTGAGCCGGCGAAGTACGTGGTGGAAGTGAACGGCGGATTCTGCGCCAGATTCGGAATTAACGTGGGAGACAGAATTGAATATGAAAGATAAACCGCCGATGTCCGGATTTGATTCGCCTGCAGGCTTGGATGTTTACGGGAACAGCTGGTCATGGGGAGCTTCTGAAAGTTATGTTGAAGCGGTCCTGAGTGGATCGATTTTCCCATTGTTTGCCGGCCGTATGGGTGACGGCGAGCCGACATGCGACAGAAACAGGAGAACCAATGTTTAGACTCTATTTCCTCTCGAATTCGGATTTGAAGTACAAGGCACTCGGCCGGGGAAAAATGTTAGCTGCGATAGCACTGCCTGTGGTCCTGTCGTGCGCGATGACGATTTTTATAGTTCACATGGGGTTCGATCTGTTCGGTATACCGAGTCTCCGAGCGGCGAGTATTTCGCGGGAGAACTCTGCATTGAAAGCGCGGCTTGCGTCCCTAAACGGACAACTAAAGGGGTTCCAGGACTACATGAATCATCTTGGGAATAGCGATGACCTTCTGAGGACCTCTGTCGATCTGCCGCTTATTTCTCCGGACGCGCGAAAGGTATCGATCGGCGGTGTTCAGGAGAATACGGACTACGACGTGTCCCCCACCGCTGACAAACTGATCTCCAGTGCAACACAGACGCTGGATGCGCTTAACAGAGAAGCGAAGCTGCAAGAGGAAAGCTACTCCGATATATTGCGGAAGTACAAGAACAACGAGCGGTTGTTCGCACACATTCCCGCCATCGATCCAATTCGCGATGGGACAATTACGGACGGGTTCGGTATGAGGTTCCATCCGATCCTGCGGGAGCTCTTGATGCATGAAGGGATTGATCTCGATGCTCCGTTAGGAACGCCAGTCCATGCAGCCGGAAATGGCATCGTTTCTTACGTGGGGCGGCGGGGTGGCTACGGGAACGTCGTGGAGATTGACCATGGATTCGGATACACAACTCTATATGCGCATCTCGAGAAATTCCTTGTCAGAGAAGGAGAGAAAGTGAAGCGTGGTCAGGTGATAGCGCTGAGCGGTGACACGGGACTTTCGACGGGACCGCATCTGCACTACGGTGTGGAAAAGAATGGCGTGTTCGTCAACCCTGCTCAGTATTTCTTCGAGGGATCTCAGTTCAATTCGCCAAAGCTATACAGCACGCTTTCGCAGAAGTAAATCCGTCCTTGTGATTTCACAGCGGTTCTCGCAGAGCCGCCGTTCAGCTATACTCTCTTGCGCCGCAGATCAAGCTGCGTGACGATCACTCCGGAGATCGTCACGAGGGCGCCGAAAGCAAATGTCAAGCTTATCCCCTGACCAAGAAACAAGTAAGCAAGCACTGCCGTCATCACCGGCTGCCCGTTGGTAAACACTGCGACCCTGCTCGCCTCGATCTTGCCCAGCGCATAATACCACAGCACGTAACCCGCTATCGACGTTATTAACGACAGGTACATGATCTCCATCCATTGACCTCCGGACAGCCGGGAGTAGCTGAATCCAATCGAGGACCAGATTCCAACGGGTAAAAACATGGCAGAACCGACGAGCCCCGTGAAGACGGTGCTGTTTATCGCACCGTGTTTCAACACCAATTTCCTGCCGAAGGTCGTATAGAGTGTCCAGGCGATCACAGCGAGGAAGACGAAGAGATCCCCCTTGATGTGTGAAACGCCGACTCTGATTCCTTTGTCGAGAATGATTGTTGCGACGCCGACAAACGCCATGACAGTGCCTGCAATCTTGAGAAAAGTTATTCTTTCTTTGAGGTAGATGCTCGACACCAAAAGCACAAGAACGGGAGTAGTCGAATACAGGATTGCGGCCTCCGTTGCTGTGGTATATCTCATGCCATACAGAAATGCGAATTGATTTATCGGGACGGAAAGAAAACCAAGAACCAAAAGAAGGGCCAGATCTTTACCCTTGTAGCGGAAGGGGAGTCTGGCATAATACAAATAGGCAAGGTATACCACACCTGAAACTATTGTCCTGAGAAAAGTCAGGTTCGCGGCTGGAATCGTCTGCGTCGCGGCATTGGCAATTATGTATGTGCCGCTCGAGAAGAGGATCTGTATAACAAGAATTATGTAGGGATTCACCGGAAGTGTTCTACAACTCCGGCAAGCGTGCCTACCGAAAATTTGTTACGCTTCACCTCACGCAGGATCTCCGAATAAATCTCCATGTATCCCGGGAAATCTATCGGATCGGTGATTGAGTTGTGAAACAGGATTGCAGCGGCGCCATGGGCGGTCTTTGTCTCCAGGAGCAGAGCTTTCATCCGCGCCACCGCCTGTTCATTGGTTATGGTTTTGTTCTCGGCGAGTGTGCCATCCATGAATACCAAGGGGAGCTCAATGACTTCCGAGATCCGGTCTTCAGCGAAGTTGTAAAGGGGATAAGGGAAAGCGATGCTGTTCCTGAACCCGACCTCGCGTGAGAAGCCGAGCGTGGAATCGTATTTTATCTCCGCCTTTTCCCAGATATCAACCGTCTTGCCTGCCGTGAATTTCAGATAATGGTGCCTCACCGAATTGACGCGCTTTCCCAGAACATCCTGGAGCCTGTTCTTCTCTCGAACAAACTCATTCAAGTCCACATAAGTCTTCATGCTCGGATGAATGCCGATTTCAAATCCGGCATCCATCAGCGACTTCATGAATTCCATCATGCTCCTGGACCTGTAATTGTATGGAATGTCCTGCATCGCGGTAGCTCCGGTCTTGATGAAGAAGGTCGATTTAAGTTCGTCGGTCATTTCGGTATTCCGAAGGAAGCGGAGTCCGATCTTCGGAAAATCATAGCCGAAAAGGGCATAGAGAGGGAACAGAAGTTTCGTCAGGCGCTGCGTCGAGCCGAGCTGATGGCGGTTGAGAACTGCGACGCCGAACATCTCCCGCCTGATCATCCTGGGATTCAGAAAGCTTGTGAAATCGACATCATGGGTCAGAGCCACGCCGTGTTCAGAGCCGTCGTAGGTCTTCGGCTCTATCGTTATCCCAAAATATTCCTCAACCTTTCCTTTGAGGAATGCGGAGTAATAATTGACGACAGGGTAATCGAGCACGCCCAGCTTGTACTGCAGCGAGTCCATGGCGCGGAGTCTGTCGTACTCATCTCTCTCGAGACTTATCAGATCCTGGAAATCCGAAGCAAGTACAAATGTCGCCGCGACGATATCGAAATCGAGCAACGCATTGAGGGGATTCGGGGCCGCGAACAATTTCGGGAGTCTCTTGCCCCCCTGATCGAACCAGGTGAGATTTCTAAGATCAGGAAGGGATGAACCCGAAATGCACTTGGCGAATTCGTCGGACGAACGTATCCAGAGTATCTTCTTTGAATCGTTCGGAAGCTGATGTCCATAGAAGATATTCGGACAGTCGGGGGCTATCGTTCTCGTGAACTGGATCTCGGCGCGAAATGGGTAAAACAACAGCGTGAAACCGTATCTTATCTTCTGCCTCACACTGTCGTCGGCACTGATTATGACGTTGATCTTCATCATCGCAGACCCTCCTCAGGAAAAGAAGAGCTTCATAACGTCTACTATCAGCATCGGATGTTTCATGACGGCCTGCTTGAACAGCGCGCCGAGAGTCTGCTGGCTCTCGGGAAGCTTGGATATTTCTGCCGCAATAGAATTCAGTTCGCTGTCCCTGAACTTGTATATGACCTTCTTGATCTTGTAATACCTGTGATGGCGAGTCCCGAGAGAGCTCTGCCAATCCTTCTCATACTCTTCGAGGAGACTCATGTCATTTCGCTTGACCACCTGGGCGGCGATCGTTCCGGCTATCTTTCCGGCGATCATCCCGCTGATTATCCCGCCACCCGAAACCGGGTTGACCTGGTGTGCTGCGTCTCCTACGAGCATGAGCCCCGAGAGGGTCATCTTCGTGAGAGTCTCTGCACAAGGCACTCCGCCGGCGAGCTTGGTGAGAATAGACGCCCGTGGAAAACTCTCCCGCATGAATTCATCCAGGAACTTCAACGCGTGTTTCTGTTTGCTCCTGTCGGCAGCCACGGCCAAGCCGATATTTGCAGTGTTGTTTCCCTTTGGGAACACCCACAGGTAGCCTCCGGGAGCGTACTTCTCCCCAAAGTAGAAGTAACAAGTATCCTGTTCGACGTCGATGTTGGCTGCCGTGACTTGAGCTGCCGATTCCATGTCGTGCATTGAGACTGTCGTGTCAATGCCTGCCCATCTGCCCACACGGGACTCGACGCCATCCGCTCCGATCACTATTCTGCTACGCAGAGACAGTCGTTCGCCGTGGTACTGGACTGTGACTCCGGTGACGGCTCCGTCGCTCTTCTCGACGCCATCGACATAGGCTTTTGTTATGATCTCTGCGCCTTCATCGGCGGCATTTCGTGCAAGCTCGTAGTCGAAGACTTTTCTGTCGAGCACGTACCCGAGTCCTTCGATATTGGGCTTCACGACGGTACCATTCGGAGCAACCAGCTTGAAGTTCCTTATCTCTGCCGCGACGAATTTTCTGTCGGGCTCAATAAACGGGGCGAGCCCTTCATGGTCGACCGCTTCGCCGCATCTCACGGGGACACCGATCTCTCTGTCTTTCTCGAGCAGCAAGACATCGGCGCCTCCGGTCGCCGCGTAACGCGCGGCAGTTGTACCGGCAGGTCCGCCCCCGACTATTATTACATCATAAGTGTCCTTCATGCCGACGCTTTCAACCTGGTCTTGTCATTCCTGAATTCGAAAACTTCGAAAGGGCAAGCCCATTCGCACTTCCTGCAGTTTGTACAGATCTCATGCACTATCGAGATGCGGCTCTCCGTCAGGTCGATGCAATTCTCAGGGCAAACGCCGACGCAACAGCCGCAGAGATCGCATTTTTCTTCATGTATCTCAATCACTTTTCCGCTCCTCTTGACCCGCGGGACGGATCGAAAGTTCAATTCACATGTCTTCAAGCACAACTAGGATCTACCGGAGGTCTCAAAAACCGCTCGGTATTCACTAATATAAGGCAATGCCGTCAACGTAAACAACCTTCTCGTCGTGTCTCACTTTGATCCCGACGAGACGCTGCACGTTGCGCCGTAAGGTCATTATTGTAGAAATATTCGATAGGACAGAACCGGTCCTCTTGGGGGAAAACCCTGCGATGTCTGAACGCTGACCTCCGTCAGACTCGGCTGGGTCCAGTGATATATGCAGTGCTCCCAGCCTCAGCTACCTCAGGCTGTCGAAGAAATGTCCCAGCATCTCCTTGTCGCGGTACGTCTCGCTAAGGATCCGCTTCCTATTGACGAGGTCCTGGTACTGGTAGTCCAGGTCGTCCGTAGGTATGTTCTTCCTCTCTGCGTCCGCAATTCTCGACGTCAGCATCTTCAGCTTCTGCTCCGTCTGTTCGAGCTCGAACGAAATCAGGAGTTGTGAAATCCATTTCAGATAGTCGGGAGTCTCGCTTCCGGGATTGATCTCTTCCCACCATATTTTGCTCCTTTGGGGAACGGCTATCGCAAGTTCTGCGAACAACTTTCTCACGCCTTCCGACGAAAGTTCATCGACAACTGAGGAAGGGGAGTTGCCCGTCTTCCGTGCAACGAGCACTTTGTCGATAATCTCCTTGCTGACGGGATTCAGAATTTCAAGTTGTCCAACCTGCCCGGCGATCACCTCGAAATGAGATTCGTCGGCATTTATGAGAAGGCTGATGAGATCACGGTCGGCAATCGCGAGTTGCAGTGAAGGGAGCTTCTTAGCGGAAGCGGGCGTGGATGTGCCACCGTACTGCAAATGAGATGCCTTTCTCCTCTTCAACTCCTGGTAAATAGATTCTTCACGAAGTCCGAACTTGTTCGCCAAATCTTTTACATAGAGATTCACCTTAATGGCGTCGCCGACCTTTGCGAGCGATTCGACTATCGATTGGACGATGGCAGCAGCATCTCCCGAGGAATTGCTGCGTCGTGCGAGAAGGGAGGCCTTAAATTCCACGACGTTCATGGCGCTGCCGATGAGAGCCATGAATTCTTCTCTCCCTTTCGACAGAACAAATGTGTCCGGGTCCTCGCCGGAAGGGAGTTCGACAATGTAAACGTTCAAGCCCTGTTCGAGGAGAATGTCCGTGCCCCGCAGTGATGCGTCCTGTCCCGCCGTATCCGCATCGTAAACCAGATAGACGTTCTGTGTGTACCTCGATATGTATTGGATCTGCTCAACCGTCAGGGCGGTGCCGCTCGATGCAACAACATTCTTTACGCCCGACTGGTGCAGTGCGATCAGGTCCGCGTATCCTTCCACAAGGATCGCGGCGTCTTTTTCGACGATCTCATCTTTCGCCTGATATATCCCGAAAAGTGTTCTCCCTTTGACATATACGGCCGTTTCGGGAGAATTGATGTATTTGGCTTTCTCGTCTGCTTTCAACGTCCTTCCGCCGAATGCAATGACCGATCCGCTCGGCGACTGCACCGGGAACATCACGCGTGCCCTGAACCGGTCGTAGTAGCCGGAGCCATCCTGCCGCTTGAGCACAAGCCCGGATTTTTCCATCACCTTCTCGCTTATCCCTTTCTTCCTGAGATAATTGAGAAGTCCGTCCCACCTGTCAGGGGCGTAACCGATCATGAATTTTGCGATGGAATCTTCGCTGAACTGTCTCTTCTGTTTAAGATATGCGAGAGCCGCCGCACCTTCGTCGGAGCGAAGCATATCCCTGTAATACTGGGCAGCTTTATCATTGACTTCGAGGACCTCGTCGACGTCGCTTTGTCCGGACGATCCCGTGGACCTGCTGTCGGAGTAGGAAGGAAGAGCGATGTTCGCGCGCGCAGCGAGTTGCCGCAGCGCTTCTCCGAAGGATATCCTATCGTGCTGAGTGAGGAATGTAAAAACGTTGCCGCCCGCCCCGCATCCGAAGCAGTGGTACAGACCTTTCTCCCTGTTAACAGTGAACGACGGAGTCTTCTCCGTATGAAACGGACACAGGCCAAGATAATTCTTGCCGCGTTTCTGAAGCCGGACGTACTGGGAGATTATATCCACGATGTCAGTTGATCGCCTGACTTCTTCTACAACAGTGTCGGAGGAGAATTTACTCATGACCTTCAAGTTTAGATTGCGAAGCGTTAAGGGTATAAGGCAGAGCGGGTAGTGGCTGCTTCGCTTTGCTCCTCGCCCCATGCGCTCTGTGTCGACAGAACTTAATCAAGACTCGCCTGAGATTCAATCAAGACCGAGACCCGAACCCGCGTGTATTGTGATGACAAAATGATGTGTCGGTTTTCTTGAATATTATTCGGACGGATTATAACTTTTCACTGCATGATAGAGAGATCACTGCTTGTCGTTTCGCGAACTCCACTCCCAAAAGAAGTGAAGACTGACCTTGTGCCTCCATTGACTAATGAAGAGGCGGCGGAACTTCACGCTTCGTTGCTTTTCGATGTTGTTGAACGCGCCGCAACTCATCTGCACGCGCAGCCGTATGTGTATTTCGATCCCGCCGATGCGCGGTCGGATTTCGAACACGTGTTTCGGCATGCGAACTTTGAATACAAGCTCAAGCCCGCAATAGGGAGCAGACTCTCCGACAAGATTGCAAATGCAGTTGACAACGTATTCTCGGACGGTACGAAGAAGCTCGTCTATCTTGACGTCGACGCGGCATTGGTGTCGCTCCAGACCCTCAGGCACGCCTACGACCTCCTGAGTCTCGATGACGACGTGATCGTCCTGGCGCCCGACACCACGGATCAATTGTATATGGTCGGACTGAAGAAGCCGCACGTAGAGATATTCGATTCGCTGAACGCGAAGGACCCGTTTGAGAATTCGATGAAAATCTCCTCTCCTCTTTCGGCAATGTTGTTCACGCTGGAGCGGTTCCCCTGCATGCGCAATCTCGCCGGTTTGAGAAGGGTTTTCAACACCTTTGCGAGAAACGGCCAATTAATCGAACATGCACGCCGCACTACAGATTTCCTACTCGGCTTGAAGGACAAGTACAGCGAGATTTGATGTCCGAGAGATCCGGTCCGAAGGACCATTCGGACGAGAAATTAGGGATCTTCGGCGGAACATTTAACCCGCCTCACATGGCGCATCTTCTGGCCGCAGAAGGAGTGAGGGATCACCTCAAATTAGATAAGATCCTTTTTGTGCCGGCCGCAATACCTCCGCATAAATTGAAAGAAGATGTGATCCCCGCAAGACACCGGCTCGAAATGGTAAGACTTGCGATCGAAGGTAACCCCTCTTTCGAAGTTTCCGATGTCGAGCTCCGACGCAAGGGTCCCTCGTACACTATCGACACCGTGCTGGATCTGAAGCGAAGGCTCCCCGGCAACGACATTTATTTCATAATGGGCATCGATCTCCTCATCGAATTCGATAGCTGGAAGGAGCCGGACAGGATACTGACTGAATGCAATTTGGTCGCAATGAACAGGCCGGGGTTCGACCTGGCGGTGGTCGACAAGGATCTCCTTTCCCGTGTCGAGCTCGTGAATGTCCCGAGCGTCGACATCTCTTCCACCAACATACGGAGGCGGGTCAAGTCGGGCAGATCGATCCGTTATCTCGTTCCAGCCAAAGTCGAAGATTATATTCGCCGGAATTCGATCTACCTGTAAGTTGTTGCATTACGGTAAATTGTAAATGCAGCGCACAGATTTTATATTATGTAAAACAAGTTTGTCCAACTTTCAAATGGAGTGAGAGATAATGAAGAATAAGTACAGAGTATTGGCTCCCTTAATCGGAATACTGGCGATGAGTTTCGCTTTTGTTGGATTCCAATGTTCATCTGCGGAGCTGACGAGCGCCAAGCTCTACATTCAAAAGAGTGAATGGGACAAAGCTGAAGCGGAACTCGAGAAGGATGTGAAGAGTGATTCCCTGGATGAAGAAGCCTGGTACTACCTCGGAATTGTCAGGGGCGAGAAGAAGAACTACGCCGGCTTGATGGACGCATTTAACCATGCAATGAAGATCTCACCGGCTCACAACAAGGATATTGATCAGGTCAAGCAGCATTACTGGGTGATTTCCTACAATGAAGGAAGCAAAGACTTGAGTCGGGGAAAGGACACCGCATCTTATTACGTGACCGCACTCGAGGCATTCAAGGGAGCGACAATGTTGGAGCCTGATAGTACGATGGGCTTCAGAGGCCTCGCGTACACCTATCTCAACATGGGTCAAAACGACAGCGCCATCGCTCCTCTGGAAGTACTCTGGACAAGGGAGAAAGATCAGGATGCCGCGAAGTTTCTGGGAGAGATTTATTTTGAAAAGGGACGTACATTCAGACAAGAATTCCAGGACAAGAACGGCGATAAGATAAAGACCGTCCAGGGGCTTGCCTCGATAAAGGAAGGACTCAGCAAGCTCGACGTAACGGACGCGATTGGACAACCTGATGAGAAGACCACTCAGGAGCCGCCGCAGGTGAAGGGAAAGCGAGGAAAGAAAGCACCCCAAATGCCGGCGAAGGACATCTGGGTGTACAAGAATTACGGTCTGACTCTTACGTTTGAGAATGATACTCTGGCTCAGAAAAAGGTCGACTTCGTATACAATCCTCAGATCGACTCGACCCAGTATGACTCCGCGATTGTTCAGTTCAAGTTGGCGCTGAAGATCCTTGAGCCTGCGAGCAAATTGTATCCCAACGACTCCAACATCATGACCATCCTGACGAACTGCTACGTCGATGCCGACATGACGGCGGAGGCGGCACGGGCATTCAAACTCGGCGCCGAGCAGAATCCAGATAACAAGGACTTCCAATACAACTACGGTGTGATCCTTCTGCAGGCCAATAAATATCCGGAGGCTATCTCGCAATTCGAGAAGGCGCTGAAACTGGATCCCGAATACTGGAATGCTGTTTACAACGTTGGTGCTGCTTACGTCAATTGGGGAGTGGAAGTCCAGACCAATGCTTCTCCGAACAGTGATCCGGATTCTTTGCGAAAGGCGATAAGCGCGAAGTTTGAAAAGGCTCTTCCTTATCTCGAAAAGTTTTCAAACTACAAGGCGAGCGATCCTAACATCTGGGAGCTGCTCGGCAAGGTCTACGCCTATTTGAATGAAGTCCAGAAGGCGCAGGACGCTATTCAGAAATCCGATTCGTTAAGACAGGCACACTGAGACTCAATAGGTGTTTTTTCATTTGCCGCCATGCATTCCGGAGCCGGTCTGATGGCGGCATTTTCTTTTTCATCAACTGTTGTATCAATCTGATTTAAGACTTATTCTAATGCGTTAGCACCCAAAATGGAAGCATAGCTGTTGCACAGGGAGACGCGGGGGATATATGTCCCTCAGAATTTAGGAGATTGAAATGTCAGAAGAGAAAAACATACCACAACAGATCAACATCGAGCTCGGAGACAAGGAAGCTGAGGGGATATATTCCAACCTTGCCATCATTTCGCATTCGCCGGCAGAGTTCATCATCGATTTCACGCGACTTCTCCCGGGTGTGCCGAAGGCTAAGGTCCACGCGAGGATAATAATGACCCCACAGCACGCGAAGATGCTTCTCAGCGCTCTTCGTGAGAACGTCGAAAAATATGAGCACAACTTTGGTGAGATCAAGGTCTTCGCTGGGCCGGTTCCACCGACGGCCCCATTCGGGTTCCAGTCCCCTGGGGCCTGATGAGGGAGCAAGTGTCGTCTCTGCCGCAGCGATACCAGGGAGATCATCTTACGATTGACTCCCATATACTCATTTTTCATCTTTTCTGTCAACTGTTTCGCTGAATCGTCGGGCCACAGAATAGTGACCTGCGACAAATCTGTACCGCTTCGCTTTGATTATTATTGTGCAACTACGCGAGGCGATTAGTGAATCCCCTAGACTATTGAAAGGAGTCTGATATGAAGAAAGGAGTACTGTACACTTCAATCGTGGCCGTGTTCCTCTCCATGATTGGATGTTCTAAATACAAGGTCGCATCCTTTGTCATGCCGACATGGGACACTCAGTTTTCCGCACCGCTCTTCGACCGTACTTACACTTTGGGTGAGATACTCTCAAAAGATTCGGTGAAGATAACGAACGGCGACACCACATTTTTGAGAGCGGAGCCCCCGAGCTATGTTTTTACTCTCCTCCGGACACAGAATCTGAACGGAGTGTCTGTGGGAGACAATCTTAAAATTGGATCCGTGCCGACAACATATGCGGCAGAAAGCCGGAACGACTTTTCGATAGACCCACCGCCCACAATTCACTATGCTGAGACCGACCCCACGTTGCCTGTCGGCCAGTCTGTCCCCGTCCCTGCTATCCCCAGCAAGACTGTGAACCTGAATCCTGACCAGACCTTTCAGAACTTTACCTCTGCAACTATCAGCGGCGGGAGTCTTGTCGTGACTCTGTACAACGGCTATCCGGCAGCCATAGATTTCCAGAACGGGATTGATGTCGTTGATGCGTCTAATAATACGCTAGTGAATATTCCGATTCCCGGCAACACGCTGGCTGCCAACCAAACTCAGTCGGATACTATATCCCTCGCAGGCGTCACTCTCCCAAATGATCCGAGGGCGGCTTTCATATATAGTTCTCCTGGTTCAGGTACCACACCGCATACGTTCCAGTCAGACACACTGGTCGGCATCTCGTTTGACCTGGTGAATATCCAAGTGTCATCTGCCAACGCAATTATTCCCAAGCAGCCCGATATCGTGATCAACAAGAGCATCGTTTTGACTGACGGAAACAAGGTACAGACTGCAAGCATCGACACCGGGAGTATCGATCTAACCGTGGTAAACAAATTTCAGATGCAAATTCCAGTCCTCCTGGTCATAAAGAGCTTGACAAAACAGGGCACGCCATTGACGCTAAACATCAATCTTACCCCAAAGGGCAGTGCGAACAGCGCATATAGCGAGAGCATTCCGTTGAGCGGGTATGTGCTGAACATGGCAGATCCTGTCACTGGCGCTCCCACAGACTCTCTTCAGTACAAGATCACAGCACAGGTCCCGGGTTCTGGCACGGCCTTCGTCGATGTGGCGAACACAGACTCGGTGTCGGCCTCGTTTGAACTGAGCGGGCTTCAGCTTACATCTTTCACTGGCGAGGTCCATCTGCAAAACCCGATAAATATAGCCACGACCACTCAGAAAGTGGATCTTGGCGACTTCGGGAAGAAATTCTCAGGAGGCGTCACGTTTGGTCCGACAACACAGCTTGAATTGAACATCGCGAGCATCGGATTCCCATGCCTGGCGCACATCACATTGATACCTGCCAGCAGCACGTCTTCCGCACCTCCTGTCGATTCGGTTGTGGTGGACACGGTGATCTATCCAAATACAGTTAATAAGATAGTCCTGGGGCAGAACTTTGTGGACGTGCTCGACGCTTTCGCAAAAGCCAGAAATACGATACCCGACGAGTTTATTATAGGCGGATCCGTCGAGGTGAATCCAAGTCCGTACAGCACAATCGGGACGGTGAAGAGCACCGACGAAGTCACGGGAACAGGCACAATCTCAATGCCTTTCGACCTTGGAATCACGAATGCGACATTCATCGACACAACGAAGAAAGCCCTCATCACTGACTCAAGTACGGCGTCGAAACTCAGCAACGTTGATAGCGGAAGCGTTGTCGTTGAGGTCTGGAACGGGATGCCTCTCCAGGTGACCATGATAGGCCAGCTGATAGATACCACGACGAATGCAGTCATAATGAATTTCCCGAGCGACAGCATCAGGATTGCCCCGGCTGATGTAAACAGCGACGGGAGTGTTCGGGATTCTGTCTTCAGCAGGAATGTCATCGCCCTGACCAACAGTCAGGCCAGGAATCTCGGCAATTCGTATATGAGATTCTTCATCAGGGTGGCAACTCCACCGGGATCTTCGACCGTACCGTTCAAGAAAGACAATGATATTTCCTTGAAGGTGTATGGGAACTTCGCCTTCAAGGTCGACAATAACCTGGTCGGAAAGTGAGGGAAGGCGACATGAAAAAGATCATAGCTTTTGCAGCCTTATTCCTTCTTCCCCTTTTGAACGTCAGCGCACAGCAAATAGCAAGTGCCAGGCTTGTCTCTCTTGGCGGACTATCAACTGCGGTTTCCGCCGACGTGGACGCAATCGGCACCAATCCAGCGAATCTCGTTGCGCTGTCCATGGGCGACGTAGTTGTTGAGATAGCGCCCGTGAGCGTAAGGGCGGGCACGGATTTTCTTACCCTCGGCCTCTACAATGACTACTTTACCGGAACAGGACAGGTCGATAGCAGGGGAAAAGCAATCGGCACATATCTCACTCCGTCAGATAAGCAGACCATCCTTGACGCATTTCCCGGTGGTGTCGGAAAGGTTCTCTCGGACGTCAATGTTCGTGACCTTGGAGTGGCAATTCGGGGTCTCGATTTCGCGCTAGGCTTCGCTGTCGACGACAGGGCCGGTGCCCGCGCCAGCTTGCCTAACTCTTTTGTGCTATTCGCGCTGAATGGAAATCTTCCGGGAACTACGTTCTCCTGGAACAACATCAGCTCCGAATCATGGTGGTACAGAAGTTACAACGCGGACATTGCATTCCGGCTCCCCGATATTATTGCTGTCCCAAAAGATATCGCAAGGGATTTCGATGCTGGAATTGGCGTGAAGTTCGTTACCGGGATGGGCTACGTTACTGCTCACACCATGAATAGCTCGCTCCACACAGATTCTTCGAATTACTCCTACGATGTCAACCTGGGATTCGACGGGTTAAGGGCAGGAATTCTGAGCAATGCGGTTTCGAAGGCCATAAAGAGCGAGGTTGGGGATACAACTATGAAATTCAACCCATTTGCTCCGGCTGGGACCGGGTTCGGCTTTGATCTGGGCGGATCGACAAAGGTCCTCGATTTCATAAAGGTCGGTGTCAGTCTCACAGACATAGGCTGGATCTCCTGGACGAAGAACACGATGAAAGCGAGCGGCGACACTTCGTTCACCTTTTCCGGTTTCTCACCGAAACAGGAAGGAGTCCCGAACGCGACCAGCAACGTAGATAGTCTCAACAACGCCTTCAAGAATTTCTTCAAGGCCAGGGACTCCGTCGCTTCGAGTTTCACGACGCCTCTCCCGACTCGCCTTAACATAGGTGCATCGGTGAACCTGGACGAGTTGTTGCCTGAGTTACCTGGGCAGCTTCTTGTTGCCATCGACTATCACCAAGGATTCAACAATTCACTTGGAAACTCCACTGTTCCAGAGTTTATCCTGGGTGCCGAATGGAAGCCGATTGATTTGATCCCGATCAGAACCGGAATTGGTTTCGGAGGTGCCTACGGCTTCAGGTGGGCACTCGGTTTTGGCGTCGACCTTCCGTTTTGGGATATTGACCTTGGTGTCGGAACGTTCAATGCTGTTGTGGCTCCCACAAGTGCAAAGGACGTTTCGGTTACACTCAGTGTTTTGAAATTCAGATTTTGAACGAGCCTAATATATTTCTCTTCGTGGACGCATCCCGACGAGTTCGGGATGCGTCTCTTGCTTAATTTCACTTGCTTACGCTTCCTGCGCTGACTATAATAGGGGCAGCGAAGCTCCAGTTCATTAATGATAATTGTTGCGGACATACTAGACTTTCTTTTCGTATTTCTCCCTGTTGCTTCCTTGACTCATCTCGCATTCAGGATAGGTCTCGCATACGGCAGATCGAAGGGCGGAACTTCACTTTTTGCCGGGACATTGATCCTTGCTTTCTCCTATCTGTTCAAGATATACTTTGATATAGTCTTCGGCGACGTCGACGCCTTCTGGCTTTTCTTGTTGACGCTGGGAACTACCATCGGGTTAATTCTCGCCTTGATCGGCACAAGCAGGATTAACTCATTCCTCCTAGCCAATCGTCCCGATTTGGGTCGCAACTCGACTAAGATTGTCAGGGCAAGTCAGTTTGCCGTCATGATTTTCCTGATAATCTTCATCCCGTATTTTCTCGGGTTCAGCAGGCCCATCTACTGGAGGCTTGGCGCTGACTGCTACGTGCTGAGACAAGCGGCACTTTTCAGCATCGTGATTCTCAGCGGAGAACTCTATTTTCTCCTGGGGAAGGGACAGGCCGTGTGGAGGCCGAGGCTCCTCCGGATAATTGCGGTTTACTATCTCGTCGAGCCTGCGGTTTGGGTTGGATTGGCTGGAATAGGCGGTGCTGGCGGCCTTCAGCCGAAGGCAAGATTAATCATGAATACTTTCGGTCTTGCTGTTTCGGTTGCCGTCAGTCTGCTGATCCTGCAATTCATCCGTCTCTATCTCCCGGTTGTCCTCCGCCAGGTGAGAACAACGTACGTTGACACGCTGAGAGTCAGAGTTCTTCGCGATCTTTATTTGATCGCAGCGGGACTCACCACTTTTATCTTTGTGATGTTGCTCGTGGCGGAATCACTCTACGGGGACCTTAGGATATCGACCCTTGAGAGCTATGCGCAGTCCAGACTGGCAATCGGAAGACTCGCAGCCGCGAAAGTTCATTCGGCGTTGGAGGACGTAGTCCTCAGGCTGCAGCGCTCCGAGGATGCTGCCGATCCCACAATGGTGCTCCTGGATTTGAAAAAGGGACGGGACTATGTTGACGCGGTCGGCGATGCCGATAGTGCAAAATCGATCGGGCTTATGTACGGGCCCGGCTCTGCGGCGGTGGACTTGTCGGTCGAACAGTTGCTGGACAAAACGACAGAACGTGAGGGCGACAACGGCGTAGAGATAACCTCGGGTCCGCAGATCGGTAAACAGAAGTACTTGATTGTCGTCAGGGGGCGAAACCGGAAAAGAATCGACACTTATGTCTTCGCGCTCATTGATGTCAGGAAACTAATTTCAAACAGCATTGAAGACTTGGCTGGTTACGGTGAGCACTTGCGCCTGATCTCTCCGGATCTCAAAATCGTCTTCTCAAGCCGGGAAGATGAGATCGGGGAGGATTTCAGGGATGCCGTTCTGAGAAATAACGAAGTCGACAGGAAAGTCCTTGTAAAGCGGATTCAGGCTTTCTCGCAGTCACAGTTTGAAGGGTACGATATCCTTCACGGTGAAACCAGGACGGGGATGGGAGAATATTACCTGCTCATGACCACACCGCTCCACTTTGAAGGATACAGGGGGTTCTTTGCATCGATTCAACCTGAGGAAAAAATATCCGGACTCTTCAGGCCGACGAACTCTCTGCTGCTTCTGGCGGGTCTCCTGATAATGGGACTTTTCGGCGGCGGGACGGTGATAATATCAATCGCCTTCAATTGGTCGATGAGGCTCGAGAAGGAAGTGCAGGACAAAGTCAATGAGTTGCGTATTTCCGAAGATAAATACAGGAGAATTGTCGAGAACCCGTACACAGGAAGCTTCATAATGGTGGACGGACGCCTCATCTTCGCCAATTCGCGTCTTGCTCAGATCTTCGAGACAGAGATTGATCGCATTTCCGGCAGTGATCTTTCGGTATTCATGGACGGGAAGGACCACAATGCCGTCTTGAGTATCTTCGACTCAATACTGAGAGGAGAGAAGAGTGGAGATCGATGGCAAGCCAACGGGATTACGGCCTCCGGAAGACACATCACCGTTTCCGGATATTCCAGCCTCATACATATCGGGAACAAAGTTGGAGTTCAATCGCTGGTTGTCGACAGCACGAGTGAGTTCCGGGAAAAAGAGAAGCTTGAGCAGTTCGAGCGGCTCGAGTCTATGGCAACGCTTGCCGCAGGTATCGCACACGACTTCAATAACATCCTCCAAGTGGTCCTTGGCTCCTCGCAGCTCCTGCAGCACCGGATCGAAGACGTCGAGCTCAGGAAGTACGCCGACAACATCACAAATGTCGCCCTCAGAGGCAGTGATCTTTCCAGGCGCCTGCTCACATTCAGCAGGCACAAAGGCTTGGAGCAGAAAAGGGTCTTTGACATAAACTCAATTATCGCGGAATCATTGCCTCTGTTTGAAGAGACTTTCCCGCGGACGATAAAAATCGAAACTGAACTTTTTTCAACGCCTATCTATGTTGAAGGAGACCAAAGCCAGATCCAACAGGTCATTTTCAATCTTGCGGTCAATGCCAGAGACGCCATGCCTCACGGGGGAACTCTGCTGTTGAAGACCGAAATCCGTGAAGTGTCACCCATGGAGGCTGATGTTTACCAGGTGGAACCCGGGACTTATGCTTACATAATGGTAAGAGACAATGGTGAGGGCATTCAACCTGAACTGATGAGCAAGGTATTTGAACCCTTCTTCACCACGAAGCCTCCAGGAAAAGGGACGGGACTGGGACTGAGTGTCGTGTATGGAATCGTCAGGTCTCACAACGGCTTTCTGAAGGCTTACAGTGAGGTCAGGAAGGGAACCGTCTTCAGCATATTTCTGCCGCCAAGTTCTGCAGACGCGTTGTCCGAGCCGGAAGTCCCGGCGCCTCATGTCGGGGAGTCATTCTCCACGTATGGGAGCAGGATACTCTTCGTCGATGACGAGGCTGGCATAAGAGAAGCGGCGGAATTTCTCCTTGAACAGGCAGGCTATACGGTCGTGACCGCAAAAGACGGGATGACTGCTCTCGAAATTTATAAGAGAGAGTGGGAAGAGATCAGTCTCGTGGTACTGGACCTCAACATGCCGGAGTTGTCCGGGAGAGAGGTCCTTGAAAATTTCACGATAATAAATCCCGATGTTCGGGTTCTCATCTCGACAGGATACATTACTCCGGAAGAACGCACCGGGCTCAAGGGGATAGTCGAGGTCATAGAGAAGCCCTTCGATTTCGAGCAACTCGTTCAAAAGGTGAGGGCGGCTCTGCAGATGTCTCCACGCGGCGAGGCGTAAGGCCTGCCAGGGATCACGGCTCAGTCAACTCTCTGTTACCTCAATCCTGATTTGTTTCCGTTTTCAGTCCGGTCTTGATTATATTCTAACATATGAGAGAAGAAGTAGGTCTTGCGATAGACAGACTTAGTGTGCAGCGTGAAAGTGCGAAGAGGCTTCACAATGCCGGTGCGAAAGGATCGGAGGTCTCTTTGGCTCTGACGGTCGCCGTCGACGAAGCTATATCCAGAGCGGTCGAGGAGGCAGACAGTCCCGATGATCTCGCTGCAGTTGCCGTCGGCGGCTACGGACGTGCCGAGTTGTGTCCTCACTCGGACATCGACATCCTTTTCGTTGTGGGGAGCGGCATTCAGTCGAGTTTCTACGCACAGCGCATCATGCATTTTCTGTGGGACATGGGGTTGAATATCGGCCACTCTGTTCGGAATGTCGGACAGGTCCTCCAGACTTACAGGGATGATCACGACAGTTGGGCTGCCACTTTGGAGTATCGCTATGTGGCAGGAAGCAGAAAGCTCTTCGCGAAACTTGAATCTGCAATCCGGGACTTTGTCACAAAGAACACAGACAGGGGATTTGTCAAGTCGACACTTGACGGCATAAGAGTGAGGCACAACAAATATGGGAAGTCCACTTCGCTATTGGAGCCAAATCTCAAAAAGAGCGCCGGTGGACTGAGAGATCTTCACGACCTTCTTTGGATGTACAGAGCAGTCTATCCTGATTTCCTGCCCGACGTAAGTTACACCCTGAAACAACCCGCAATACTGGATTTTCTGTCACGACTCCTTGAGAAAGGGCTCGTAAACGAATTGCAGTACAAACATACGAGGGACGCCTTTGAGTTCGTGTTGAGGACGAGACAAAGCCTTCATTATCAATCTTCGAGCCTGAATGATCTTCTTGATTTTGAGATACAGAAGAAGGTCGCCGCCGATATGGGATATGTAAGTGCGGATTATGCCAGGGGAGTCGAGAGCTTCATGCGCGATTACTTCAGGCACGCGCGAAAGATCTTCAGACTCAACCAGGTGATCTCAGACAAGATGAAAGCGGCGCTGAAACCCAGGGGTGCCAAGGTTGAAGCGGTCGACATTGACGACGACTATGTGCTTGTCGGCGACCAGATAGCTTTCAAAAGAGAGATTGGCAGAGACCCCGTTCGCCTGTTCAAGGCATTCTACCACAAAGCAAGAACAGGGTTGCACTTCGACGAGAATGTCCATGAGACTCTTGCGAGGGAGCTTGACATTTTCAGTGAGCCGGCATTCCAGAGATCCGCGGAGGCTGCGGCAATTCTCAAATCAGTGCTGCTGTCCGATAGGAATGTGGCGTTCACGCTCAAATCCATGAATGAGTTGGGAGTGCTCGGAAGATATCTTCCGGAGTTTGGAAAGCTGATCGGTTTTTTCCAGCACAACGTGTATCACTACTACACTGCCGATGAGCACACACTGACTGCGATCGAGAACCTTGAAAGCGTTGGTGAGCAGGACCAATTCCTGGGGGAGCTTCTGAGGAGTGTGAAGCGTCTCGATACCCTTTACCTCGGGGTCATGTTTCACGATATCGCAAAACCTGTTTCGATAGGAAAGCATGAGATTATCGGTGTTGAAGTTGCCGAGAAGGGGCTCGGAAGGATCGGGTTTGATGATGTGATTGAAGACGTAGGCTTTCTCGTTAGAAATCATCTCAAGATGGAACAGACGGCGTTCAGGCGCAATATCGGCGATCCGGAGACTGTGTATGAGTTCACTCGCCTTTTCTCGGACGCCGAACAATTGAAGATGCTCTACCTGTTGACATACGCCGACCTCAGTGCAGTTAATCCGACCGTCTGGACAAAGTGGAAGGCGCAGCTGCTTTATGAACTTTACAGGAAATCGTACCAGATCATCAGCGAATCACTCGATCGGGAAGCGATCGTGTCGCTCCAGGCAAGGCAGCGCCGGCAGAAAGAAAGTGCGATAATGAATCAGATGCCATCGGAAAAATCCGAAGTCATCCGAAAACACTTTGACGGCATAAAGAACGATCTCTACTCCGTAGTGTTTGAAGACAAGGAGATTGTTCGGCACATTGAGGCAATTGAGTCCGATTTTCAGACAGTGCATGTTCACTTCAGCCAGATCGACGAACACACCGATGTAACGATCATCACCCGCGATGCACCCTTCCAGCTTTCAAGGTTCTGCTCGTCGCTCAGCGCGAACGACGCCAACATCGTCGATGCCAACATCTTCACGCGAGAGGACGGAATAATCATAGACCGGTTCAAGGTGTTCGACAACATCACCAAAAAGAACCTGGCCGGAGCTCAGATGACGAAAATTGAATCGGACCTTCGTGCGATCCTCACCGGAGAGACGGATCCGGAGAGACTTTTCGAGCGCCACAGGATGAAATGGCAGAGGAGACTGAAGCACGAGGTGAACCCGAACATAAAAGTCGCTGTTCAGACTTCTGAAACCGCTGATTTTACTCTCGTCGAGGTCTTTGCGCCGGACTCGTTGGGGTTTCTTTACAAAGTCACTTCGGCAATGTCTTCTGCGAGCATGAGCATCCATTTTGCAAAGATTGCCACAAGGGTAGATGGCATAGTCGATACATTCTACGTCCTCCACAATGATGGTACAAAACCCACTCAAGAGGATCTGGACAGGCTCAGGGAAAAGATCCTGAGTATCATCAATGAATCGATAGATTCTGAACTAATCTTCAAGTGATCTCGCCGGAAAATCCGATCGGTGTTTTTGATTCTGGCATTGGTGGACTGACAGTCGTTCGCCAGCTGATAAAGCTTCTTCCAAACGAGAACATAGTATATTTCGGCGATACCGCAAGGGTACCTTACGGAAATAAATCGGCGGAAGTGATCAGGGAATATGCTGTCCAGGACGCTCGCTTTCTTATGTCGAAGGTGGTTAAGGTGATCGTCATTGCCTGCAATACGGCGTCCGCGCTGGCGATGGATGTCGTCCGAGCCCACTCGACGGTACCGACGATCGGCGTCATTGAGCCGACTGCAAAGGAGGCGATGAAGCTGGCTCGGACCAGAGGCATCGGCGTCATCGGAACACTCTCCACCATAAACTCCTCAGCTTACACCACTGCACTGAAGGAAATTGCCCCGAAAGTCAGAATCACGACTCAGGCCTGTCCTCTGTTTGTACCACTTGCAGAGGAGGGAATGTTCGACCACAAGGCAACCGATCTCATCTCGCAGGAGTATCTATCCATGTTTTCCGGCAAGATAGATGTCATGATTCTCGGCTGTACACACTATCCATTGCTTCGGGGTGTAATCTCCCGGACATTGGGCGGGGACGTTCAACTGGTCGATGCCGGTGAAGCGACGGCAAAGTCTGTCCTGGAGCTCCTCTCCTCGATGAAGATGCTGAATACAAGAAAGTCCAAGCCACGCTATGAATTCTACGTCAGTGACTTTCCGCAGAAGTTCAACGAGATAGCGGAGCGCTTCCTGGGCCAGAAGCTGGAGTTTGTCAGGAAGGTCCAGGTTTACTCCAACGGAGAAATACGATAGAGATTCCGTGTGGTGAGCAATCTCTCGTTGACAGACGTGACTCGCAGCTTCCTCGCGCTTCCTCTTCAGGAACGACGAGAACGAGCTTAGCGTACCGTCAAATCCAGTTCAAAGAAAAGAGCATCCGGGTGAGGGTTCACCCTGTACTGTCCGATTTCATGGAAACTGAATGACTTGTAAAGCGAGATAGCTTCTGTCATCGAACGCACAGTGTCGAGTCGCATTCTGGCGTAGCCGATTTCCCGAGCATCATCTATTATTCTTTGAGCCAACGCCCTTCCTATTCTCATCCCCCTGAATCCCGGACGAACGTACAGACGTTTCATCTCGCAAGTCTCGTCGTCTATTCTCCTCAGCGCCGCGCAGCCAACGGACAAATCGGACTCGTATGCTATCAGAAGCCTTCCGTAAGGTCTAGAATAATCTCCCGGCAAATTAGCGAGTTCACCGTCGAAATCCTGGAAATCGAGATCGAAGTCGAGTGATTTCGCGTATTCCAGAAATAATTGTCTGACGAGGGAAAGGGACTCTGTGTCGTCCGAGTCCACCGATTCCAGTCTTAATGCCATTTCAATACCCGGAAATCCGCGCAGCTACTTCACTATGCGGAGGTTGGCGTACCGTACCATCAGTTGCTTCTTCTGATTTGCGCTGAAGAGAACGACGACTTTCTCGCTATCTCCTTTTCCGGACATTTCAATGACTTTCCCTTCGCCGAAGAAATGGTGTTCCACTATGGTTCCGATTCTGATATGAGCGGCAGCGCTGCGTTCTCTTTCTACAGCCGGTTGTCGGGAGTTGTCGTCATCGACGACTCCGAGACTGTCGAGCGACGGTCGCAGAGAATCGAACGTGGAAGTTGTCTCCCAGATTGAACGTTGGGCGGTGACCCTGGCGCTGTGCTCCTGATCCAATACATCGGCCTCCATTTCTGCAAGGAAACGCGACGGCACCTGGTAGGAGAGTTTGCCAAACCGAAATCGTTGCTTTGCATAGGATAAATAGACCTTCTTCTCAGCGCGGGTGATCGCGACGTAGAAAAGGCGACGCTCTTCTTCGAGCTCATCCTGCTCCTTCGAGCTGAGGGGGAACAATCCTTCTTCGAGCCCGCTTACGAACACGACCGGGAACTCAAGACCTTTTGCAGCATGGACTGTCATCAGAGTAACTGAATTTCGCTTCGTATCCCATCTGTCCACATCGGAGACGAGAGAGACTTCCGAGAGGAAGTCCTGGAGAGTTCCCTCCGGGTTCTCGTTCTGGAACTCCGCGATTCCGGCAAGGAATTCCTGGATGTTCTCCATCCTGTTCTGAGATTCGACTGTGTTCTCCTCTTTCAAGGTCCTCACAAGCTGCAACTCATCCGTCAACGAACGCGTCAATTCGCTGATCGAAAGTTGGTCCTTCAGACTGATATATTTGCCTATCAGCTTCCCGAACTGTTTCAATTGGTTCTTCTGCCTTGGCTGAATCTCAACAATCTCATCCACACGTCCCGCGACATCTAGCAGGGAGGACTGATGCTTTGTAGCGAAGCTGCGGATATAGTCTATCGTGACGTCTCCAATGCCCCGGGCAGGAAAGTTCACGACTCGCAAGAACGACGCATCGTCCTGAGGATTGACAATCAGCTTGAGATATGCGAGGAGGTCCTTGATTTCCTTCCTCTTGTAGAACGCCACGCCACCGACGATTACGTACGGGATCCCTCCGCGGTTAAACGCTTCTTCGAGTGCGCGTGACTGGTAGTTCGTCCTGAACAGGACCACGAAGTCCTTCAATTGGAGCTTGTCCTTGATGCTCTCATTTCTGATTCTCTGGACAATCTTGTAACCCTCATCTCTGTCACTCTCGCACTCGAGTACAGAAAGTCGCTCGCCTTCGTGGTTCTCAGTCCACAACTCCTTGTCCAACTTCCGACGATTGTGGATGATGACCGAGTTTGCAGCTTTTAGTATTTTCCCTGTTGACCGGTAGTTCTGCTCCAGCCTGAAGACCTTGGCGTCGGGATAGTCGGTCTGGAAGTCAAGTATGTTTTGCAGATCAGCGCCGCGCCATGAATAAATGCTTTGAGCGTCGTCACCGACAACGCAAATGTTTCTGTGCCTCTCCGCAAGAAGCTTGAGAAGCATGTACTGAGCGCGATTCGTGTCCTGGTACTCGTCAACAAGAATGAACTTGAACTTGTTCTGATATTTTTCCAGAGAGGTTCGGTCCCGGTTGAAGAGAATAATTGGCTTGATCAGCAGGTCGTCGAAGTCCATCGCGTTATTCTTCTTCAGCCTGTCGTCGTAGACGCCGTACACTTCGGCGGTGACCTGTTCGAGCCTGCTTTTTGCCGATTGCGCAAACTGAGACGGGAGAATCAGGCCGTTCTTCAGTTTACTTATTTGCCAGCGGATACCCGCCGGCGCGAATACCTCTTCAGATAGGTTGTGCTCTCGCAGGATTTGTTTGATCAACTTCAGCGAGTCATCTTCATCGTAGATGCTGAAGTTCGGTGTGAACCCAAGCTTCTCTGCTTCCATTCTGAGGACTTTGCCGAACAACGAATGAAATGTCCCGATCCAACTGTAGTATTTTCTTGGATTTTCCCCTTCGTCCATTCCCAGAAGCTTTTCAGTTCTTGCCTTCATCTCATTTGCAGCTTTGTTTGTGAAAGTGAGGCAGAGGATGCTGTGGAAAGGAACTCCGATTGAAACGAGGTATGCTACACGATAGGTAAGGACCTTCGTCTTTCCACTACCGGCGCCTGCAAGGACAAGTTCCGGTCCTTCGACCGATTTGACCGCGGAAAGTTGGGCAGGGTTAAGGTCTTTCAAGAAATCGGTGTTCATCTCCGGCGAAGCCTCTTCTCTGCCAACATTTTCCCGGCAAGTTCAATTTGCTGTCTTACTCTTTTCAGGCTTGTTCCACCATAGACGTCGTGTCTTTCAACCGATCTTGCAGGGTCAAAAATTCTGTAGTAACCTTCATCAAACAGACCGGAAATATCTTTCAATTCAGAGAAAGTAAAATTTCTCAGCTGCTTTTCTCGGGTTGTGGCGGAGAGAACCAGCCTGCCGACGATCTTATGAGCCTCACGGAAGGGGAGACCTTTCATGACGAGATAGTCAGCGATATCGGTGGCGTAGATCGAGTCGTCGGTGTTTCGCATGAGATTCTGCCTGCGGATCTTCAGCGTGGAAATGACTCCGGTGAAAACCTTCAGCGAAGAGAAGAGGGTGTCGACCGAATCGAAAAGCGGCTCTTTGTCCTCCTGCAAATCTTTGGAGTATGTAAGAGGCAGGCCCTTTTGCAGAACAAGAAGGGAATTGAGGTTAGCGATACTCCTGGCGACTTTTCCCCGGATGAGTTCCAGCGAGTCGGGGTTCTTCTTCTGCGGCATCATGCTGCTGCCGGTCGAGTACTCATCATCGAGCTCGACGAATGAGAACTCTGTTGAACTCCACATGATGAGATCCTCGGCAAATCTGCCCAGATGGATAAGTGTCTGCGCGGCAGCGAAGAGAAACTCGCTGATGAAGTCCCTGTCACTCACGCCGGCTATGCTGTTCGGCGTAAGTTCTGCGAAACCGAGCTCGCGCCTGAGCAAATTCCTGTCAAGCTTCAGCGTTGAGCCGGCAACGGCCCCCGACCCCAACGGCAGAGAGTCTATTCTTTCCTGCAGGTCCTCGAAACGCAACCGGTCGTTTTCCAGCATGAAGAAAAGCGACATGAAGTAATGCCCGAGCCTGATTAGCTGCGCCTGCTGCAGGTGAGTGTACGACGGGAGAACGTCATCTGAAGTCTTCGAGGCAAGATCACGGACGCGCGACTGCAATCCCCGGATCAGGACCACCGCCTCGATGTCTGCGGATTTCAGGAATATCCTTTCGTCGGTCGCCACCTGCTCATTCCGGCTCCTGCCGGTGTGAATTCTTTTGCCTACTTCGCCGACTTTCTCCACCAACCTTCTTTCGATTGCGGTGTGGATATCCTCGTCCTCAGGCTTGAATTTGAACTTGTCCGTTGCGAACTCCCTCCCGATTTCTCGGAGGGCTTTTGCCACCTTCGATCTCTCGGATTTTGAGAATATTCCCGATCGGGCAAGGGCGGCTGAATATGCTGTACTCGCCTCAATCTCTTCTTTCCAGAGTCTCTTGTCAAACGGGAGTGAGTCGTTGAACTCTCCCATAAGCTTCGATACGCCTTTCGTGAATCTTCCGCCCCAAAGTTTTGGCATCTTTTGATTTACCTGACTGGAGTTAAGACTTTTTTATTCGACTTGATATCTCTCTTGAACAGGTCATGAAAAGCCTTCCAGACCCTACCGGGCTTGCCGTCGCCGATTGTTCGCCCGTCATATTTTACAACCGGTGCTACAAAGAATGAAGTGCTGAAGAAGAGCATCTCCGCGGCGTTGTACGCTTCAGAAATTGGGATGTTTTCTACTCTTACTTCGGAGATGATTTTCTTTTTCAGAAGTTTCTCTGACATCTCAAGCGCGCGCGCAAGCGTCGTCCCCCGCAGTATCTTCTCGGGAGGCGGTACGCGGAGTATTCCGTCCGTTCCAACAACCACGACGTTCTTGTTGGAGCCTTCAGTTATGTTGCCGGATGCGTCGATTGCGATCGCCGAATCGGCGCCGCTCCCCTTCGCGGCAAGCTCCATCAGAGCGTTCGATAGATAATCCACGGATTTTACCTGTGGAGAAATCGGTGGGCGCATTTGTGTGGGGCTTGTCGCGGCGATCATTCCGGTTTTGAAATACCGCTCCGGGGCAGGCGAGAACTTTCCGATTAGTACATAGAGGTTCGGCGAGACCGCCTCGTGCGGATATACACTCATGCTCCCATGTCCGCGGGACATGAAAAATCGCGCGATGAAGTTCTTCTTTCCGGACTCGATTCCGAGTTTGATAAGAAGCCGCTTCAGGTCCTCCTGGGAAAAAGGAGGCTTGATCCCGATCGCATTGGCGGAGAAGAAGAACCTCTCGATATGCTGGCCAAGGAGGTAGTAATTCCCATCGATGCAGAGAGCGTTGTCGAAAACGCCGTCGCCTCTATGTACGATGTGGTCGTCGATCGGGACAGACATGAGAAGTCGGTCACGAGTGTAACCGCCGAGGAAAGTCGAGTAATAGATGAAGAAGTCGTCCCCGCCTCGAAGCTTTGTCTGCGCCTCGGCAAGCCTTACTTCACGAAACTCGATACTCATTCTTTTGGCTTCCCGTGCACTTCCGATGCGATCTTCATCGAAAGTCCGAAGAGGTCAATGAACCCTTCCGCCTTCTTCTGATCGTAGACTTCGTCCTGCGAGAAAGTTGCAAGGTCCTCACGGTAAAGCGAAGAGGGACTCTTCACGCCGGCAGATACGATGTTTCCTTTGTACAACTTCAGTCGCACAGTTCCTGTGACGTGTTTCTGTGTCGATTCCATGAATGCATCGAGGGCTTCCCGGAGCGGAGTGTACCACTGGCCGTTGTACACGAGCTCTGCGTACCGCTGAGAAACAAGGTCCTTGTAGTGAAGTGTGTCTTTGTCGAGAATGATATGTTCGAGTTCGCTATGTGCTGCGTAAAGAATTGTACCGCCGGGGGTCTCGTAGACTCCTCTCGATTTCATCCCGACGAGGCGGTTCTCGACGAGGTCTACTCGGCCGATCGCATTGGCAGCTCCGATCTTGTTCAGCTTTTCGACAAGGCTCACGGGGTCGTACTTTCTGCCGTCGATTGCGACCGCAACGCCGCGGTTGAATTCGATCTGGATATAGGTGGGCCTGTTCGGCGCCTTCTCAGGCGAAGCAGTACGAAGGAACATGTCTGCCTTCGGCTCATTCCAGGGGACTTCGAGCTCGCCTCCTTCGTGACTGAGGTGCCAGAGGTTGCCATCCCTGCTGTAAATCTTTTTCAGTGTTGCTCTTATGGGGACTTTGTGCTCCTCTGCGTATCTTATCGCGTCCTCGCGCGAGCGAAGATCCCATTCCCGCCAGGGCGCAATGACTTTCAGCTTAGGTGCGAATACCTTATAAGTGAGTTCGAACCTGACCTGGTCGTTTCCTTTGCCGGTGCAGCCGTGAGCGAGGGCATCGGCTCCTTCTTTCAAAGCGATTTTTGCCTGGTACTTCGCGATGAGAGGCCGGGCAATGGAAGTTCCGAGCAGATACTTCCTTTCATATATAGCATTTGCCTTAATCATAGCGAAGAGGAAATTCTGGACGAATTCTTTGCGCAGATCAAGCAGATAGAACTTATCGGCGCCGGTCTTCCTTGCCTTCTGAGCCAGCCCTTTCAACTCTTCATCGCCCTGCCCGATATTCGCAGCATAGGCGACGACCTGGCAACCATAGGTATCTTTCAGATACGGGATTATTATAGATGTATCAAGGCCGCCGGAATAGGCGAGCACTACCTTCTTCACTTTGGACAATTCATAAACTCCTGTTTTGGAACTGAAATTTACTAAAACCTAAGGTGATTTTGTATTGAGAGTGAAAATTTTTTAAGACATTTTTCATCTTAAATGCTTGACTAAAACGCTTGTTTCCATTAAACTTAGGTCGATGAAAATATGCAAAGGAGGTAGAAAATGAGAAAATTGCCGGGTGCAATCCTGAGCCTCATTGTTGCGTCCATTTTGCTAGCTGGGTGTACTAAGTACGCAGATAAGAGTCAGATGCAGCAGTTATCTGATCTCAATAATGAAATTGCGACGCTCCAGCAGCAGATTCAGACCGCCGAACAACAGAAAGCTGATCTGCAGAAACAAGTTGCAGACAAGAAGGAACAGATCAAGAAGTTACAGAGTAATGAACAACTCCTGCAGCAGCGAATGCAGGCACAGCAAGATACTACTAAGTCAAACTGATAAGGAGCCATAGATGAGACGATTTTCCGTTTTGGCAGTTATCGCGATGTTATTCGCGATTTCCTCTGTGGCTTCCGCACAGCAGGAAAAAATGAAATATGACGATTGGCAGGCGGAGATGACGACACTTACTGCCAAGCGTGATTCCTTGAAGAATGTGCTGACTCAGCTCAATACTGATATAGCTGGTTTGAAGAGTGAGCTTGCTAGCCTTGACCAGCAGTACCAGACCGAAATGCAGAAATACCTCGGCATGCTTCAGACTACTTCTGCCGATATGAAAGCGTTCGG
>CAZRXH010000013.1:8095-10883 GCA_964603995.1 uncultured Bacteroidota bacterium | reverse complement strand
AATCCGGATCTCATTTACCCGAAGGAAGTCCTGACTATTCCGGAGAACGGTCCGCTCTCGAATCAAGAGAAGGCAGCCGCGCGCGCCTACTATGCGAAGAAGGCTCGTATGATGAAAGCGTCGTCGGCACAACCCTCGAAGTAGTTAGCATCAACACGAAAAGTCTGTTTGTTTTTAATAACGCTCCCGTCTGTTCGTCAACATGGCGGGAGCGTTTTCTTTTTATTCAAAAGTCTCTGTTCACAGATTGAATGGATATTGTTGAAAAACGGATAAGGATTTCGGGAGTTGATCCGCTCTCGCTTCTCGGAATAAACGATTCAAATCTCCAGATAATCTCCGATCGATTCGATGCGAACATTGTCGTTCGTGGAGACAACATCACGATCAAAGGAGAAGAGAGCGAGACTGTCCTTGTTGAAAAAGTATTCAAGGAACTCCTGTACGTCCTTGACAAGACCGGCGTGCTGCGGCCGGACGATGTCGTGACGGTAGTAGAACTCGTCTCCGGCGAGGGTGAAGAAACAAGGACAAACGAAGGCGATTCTAAGGATATTGTTGTCCTCTCTGCGAAGAACGATCTCATAAAGCCGAAGACCCCCGGGCAACGACAGTTGGTGAGGGCAGTTCAGAAGAACGATGTCGTTTTCGCGGTGGGACCTGCCGGCACCGGCAAAACATATCTTGCCGTTGCGATGGCAGTTGCTGCTCTGAGGAACAGAGAGGTGCAGAAGATCGTGTTGACGCGTCCGGCAGTAGAAGCGGGGGAAAGCCTCGGGTTTCTTCCGGGTGATCTCAAGGAAAAAGTGATACCGTACCTTCGGCCTCTCTATGACGCGCTGGACGACATGCTCCCACAGGACAAGCTCAAACTGTATGTGGAAAAAAATATCATAGAGATTGCGCCGCTCGCATATATGAGAGGCAGGACGCTCGGGAACGCCTTTGTCATTCTCGATGAAGCGCAGAATGCCTCCGGGATGCAGATGAAAATGTTTTTGACGCGCCTGGGTCTTAATTCGAAGGCTATCGTAACCGGTGATATTACTCAAATTGATCTGCCGCAGAAAAGTCTCAGTGGCCTCGTCGAGATCCAGAAAGTTCTCAAGGGCGTCGATGGCGTCAGTTTCGTCTACCTCGAGAAAGCTGATGTGGTTAGGCACAAGCTCGTCAAGGACATCATCGACGCCTACGAAAAGTATAACAGCTGGGACGGTAAAGACTAAACCGTATGAAGGGAATGTGGGGAGAGGTCTTGTCAGGAGGCCCGTCTTTGGAGAAGAGCGCTCATTGTGACAATGGCTGCCGGACCGGCAAATACGGGTCCGACAATTATGATCCCAGTGAATTGAGTTGTTCCGATATGGCCCGCGTCACCCGCTCGCTGTCTCTCTCCGCCGGCATGGTATCCGCTTGTCCGGCTCATGTCTGCTGACACTAATCAAGCACTAACTTATGAATAAGGTCTCGTGATGATACGAAGAATCGCGCTAACGATACTAATGCTTTATGGCGGAACCATTTTTGCGGGAAACCGCGTGCTGATCGTCTACGAGGGAAAGGACAGCCGTGGCAATCCTGCGAAGGGCGACGCGCTGCAATTGTTCCAACTCCTGGGCCATTTCGATCTTCAGAAGAAGCTTGTTGCGGTAAACGACTACAGGGCAGGTGAATGCAACAGCTTCGACTACGTTTTCTTCAACGGTTTCAGCAACAATTGCCAGCCTCCGGACAAGTTTCTCGACGACGCCTTCAATTACAAGGGGACCCTCATCTGGCTCAACTCAGGGATAATTGCCCTGAATGCACGGCACAACCTCAAAGAGAAATATGGTTTCGTGCCGGAGAGATACGATTCCACAACCGGGTTCGACGCCGTCGTCCCGACGGATAGGGATTTCAAGTTCGATAAGGGCGATAACTACCTGACGATGATCTCGATTACGAACAGATCCAAGGTGAAGGTCCTTGCAAACGCCTATGCGCCGCGTCATATAGTGTCTCCATACGCTATCCAGACAGGTAATCTCTATTTGTTTGGCGACTCTCCTTTTTCATACATGGGTCCGACGGACAGATACATTTTTTTCGCGGAGAAGCTGCATGGTATACTCAATCAGGAGCATCCTGAATTTCACGCCGCCTTGATTCGTATTGAGGACGTCGATCCGACTGAAGATCCCAACAGTATCAGAAAGATTACCGATTTGCTGTACAGCGAGCATGTCCCATTTCTTATCGCAGTAGTCCCATTTTATGTCGATCCCGCGAACAATGTCCGTATTTCTCTGTCTGACAAACCTGACATGGTGGACGCTCTCAGATACGCTGAAGAGCACGGGGCCACGATTGTAATGCACGGCGTCACGCACCAGTATCACGGAGTGAGCGACAACGACTACGAATTTTGGGACGGTGCTCTGAACAAGCCGATCGCCGACGACAACGCCGCCTATGTTCAGCAGAAGCTGGAGACTGGCGTCGAGGAGCTGATGCGCAACGGAGTGTACCCTCTTGCCTGGGAAACGCCGCACTACGGGGCTTCGGCAATCGATTATGCTGCGATCGCAAAAGTATTCTCGACGGCGGTGGAACAGCGGATCGTGATGGATGATCTGGACTACAGCCAGTACTTTCCTTATGTCATTCAGAAGGATATGTATGGTGAGAAAATTATCCCCGAAAACGCCGGCTACGTGCCACTTGGCTCTCCGGAAGAAGGGGAGAAAGCTGTCCAGGACATCCTGGCTGCTGCCAAGGCAAATCTTTACGTGAGAGATGGATATGC
>CAZRXH010000013.1:0-7995 GCA_964603995.1 uncultured Bacteroidota bacterium | reverse complement strand
TCGAATACAGGGAGAGAGAGTTGACCTTTCTTGACAGGGTAATAATAGCGTTGAAGAGTTTGTGGAATAGGATTTTCCCGGAGAAGAAGCAGGTAACACCTGCGGCTGTGGCTATCCTCTGGGATTCGACCGCCACCGGTGGTGCTATGCTGGACGAAGAGAGTTTCGCGACGGCGCTGCGAAGTGTTGGAGTGCCTGTCGATACTCTAGCCCCAGGCAATCTCGACAGCCTCAGCGCATATAACTTGATTGTTGTTCCTTACACCGTGGCGGATAACCTTCCGGATTCACTGTATGAGATCCTGGAAAAATTCGTTTCAGGGGGAGGAAAACTGATCACCGACTCCAAGAATCCTCTTGCAGTCGATCTTGGCGTCAAGTTTAGCCAAAACGTCATGCGACTTGAGAAGGTAAGAGACCGGCTATTCCCTGAACAGCTTCTGAGCTGGGGGACATTTGAGACGGTTCATCGCATAGATGTAGAAGAGGGCGATCAAATAATCTGTACGAATGACGTAAACGATGCGCCGGTGGTTGTCGCAAGGAAATACAGTAAAGGGAAATTCATCGCAATGAGTGCGAGATTTGACCCGGTAACCAGCGGAGGGTACTCCAGATTCCCTTACTTCATCGAATGGATCAAGAACTACCTGCAATTGTACCCGGTGTTGGAGCGCGACAATCTTGAAATGTATTTTGACCCTGGGTTGCGCAGGAATATCAGCGTCGAGACATTGGTGAAAGAGTGGGCGAGCAGGGGCATCAGAGCGATCCACGTAGCAGGTTGGCATGAGTATCCCAAATACAGCTACGACTATGACAGGCTTATCAGACTTTGCCACGCCTATGGGATCACAGTCTATGCTTGGATCGAGCCGCCGCAGATCAGCAAGAAGTTCTACGATGAACATCCGCAGTGGCACGAGAAAAACTACAAAGGCGAGGATGTACGTCCCGACTGGCGCTACCCGGTTGCCCTGACGGATACAGCCTGTCTTCACGCTGCGTCCGACTGGACATACAGTTTTCTTACGTCGCATGACTGGGACGGTGTGAATATCGCCGAGCTGTATTTCGGCGGGGAGGGGGCACCGGGCGATCCACAAATGCTCACTCCGTTCGACCAGAGCGCGCGTGCATTGTTCAGAAGGAAATATGGCTTCGATCCGGTACAGCTGTTCCAGCAGAGTTCTCCGCACTACTACAAGATCTCGCCGCAGGACTGGAAGAGCTTCGTGGACTTTCGCGCCTCTCTCGTGACCAACCTGACGGCGCATTTTCTTTCTGTAGCAACGAACGCGTTCAGGGACAAACCCGGCGCCCAAGTGATCCTGACAGTACTCGATCAGAAATCTTTCCCCGGACTGAGGACATCGATCGGCGTCGACATGGATCAGATCCTGCAACTGAGGAAGGAATTCTCATACATCCTTGATGTGGAAGATCCGGAAATAAATTGGAATTCTGATCCGCGCAGGTACATAACGATAGGGAATACGTACAGAAGCCTGCTCGGACCAGACTCTTCCGACCTGATGATGGACCTGAACATACTCGCATTTCGTCAATCGAACTACAGCGGTGTTTTCCCGACCAAGACGCCGACGGGGATAGAGAGTTGCCTTCTGGTTAACTCTGCTTTACAAGGCGCACCGAGAATTGCGATCTATTCCGAGGCGACGGCCTACCCACAGGACGTGGCCGAGTTTGCATTCGCTGCAGCCCCGCAGGCGCAGTTCCGAGTTGCTCGGGACGGGTTCACGATCGACGCCCCGTATTCGACATCCCTGAGGTTGAGCAACGATGTCGCTGAAGTCTCGGTAAATGACAGGATCGTGTATCCATATCGGCCCGGCTATTTCTCTATCCCGGCAGGCGAGCATTCGGTGAAAATTGTGAAAGCCAATGTCAACCCCTTCGAGAGTGGTCTAATGCAGTCGCACATCGAGGCTGCCTCGTGCAACATACTCAGCGAGCGGACATTTCAGCGCGGAGTGGAATTTACCTACTATTCTCCGGGGAGATGCGCGGTTTCGTTCGGAAAAATGCCCTATGCGGTACTTGTCGATGATCATGACATGTCGTTTACCGTTGCTCGCGAAGAGCAGCACTACGGAATTGTCCTGCCTCCGGGACAGCATAAGGTGCTTGTCGTGCTGGAGAGTACTGTGTCCTACGGGATTGACATGACGAGTTTATGGTCTTCGGCGTTGATAGCGATTTTCGGTTCGATAGCAGGCGGTATATTGATCGTCCTGTATTTTGGGCTGAAGCTGAGAAGAAGAAGGGCGATTGCACATGTTTGATTTCTTTACGACTCTCCTTGGAGCGCTGTTTGTCCTTTCCGTAATATTCATCTGGTTCATGATCGCGTACCAGCTTGTTCTCACGATAGCAGGGTTCTTTCATAACTGGAACTCCGCAAAGGAGAGGAAGACAATTGACAGCATGACCCATCTCGACGCTCCGCGGGTCTGTATCCTTATTCCCGCGCACAACGAAGAGACCGTGATACAGAGGACGCTTGAAGCGATGGTCAAGCTGGAATATCCTCAGGAGAAGCTTGAGATACTCGTGATAAACGACGGCTCATCGGACAAGACGGGCGAAATCGTCGATCGCATGTCGAAGCGCGATTCGCGGGTACGCTGCTACAACGTGCCGAAAGGAGAAGGTGGAAAAGGCAAGTCTCGCGCGTTGAACCTCGGGCTGAAGCAGACCGATGCTGAAGTGATCGCAGTCTACGATGCGGATAACCAACCCCTTCCCGACGCTTTGAGATACCTTGTGGCGGAGCTCCTTCTACATCCGGACCTTGGGGCAGTTCTCGGAAATTTCAGGACGATAAACAAAGACAGAACGTGGCTCACGCGATTCGTGAGCATAGAGACGATGAGTTTCCAGGCGATACTTCAGGCTGGTAGATGGGCGATGTTCAAGGTGGCGACTTTGCCCGGAACGAATTTCGTCATTTGGAAACATCTGCTGGATGACCTGAACGGCTGGGACGAGGACGCGATAACGGAGGATTCGGAGCTGAGTATAAGAGTCTACATGAAAGGATATAAGATAAAATACATTCCTTTCGCAGTGACTCTCGAGCAGGAGCCTGAGATCATTTCAGTCTGGGCAAAGCAGCGGACAAGGTGGGTAAGAGGGAACAACTATGTCGTCACGAAGTTCTTTAAGGAAATACCACAGTTTCAGAATAAATTCCTCGCTTTCGAGGTCCTTTACCTTCTCTCGCTGTATTATATATTTCTTTTCGCGATCGGCGTCAGCGATCTCATCTTCATCCTGAGCGTGAGTCACCTCGTCGCGATCCCGCTTCCTGGTCCTTATACCACGGTCTGGGTCCTGGCGGTCGTGCTTTTCATCCTCGAAATCATACTGGTCCTGTCTTATGAAGGTATGGATACGTTCAGGAACTTCCTTCTCGTGTTCCTGATGTATTTCACGTACTGCCAGTTCTGGATTTACGTCGTCGGGCGTGCGATCTACCTGGATTACATCAAGAAGGAGAAACGGACCTGGGCGAAGACGGTGCGCTTCAAACTCGAAGAGCCAGGCAAGAATCCCACAGCTGAGTAAACTCCGCTACTTCTGTGTCTGGCAAGCCGGACAGATCCCGTAGAAGTCGATCCTCACGTCCTCGACCGTATAACCTCGTTGGAGCTTGAAGTCGGGTGTCGAAACCCGAGTCTCATCTATATCGAATATTCCTTTGCAGGACCTGCAAATGAAGTGGAAATGTTCGTCCTTATTCGCATCGAACCTCAGCTGGCCGTCGCAGAGGACTTCATTGATTTCTCCCGACTCCGCGAGAAGATTCAGGTTGCGGTAGACGGTCGCAAGACTAATATTCGGAAGCTCCTTACGCACCTCGTGAAAAACCCAGTCCGCAGTCGGATGGGATTTCGTCGCTCGTACGATATCGAGCACCTTCTCACGCTGCCTGCTTCGCTTTCTCTGGTGTGTGTCGCTTAGCATTTTTCTTAACCTCTATTTGAAAACATTGTCTCAGTTCCAAACGTTCGCGGAGCTCCCTTCGGTCATGTCATGATACAGCGCGTCTCGCATATCCTGCGGCATGAGAGCTTCAGCGTTATAGTTGCTGTGTCTGATTACGACGTGGACGGGTACCGATGGGTCCCCGATGGCTTTAGCTGCCTCAGGAGTGAGCTTGAACCGGACATACTGAACGGCGCTTATCCGGTCATCGGTCGCGTGTCCTTCCTCAAAGACCGCCGGCATCATCCTTTCGCCCACCTTCAGGTACACCGAATCCTTGTTCATGCCGACCAGTGAGTCGAGAACAAGTTTGATTTTCGATTTTTCGTCAACCTCGACAAACAGCGTCGCACTGAGTTCATTATCTCTGGGGATGAGCTCGTTGTAAGTCTCGACTTCCGCTTTGATCTTGTCATCGTCGACGATTCTCTCGATGCGCATCATCTCTTCTATCTGAAATGTGACGGTATACCTGTTCTCGAAAGTCAACGTTACCAGCTCTCCGACCTTTAGTCTGCGCCGGTTCTTCATCTCGATGATTTTGTTTCGAAAATCATGTCGGATCTTCTCGTAATCTATGATATTCTTCACTTCCTTGAATTCGATCGGTTTCACTTTCTCTCCTTACACCTATTTATTGTCGATGATGAAGTGCGGCGGCGCTACTGAATCATGGCGCCGCGTCGCTTCAACCATTTGTTACCTCTCTTTAATGAAAGCCCTGATGAACCAGGCTGTCTTCTCGTGTTTCTCCATGAGGCCTGTGAGAAAATCGTTCGTCCCCACATCGCCGTACTTATCACCGGCTTTCACGAGATCCTCCCTGAGGATTCTGATGACAGTCTCGTGATCAGCCAGAAGCTCCTTTAGCATCTTGTCCTCGTCAGGATTCACTCCCGGAGTCTCCTTCAGTCGTGCATTCTTTGAGTACTCCGCAAATGTTCCGTATGCCGGGCCACCCAGCGACCGGGCCCGCTCGGCTACATCGTCAATCACGTCATCAAGTTCTTCGTAGAGAGACTCGAAGGACTTGTGTAGGTCATGAAAGCGCGGGCCAGTTACATTCCAATGGAATTTTCTCGTCTTGGTATAAAGTAGGAATTCGTCAGACAGTAATTTGTTCAATATGTCGACGACCGCCTCGCGGTCACTGTCTTTTATTCCGATGTTTGGCTTCATACGTCGTTCTCCTTTTATTTAGACTTTCGGATCCTGTTCCAGGCCATAAGCGTCCCGTAGGATCTGAATCGGATGTCGGGGCTTGGTCCCCGCACCCTTCTCGATCTGCAGCTGAGCAAGCGGGCAATCGCTTGCGGCTGCACTACCGTCGCTGAATTTCTCAAACAACGGCTTGCCGACTTCCAGAGACATCTTGAAGTACTGCTTTTTCAGACTCCACGTGCCATCGTGTCCGGAGCACTTGGCTACCACCTCTACCTTCGTGTCCGGAATCAGCTCGAGGACGTCGCGTGACTTGAAACCGATGTTCTGTGCTTTCAGGTGGCAGGGAAGATGGTACGTAATGTTTCCCTGTGATTTCTTGAAATCTGTCGATAGTTTTCCATCTTTGTTCAGCTTCGCCAGATATTCCATCAAGTCGAATGTGTGAGAGGCGACCAGCTTTGCATCCGAACTATCGGATAGCATCGGGTACTCCTGCTTCATGAGGTAACTGCAGCTCGGTCCCGGCGAGACCACGTCGTAGCCTTTCTTCACATAGTCGGCGAGCTGACCCAGGTTGTACGCGGCGTGTTTCTTCGCGTTGTCGATATCGCCTCCATCTAAATATGGCATCCCGCAGCATTTCTGCGGAGGCACCTCGACATGGACTCCGTTCTTCTCGAGTACCTGTATGGCGGCTTTGCCCGTGTCCGTATCGTTGTAATTCACCGAGCATGTGTGGAAGAAAACTACCTTCGGCGATCCTTGTCCGCCCTGCGTGGCTTTTTCACCGCCTTGTGTCTCACTCCTTGCTTCTGCTTTCTTATGGTTTTTATACCACGAACTGAAAGTTTGGCTCGAGTACTTCGGAAGGTTTCTCTCTCTGTGTATGCCGATGGTCTTTTCCATCAGAGTCCTGAACGGTTTGCTTTCCAGAGTCCAGTTAACCATCGGTGCTATCTTAGTCGACACTTTCCCGAGGAGATCGGTCCTGCTTAGCATCTTGTCCTGAAGTGTGACTCCGTCTTTCTTGGCCGCAATAGCTTTTCCTCTAAGCATGTGCCGCGGGAAGTCCAGCATGAAATGGTGAGGTGGAGTGTACGGACATTTCGGGAAGCAGAGCTTGCAGTCATAGCAAAGGTCGACGACCTTCTTCGTGTCTGCACCGGTCAGTTTGTCCATATCCCCGTCGAGTTCATCTATGCGCTTGAACAGGACGTCGAACGAAGGGCAAAGGTTGAAGCACAGTCTGCATCCGTTGCAGATATCAAAGATGCGAGAAGTCTCCTTCGCGTATGACGCGGAATCGTAAAAATCAGTAGCGTTGAAATCAAATGCCATGGTTGGCCCTCTTATGTCTACGGATAGTTTCCGACTGCGACTCACTTTGAGGGTGAGTCGCAGCCTTTGGTTTTCTACTTTCCTAGAGTATCGAGTGCTTTCTGGAATCTGCCTGCGTGAGACTTCTCGGCACGCGCGAGCGTTTCAAACCAGGTAGCGATCTCTTCGAAGCCTTCCTCTCTGGCGGTCTTCGCGAATCCCGGGTACATCTCGGTGTACTCGTATGTCTCGCCGGTCACCGCAGAATTGAGGTTCATCTTCGTATCGCCCACCGCGACATTTGTGACAGGGTCGCCGACTTCTTTCAGGAAGTCGAAGTGTCCGAACGCGTGGCCTGTCTCCCCTTCGGCGGTATCGCGGAACACGCCAGCGACGTCGGGATATCCTTCGATATCGGCGTGGCGGGCGAAATAGAGATAGCGGCGGTTTGCCTGAGACTCTCCCGCGAAACCCTCCTTCAAGTTGTCGTAGGTCTTTGATCCCTTCAGTGGTTTTGCCATTGTATTTTCCTCCTTTTTAGTTATAATAATAGGAATTGTTGTTAGAATTTTAACCCTCCGTGAGTTGAATGTCAAGAGAAAAGATGATGCTGAATTATTTACAGCTGTGTTCGAAAAGCATTTCCGAGAGAAGTATCTTGGCCCTCGATGAAGCGGGGAAAAGTCGGCTGGATGCATTCAACAAAGAGAAGTGCTATTTGTTTGACCAAGTGTCGGATGAAGTGACTCTTGAAGGTGTAATCCCATCGGCTTCCACAAATCCATATGATGATTACGTCTTCCAGGAATTTGTCTGTTCACTCAACGGCCGCGAGAGAAACGTCCTGTTCGAGTTGATGGCCGGTTACACCGTGCGCGAGACCTGCAAGGATCTCCGCAAAGTCCGTCGTTGCCGCGGCGCCGAAGACTCCGGAGACAAAAGAGACTCCAAAGGACGAGGGCGAGCCGGACAAGTCAGGTCCATCAAGCGCTCCGCCATCTCCCAAAGACCCTCCACGGAAAGAAGACCCGGCAGGAGACGCCGGTCACGGAGAGAGCGATCACGATGAACTCTTGAAGTGCCTCAAAGACGATGCATTTGATTACCTCACCGGAATCGCCCACGCAACTTGCGGCCGCTTCGTCGCGAACGACATCACCGCTGACGTTTACGTTTCTTACCGTCTGCAACGTGAGTACGACACAGACCAACTTCAGAGGATCAAAGACCTTGATGACCTGCTGAGTCAGGCGAAAAAGGGAGGGGTAATCATCCACCAGACGCCGTATCTCGTCATGCGGATTGTACCCGCATGAACAGAGTTCCATCAAACCTAATTTGGGGTCCCGTCTCCAACGGGCTGTTGAAGGCAGGATGTTTTTTGAGAAGTTCGAAAGACTCGTCGCAGATACGATTTGCGCCTGGAATTCAGGTAATATATATTAAATGGTATATACCAAGGAGTTGATTATGGACACTGCGAAACTTTTCGAAAATGGAAGG
>CAZRXH010000012.1:0-47986 GCA_964603995.1 uncultured Bacteroidota bacterium | reverse complement strand
CATACCCACAACCATCGAAAAATGCAAGACCAATTACAAATTTGTCGCAGACCCAGCTCTCAATGATGGCAACTATCTACGCATCGTTTGTAACACCTGTGCTATGGCATGTCAGGAGATGAACGACGGTGACATTTTTGTCAGGTAAGTTGGACTGGCTTCCCTCGCGGTCAGATCCAACCGATACTACTCGCTCAAGACACGAACATTTGATCCTGCGGTGCAGGATCCCGTCTTCATTCTTACCTCAAGGATTCAATCCCGCATGGCGGGACCTCGACATCTCTATTCGTATCGTAAGGACTCGATCGGGTCAACGCTGGCAGCCTTGTAGGCCGGGTAAACACCGAAGGTAATCCCGACAAGCGAGCAGACAATCAGCCCAATTGCAGCCCAGTCCACCGGGAAGACTGCGTTCAAATGGAGCAGGATGGCCGCCAGATTCCCTCCCAAAAGTCCGAGAAGTATCCCGACTATTCCTCCCACTTCACAGAGGACAATTGCTTCGAGCAGGAATTGAATGAGGATATTTCTCTTGGTGGCACCGACAGACTTCCTGACCCCGATCTCCCTTGTCCGTTCAGTCACGCCGACCAGCATTATGTTCATTATTCCAACTCCGGCGGCAAGGAGCGCTATCGCACTCACAGCTATCGCGCCGATCCTAACGTAGAATGTGACTTCGTTGAATTGACCGACAAGCGAAGCATTTGATATGATATCGAAGTCGTTATCCTTACCCGGTGGTACATTCCTGACAGCGCGAAGTATTCCGATCACCTGTTCCTCTGCCGCCGTGAAAACATCCTGCGATGCTGTCTGTACGTAGATACTGACACTTCTCTCTTTACCATACCGTCCGAAGAAAGTAGTGATGGGAATCTCCAAAAATAACTGCTGCCCAATCATGTTCCCCTGATCCTCGATGACCCCAATGACTGTGTAACCGATTCCATCGACGGATACGGTCGCGCCAATCGGGTCAGTGTGCACGAAAAGAGCTTTCGTCAGATTCGGATCGAGCACGCAGACACGACGCGAGGTCTCGACATCGCTCTCGCTTATCCCCCTTCCCTCGGCCATCTTCTCGTTTCGCGCCGCAGAAATGTCAGGAGTAACTCCGAGCAGGCCCACATTCGGGTTTGTCTTCTCATCGCCGTATCTGACAATCTTTCCTCCCCTCCCAGTCAAGGCACCGACGCTCCTGGCAAGCGTAGCCTTTTCCTTCAATTCGACCGCTTGTTCGTAGGTAATGTCCTTTCTATTCCTGTACTTGTCCCAATCAGTGAAGAACGCCGGGAATTTCCTAACCATGAATACGTTGGAACCCATGGAATTCAATTTGGATTCGACAAAACTCTGCAGCACCCGCATCGCAGTGTTGACGGCGATTATGGAGAAAACGCCGACGACGATACCGAGTAACGTGAGACTCGAACGAAGCTTGTTGGCTTTGATCGAAGCGAGTGCCATCGAAAGGCTCTCGCTCCATTCGGAAATGACGAAGTACTTATTCATATCGCAATGCCTCCACCGGATCGAGTCTTGATGCCCTCAGTGCAGGGACAATTCCGGACACAATCCCCACGAAGAGTGAAATCACTATCCCCATGATAGCGATGGAAATAGGCATGGAGGTCGGCAGAAAATTGTCGAGGAGCATACTCAGCGGGTAAGATGCAAGGAGACCCAGCATCCCTCCTCCGAGACAAATGAGAACCGCCTCGATGAGAAATTGTACCAGGATAGCTTGCCTTTTTGCGCCAAGCGCCTTCCTGATCCCGATCTCCCTCGTCCGCTCCGTGACGCTGACAAACATTATGTTCATTATTCCAATCCCTCCCACAAACAAAGACAGGGCGGTCACAAACAGCCCGATGGCGCCGACATAGAATATCATTTGGTCGAAAGCGTTCGTGAAGGCAGTCTGCTGGTTGATCGAGAAATCGTCCTCCTGGGACGGAGAGAGTCCCCTTATCTTTCGCATTATGCCGCGGAGTTCCTCCTTCGCGTTGTCGAGGTCACTCCCACCGATTGCGCGCACACCTATCGTAGCCGAGAAGCGCGTACCATATATTTTCTCGAACTGAGTCAGAGGTATGTACACAACATTGTCGAGGCTGAACAGTCCAAGGACACTCCCTTGTGTACTCCTGACTCCGATTACACGGAACGGAAGTCCGTTGATCTTTATGAACTTCCCGATCGGGTCCTGGTTGAGGAAGAGCAGGTTTGCTATATCTTTCCCTATGACGGCAATCGGCCGTCCGCCTCGCGCCTCCTCGTCGGTGAAGAATCGTCCGGCATCAAAATTCATCCTTGTGACAAATGCATAGTCGGCGGTGGTCCCATCTACGTCGACGTTGTTCGCCACTTCACCACCGAACTTCACTTTGCCGTTTCTGTCGACCTCGGGTGCCACCGCAGCAGCGAGCGTGGCCTCTCTCCTTATTTTGTCCGCATAATCAGCCTTCAGCGGCTTCCTGTTGCGGTATTTCCACCACTCACCGCCCCCGAATCCCCACTGCCATTTGTCCACATAGAGAACGTCCGCTCCCATGAAAGCAAAACTCTTGTTGAATTCTCTTGTGAGACCTTCGATGGCAGCACCCATCAATGTTACTGAAACAATCCCGATGATTATCCCGAGCATAGTGAGGACTGCACGCCCCTTGTTCGCCATTAGCGCTGCGAACGAGAGCATCAATCCTTCCTTGAATTCAGAAGTGAGTGTCACTGCGGCTCCTCTTCAACTTGTTCGTTATCCTCATGTCACGCAAAGGAGTTCTCTATGATGCGAGGGGAATTCAGGATTTCGCCAAATAATCTTCCGCAGGGTCAGTCACCTTTAACAGGACCGTATTATTCTGCTTGCAGGTCAGCTCCCTAGACCGGTCAAGACTGCGATGTGCCGGGCTGGCTCTCAGCATTCTTAACTCCGCCCTAATCCAGACAACGCATCGACTCCCGGGCACGACACCCTGAATAGTTAGTTACAATTCAGCAATATGTCAACTACACAAACCAGTTCCGCATTCTGAACCGATCATGGCAATTCAGTTGCCAGCTCGTACGAAATCCATTACTCCAGTGCCTCCACTTTCCATCATTTCCTCTACTCATATCGAAGCGATTGAATCGGATCAACGCTGGCTGCCTTGTACGCCGGGTAAACACCGAATGTTATCCCGACAAGTGAACAAACGACAAGACCTATTATCGCCCAGTCCAGAGGAAAAGCCGCCTTCATGTGAAGTGCGAGCGCTGCAAGGTTGCCTCCGAGCAAACCCAGCAAGATGCCGATAACGCCGCCCACTTCGCACAGCGCGACCGCCTCGAGCAGAAACTGCGTCAGTATGTTCCTCTTCGTGGCGCCGACGGATTTCCTTACGCCGATCTCACGGGTGCGCTCGGTAACGCCGACGAGCATTATGTTCATTATACCAACGCCCGCGGCAAGCAACGCAATAGCACTGACCACGATGGCACCGATTCTGACATAGAAGGTTATATCGTTGAATTGACTCACAAGTGATTCGTTAGATACCATCTCAAAGTCATCCGGTTTTCCGGGCGGCACTTTCCTTATGGCACGAAGCATTCCCTCTACTTGCTCCTGAGCCGCTGTAAAATCATTCTGAGTGGTGGACTGCACGTAAATATCCAGGCTTCTCTGACTTCCATATCGGGCGAAGAAGGTCGTTATGGGTATAACCATGTAGTACTGTTGCCCACCGACCACATTGCCAAGGTCTTGTATAAGCCCAACAATTCTGTACCCTATTCCATCCACTTTTACTTCCGCGCCCAATCCATCGGAATGCGGGAAAAGTGTCTTCGCAAGGTCCGGGCTCAGGACGCAAGCGAGCCGGCCTATCTCCACATCGCTCTGTGTTATCGCCCTTCCTTCTCCGATCTTCTCGTTACGTGCCTGGAAGATATCAGGAGTGACTCCGATGACATCGACATTGGGATTTGTTTTCTGATCCTTGTAAGTGACAATCTTGCCTCCCCTGTCGGCCAGGACACCTACCGCGCTTGCGAGAGTAGCTCGCTGCTTCAGCAGCATCGCCTGCTCATACGTAAGATCCTTCCGGTTACGATACTTCCTCCACCAACCGGGACCTCCTGCGTGAAAGACAGGATACTTCGTTATGACAAAGACATTTGAACCGAGCGAGTTCAGTTCACCTTCAATATTGTTCTGAAGGACGCGCATCGCAGTGGTGACGGCAATGATGGAGAAAACACCGATGGTAATTCCAAGCAAAGTCAGAATGGACCTGAGTTTGTTCGATCGGATTGCGGATAAAGCCATAAGAAAACTCTCCGACCACTCAGACCATATGAAAGATCTATTCATATGTCAAAGCCTCCATCGTGCGGCGGGATATCGCATCTCTATTCATAGCGCAACGCATCCACAGGATCCAGGCGGGACGCTCTCAGAGCTGGAACTATCCCTGAAACGACTCCTACGGCAAGTGAAATCAGAATTCCGATTATCGCAAGCGAGATCGGCATGGAGGTTGGCAAAAATTTATCTACGAGCATACTCAACGGGTATGAGAGCGCCAATCCAATCAACCCTCCTCCCAGACATATAAGAGAAGATTCAATCAGAAACTGCGACAAGATAGTACGTCTCCTGGCTCCAAGCGCCTTTCTTATCCCTATCTCCTTTGTCCGCTCCGTGACGCTAACGAACATGATGTTCATAATACCGATACCTCCCACAAACAACGAGAGGGCGGTCACGAAAAATCCGACACCGCCTATGACGACTGCTATCTTGTTGAATGCGTTCGTCAGCAGATCCTGCTGGTTAATAGAGAAGTCATCCTCCTGATAGGGCGACAATCCCCTGATTTTTCTCATGATGCCACGAAGCTCCTCTTTCGCATCTTCCATGTCCTTCGGATTAGTGACCCTCGCCTCAATAGTGGGATGGAAATGTGTGCCGAAAATATCCTGGAATTGACCGACCGGAATGATAACCAGATTATCGAGGCTGTACATTCCAAGGAAGCTTCCCTGCTTACTTCGGACACCGATTACCCTGAAAGAAAGGCCATTAATCTTGATCTCCTTCCCTATCGGGTCCTGGTTCGGAAAAAGCTGGTCAGCGACATCAGAGCCGAGAACTGCGAGCGGTCTGTCGCCTCTGGATTCAACGTCAGTGAAAAACCGCCCTTCAGCAAAACTCATATTTGCCACATAAGCCAGATCGGAAGTTGTCCCCTCAACGGCCACGTTATCGGCGACCCTGTTTTTGTACTTGATGGTACCTATCCTCTGGACAACGGGAGCCACAGCCGCAAGAGTGGTTGCATCTTTTCTTATCTTATCTGCGTAGTCAATCTTCATGTCCCTGCGGTTCCGGTACTTCCACCATTCGTTATCACCGCCGCCCCAGGGCCACTTCTGAACGTAAAGGACGTCGGCACCTATGAAGGAGATGCTGTTGTTGAAAGCATTCGTCAGTCCAGACATCGCAGCACCCATCAGCGTTACCGATACGATGCCGATGATAATGCCGAGCATTGTCAGTACTGCCCTGGCCTTGTTTGCCCTGAGAGCCGCAAGGGAGAGCTTGAAGCCCTCCTTCAATTCAGCTCCGACAGTCATCCCCGTCCTCCGACAGTTTCGGAAACCTTCTCCACTTCGTGGTGGGCCTTGACCTTCCCGTTCCTTTCGATCGGGAGATCACTCTCAATGCTTCCGTCCCTGATCCTGATAATGCGCTTCGCGTGTTCGGCAATATATTCCTCATGAGTCACGAGGATTATCGTATTACCGTGATCATACAGCTCTTCGAAAAAGACCATAATTTCGTCGCCCGTCTTCGAGTCGAGGTTCCCCGTGGGTTCATCGGCAAGAATAATCGAAGGGTTGTTGATCAAAGCTCTGGCAATGGCGACACGCTGCCTTTGCCCGCCTGAAAGTTCGTTTGGTTTGTGGTGTACTCGTTCTCCCAGTCCAACCATTTCGAGAGTCTTCTTCGCGCGCTCTTTCCTTTCGGAAACGGGGACACCACTGTAAATCAGCGGAAGCTCGACGTTGTGCAAGGCGTCGGACCTTGGAATAAGGTTAAAAGTCTGGAACACGAACCCTATGCCCTGGTTCCGTATTTTCGCGAGCTCGTTGTCGTCCATGTCGCTGACATTAACTCCATCGAACAGATAGAGACCGCTCGTCGGGGTGTCGAGACATCCGAGCACGTTCATAAGGGTTGTTTTGCCCGAGCCGGACGGACCCATTATGGCGACATACTCACCCTTCTCGATGGAAAGTGAGATGTCCTTGAGGGCGTTGACTTGAACTTCTGCGCCCATGTCGTAGACCTTGTTTACTTTGACGAGTTCGATAACTTTCTGTCCGCTCATCCTCCGACTCCCTTCATGGCGACCGTCTTATTGTTTTCAACTCTGACCTTTGATCCATCGTTCAGCTCACGGCTGATCGCAACGAAGCTTCCACTTACCACTTCCTCGCCGTCCTTCAATCCGGAAGTAATCTCGACGTAGTTGTCGTCACTGATAGCGCGTTTGACGGGGACCGCTTTCACACTTCCATTATTCACAACAAATACAACTTCCTGTGACTTCTCACGGTTCCCGCCCTGCTTCGCTTCGTTCGGATTCTTCGCCCCTTCTTCAACCTTTGGTGTCCTGATTGTAACGCTCTGAATTGGAACGGAAAGGACATTGTGATGTGTCGCCGTCTGTATATCAGCGGTGACCGACATGCCGGGCCTGAGCTCATAGGCCGAAGGGTTGAGCACTTTTATCTTGACAAGGAAGTTCGTCACCTGATCCTGAGTCCCCGCGCCGGTCGTAGTCCCGGAAGTCGCAATCTGATAAACCAATCCTTTTATTTTCTGGTCTGGCAATGCATCGACGGAAAGTACCGCGGTGTCACCCACTGCAACGAGAACGACATCGTTCTCATCCACATCCACCTGGGCCTCCATGCTGGCCATGTCGGCTATGTCCATGACCTCCGTGCCGAGACTGAAGTTCGTACCGAGCACACGCTCACCGAGCTTCGAGTTCAGAGCGGAAACGACGCCGTCCATCGGAGAATGGATAGTCGTTTTGTTCAGGTTGTCCTGAGCGACCTTGAGCGCCCCTTCAGCCTGGGATACATCGGACCTGTTAGCATCAACCTGCGCCTTCGTCACATCGTATTGTGTCTTTGCGCTCTCCAGGTCCGAAGCACTCATCAGGTGTTTGGCGTACATCTCTTTTGCACGATCGTAGTCAGATTGCGCTTTTTCAAAATTAGCCTTCGCCAGCTCAAGATTTGCCTGCGCTGCCTGCAGAGCAGCCTCATTCTGCTGCACCTGTGCAAGGTAAGTGTCCGGGCGTATCTTGAGAATGAGCTGGCCTTTTGTTACCCTTTGTCCCTCGACAACTGGCAAGTCGACAATTTCACCGCTGACTTCGGGGTTTATCTTCACCTCGACGCTCGGTTGAATTGAGCCCGAAGCCGTGACAACCTGCGTGATGGTACGGTGGACAACTTTTTCTGTCTGAACCACGATCACTGGTTCTTTCTTGCCACCGATAACTATTGCCGCAATGAGAATCACGATGAGCAATCCAGCCCCGGAAAGTATGAACATCTTCTTTTTCTTCTTATTAGTCGCCATTGTCATCCTCAGTAATTGATAGTTCCTAGAGCGTACTCCACTTGTTGCTTGGCCTGAATATAAGTATAGGCAGCAACGACCTGATTTGAAAGATCCTGGGTATAAATAGCATTTGCCGTCAGAACATCCAGCAGCGTCCCACTGCCTATCTTGTATTTTTCTTGTGCTGTCTCAAGATTTATTTTCGCGTATGCGACTGCGTTGACTGCGGATTCGTAGCCTTTCTCCGACGAATAGAGGTTGAGTAGTGCCTGATACACATCCAGCTGTACTTGACGCCTCGTGGCATCGAGTGTTTGTTCAGCAGATTTCAAATTGACATCTGCGACTTGGATATTCGTCTGCGTTTGAAACCCATTGAATATGGGAAGCGTAACAGTCAGGCCGCCGTAGAAAGCCTTGTTCTGGCTGAGGTCACCCGATCCCAAGCCGGGTCCATTTATTCCATATTGAGCGAAGGCAGCTATCGTCGGGGAATATGCCGCTTTAGCAATTGTAAGAGAGGACTTGCTGGCGTTGACATTTTCAAGAGCAGCCTCGTAGTCAGGTCGGGATTCAAGTGCTTTGTCGAGAAGCGCGGCTATCTGCCTGTATCTTGCATTCTCTTGCTCAAATTGTGTCGTGTCTATGCTGCTGCTTACGGCCGGGTCCGCAAATATTACGCTGTCGCTTACAGGTATTCCGAGGAAGAACTTGAGATTTGCTTGAGACTGATCGTAGTTGTTCTTCGCCTGGACAAGCGCGTACTCATCGCCGCTCACAATCGCCTGTTGCTGGTACACATCTGCCAGCGACGCTGAACCGACACTATTGGATTCCTTTATCTGTTCCAACTGGCGCTGGTCCCTCTTCAGATTGTCCTCGCTTATCTTCAATTGATCTCTTGCATTGAAGACGGCGAGGTATTGCTGCGTCGTCTGGTACACAGCGGTCTGCTTTGCCCTTGTGTAGCTCAGACCCGCAGACTTGCTCTGTGATTGTACCATGTTCAATCCCGCGATGTTCGCAGTTCCGTCGAATAGTGTATAATTGGCTCCTATGCCTGCCGCGTATCTCCTTGATATACTCTTGGCCGTCAGCGGGATTAGGACACCTCCGACTGTGACTCCGCTTTGAATCTGGTTGTATTGGTACTGGAACTGACCAGTAGCGTCTACGGTCGGCAGCAGGGCACCATATGCGCTCAACAACTTTGCGTCCTGGCTCTGTGACTGATATTGAGCCTGCAACACGTTTGTGTTCCTCTGCAGTGCGATATCTATGCAGTTCTGCAGTGTCAACTGTTTCTCGGCATCTCCCTGCTGCGCAAATGCCACCGCTCCGAATACAAAAATAACACCCAGAGTCATCAATTTCTTAAGCATCTAACAACTCCTCAGAATTTGAATTTATTCAGACTTTAATTTGCCTCTTTTACTTAGACGGATTAAAAATCGGACTGTTTCATGTTTCGTGCAGAATTTTTCTCCAATTTTCCTTCAAATAGGCAACTGCCGCGTCGTGATCATTTGGTATGTGTCCGTCTAACACCGCACATTCGACAGCTTTCTTCAGAAGACCGATCGCTTTCCCCGGCTTGATGTCGAACATTTCCATTATTTCATCCCCATTGATCGGGGGCCGCCAATTCCTGACCTTGTCTTTTTCCTCGACAATCTTCGCCTTTTCTTCGACGAGATCGTAGTTGTGGGCGTATTCAGCGATCAGCTTCTTGTTTTTGCTGGTTATGTCCGCACGGCACAGCTTCATCAGGTCTTCGAAATCGTCGCCAGCCTCGAAAAGGAGTCTCCGCACTGCAGAATCAGTCACTCCCTCCACAGCAAGAGCCATCGGCCTCAGATGCAGCCTGACAAGCTTCTCCACATAAGGGAGTTTCTCCGACGGGAGACGCATCCGCTGGAACAACTTCTTCATTCTCCGCGCGCCGATCTCGTCATGGCCGTGAAATGTCCATCCAATACCTTCGACAAATTTCTTGGTGTCCGGCTTGGCGATGTCATGAACCAATCCAGCAAACCTCAGCCACAGGTTGTCCGAAATGTCGGCCAGATGGTCAACGACACTGAGGGTATGAAGAAACACATCTTTGTGGTGATGGTCCTGCCTTTGCTCGACTCCGGGCATTTGGCTTATTTCGGGGAACACGATTTTCATGACCCCCGTATCCTGCATCAACTTGAGTCCGAGTGACGGATGCCTGGCCGACATTATTTTCAGAAATTCGTCGGTGATCCTTTCCTGAGAAACGATGCTGAGTCTGTCCTTCATCCGTACTACCGCTTCATAGACGCGCGGTGCAAGCGAAAACTCAAATCGGCATGCAAACCGCAGAGCCCGCAGTATCCGCAACGGGTCCTCGCCGAATGTCTCGACCGGATCGAGCGGCGTGTCGATCATCTTGTCCGAGAGTGCATGGACTCCGCCAAAAGGATCGATTATCTCTTCCAGAACCCGCCTTCGGTTTCCTGTCTCCGCCTTCCGGACGCCCGCGACGGGAGACTGCAGCTTATTTATGCTTATCGCCATCGCATTGATAGTGAAATCACGGCGGGACAGGTCTTCCTCAACTGTGGCCTCCTGAACGTGTGGTTTCCTGGATCCCTCATCATAACTTTCCTTGCGGGCTCCGACAATCTCCACTTTCACATCGCTCGCCGTTATCTGAGCGGTACGGAACTTCTCAAAGACTATGTACCCGGATGCATTGAGCGTTCCTGCGGCTTTTTGTGAAAACGGAATCGGATCGCCGACCACCATAATGTCGAGGTCCTTGCTCTCCTTGCCAAGAATCAGATCCCTGACGTACCCACCTACGACATACGCTTCGATGCCAAGCTCATCGGCAAGTGCTCCGAGCCTGACTAATGTTGGTTCATCTATCTCGAAATTTTTCTTCTTTGACATTCTACAGGCTTAAGAGTCGTTTTGATTCCTCAATTTGTTTTACGATTGAATCCGCAACTATCATCACTTGCAACGCCTCATGCGGGCTCACAGCAGTGGGAGTGTCTTCAAGGATACTCTGGAGGAAAAGCTCGAGTTCCATCTTCAGTGAATTGACTTGTGGAGGCTCCGGCTGTTCATAGGTAACTACGCGCGCGGATTCCCCGAGTCCTATCGTTCCGAGACTTAGTCCTGACGGTACCCCCAGTTCGGGCTTCGTCGCCCGGTACACCTCGGCAATTCCCTCCGCAAAATCTATGGAGATATATCCGTCGCGCTGGAACATCCTCATCTTTCTCATCGGGTGTTGAGATATGCGGCTTGACGTCAGGTTAGCCACCGCACCGTTTGCGAACTTGACACGTGCGTTGGCAATATCGACCGTGTCCGATATGACACCCACTCCGCTGGCATCTATGCTGGTGACGGGGCTTTTCACAAAATTCAGAATAAGGTCTATGTCATGTACCATAAGATCGAGCACAACGGCAACATCGATACCACGTGGCTTGAACTGGGCCAGCCGATGACACTCGACGAACATAGGCTCCAACTTGAGGTGCGAGAGAGCGAGCACTGCCGGATTGAACCTCTCTATATGGCCAACCTGCACTTTCACTCTCTTAAGATCCGCGAGTGAGCAGATCCTTTCGGCCTCATCCACGGCAGCAGTGATCGGCTTCTCGATGAAGCAGTGTTTGCCTTCATTCATCAGGCTGATCGCGATCTCGTAGTGAAGACTCGTGGGAGCGACTATGGACACCGCATCGACTGACTTCATCAACTCGCCAAACGAGTCGAATGCTTTCACGCCGAGCTCCGCGGCAATATTCCCGGATTTTGCTCTGTCGACATCGTAGACACCGACAAGATCAGCTGCCTTAACCTGCTTCAACAGTCGGGCGTGAGTCTGCCCCAAATGGCCGACTCCGACCACTCCAATTTTTACCTTTTCATTCATTTGCTCTCCGAACATTCTACAACCTGGACGAAATAATCCTTTTTGTCCTCAACATAGGAGGTATTGAGCAATGACTTGCATCCGCCGGAGAGGGTGTCCACTTTCGTCCGCCTTGTGGCGACATAGATGGTGGAAGTTGTGGCGGGTTCAACATTTCCAACCGGCAGCATTTCTCCCTCGACCGCATAGACATGCCGCCCGAGTTTCACAGATAATTCAGCAGGAACAAAGTTGCTCACCAGCATCGATCCGCCCGTGGCTCCCGCGACCGTCCTCAGCACTTCGCCCACAGCTTCGCTCTTCTGATAGCAATCTTCAAGGACAAAGTCTTTAAGAAATCTGTTGTTAGAATAGAGGTCTCCGAACAGAAACAGTACCACAAGAGAAAATACAAAGGTGTCTGCCGACACAAGCCTGATATTCCAGAGGGAGCTGAAACCTTGTATAAAGAACATTGCAAGTATGATGGAGACGGTAAACGCAACAAGCAAATTCAACGTGGATGGCTGAACAGCGCATAACGCGCACATGGTCATCCACAACATGAAAGTATGGAAATGCGTCCTGTAAACATCATAGCGTCTCTTTACGATCAAGTAGACTATTCCCGCGAGATTCAATATGTTCACGGCGAAGAGGGATACGATACCTTCAAGAGACCAAATGAGGTCATGTTCCCCCATCAAGACCGAAAACAATCTTGCATCGCCCACATATGTTGAGTAAGAATACACCAACACGAGAATGCCGAGAAACCCTGCGCTGGTTCCCAGCAACCCTGAAATCATCTTCCTCCTGTCCTGAAGATTCTGGAGAAGATCGAGGATAGAAATCAGGAACATAATAAGTCCAGGCAGGTTGGCACCGAAGCAAACACCCGACAATATGCCCGCATAGATGTATTGGTTTCTGTAGAGTGCCATAAGGAACAGCAATGTCAGCGCAACTGCTATTGCCGCCGGTCCGCCGGACACAGCCGTTACGACCGCAAAAGGAGAAAGCGCGGCAAGAAACATCCCGAGGAAACCCCAGAGTTTCTGACCGAGGATGTAGTCGATTGATCTCGAGAGTAGATACAGATCCAACACCATTATGATAAACCCCGCGCCTCTGAGAAGACTGATAGAATGGGGAGTCAAAAACCTATCAACCAAGCCGAAGAAGTCCCATACGATGGAACGAGTAACCACCGCGCTCTGGAAAAGGATGGAGTGAACGACATCACCTTGTGCCACGTACGCATAGACTGCCGGGATGTTTATATCTCGAAACCGCCAATACGTCAGAAGCGCAATCAGTAACGCCGCCCCTTTCACATACGGTGAGTACCTGTCGAATTGTGAGAACTTCATCCCCGCTCCAGCCGGTCCCCTTCGGGAAAGAGCAGCGCCTTGAGCCCGGCAACTGATCCTGCTTTCCTGCATTCAAGATTGTCGAAGCGATTCCTGGAAATGCTATCGTACGTCACGGCAATGAAATCCGTTCCGGCAGAGACCGCGGCTTTATAGTCCGACGGTGAATCACCGATCACCACAGCCCTGGAGGGGGAAATGCTGAGGCGGCTGAGTGCCAAGTTGACACCCTCAGGATTTGGCTTATGATTCTTGACTAGCGACCCTGTCACTATGATGTCGAACAGGCCTTTCATTCCATGATACTCCAACGTAAGCTCGGTTGTTCTTGTCCCCTTTGCGGTAAACACCCCGACTAGTTTTCCCGACGCTTTCAGACTCTGCAGAAGCTCCTTTACACCAACGAACACGGTGCTCTCGTTGAGATGAGAACCGTAATAATCAAGAAAATCTTCCCACACGGAGTCGAAGTCCTCCGTACCCAGCATGTTTTTCAGGCAGACCTCTTCAGGCGGGCCGAAGTATGACAATATTTCCTTGGGGGTCATTTCGGTCGACTTGTACTTGCGCAGGACGAAATTGAAACTGTCGAATATCAACTGATGCGTGTCGGTTAGCGTGCCGTCAAGGTCGAACAGCAGAAGCGAATATCCATCCGCGAGAGACAGTGCATTAATCATTTCGAGCGGCGGAACTCCTTTCGAGGTTCTCTTCAAATATCTTCACGATCCTCTGCGATGCTTTTCCGTCGCCGTACGGATTATGCGCACGACTCATCGCGGCATACTTATCATGGTCAACAAGCAGCGCAGCCACACCTTCGATGATTTTCCGTCTGTCAGTGCCGACGAGCTTGACCGTTCCAGCCTCAACCGCTTCCGGCCTTTCCGTGGTGTCGCGCATTACGAGGACAGGTTTCCCGAGCGATGGCGCCTCCTCCTGAACACCCCCGGAATCTGTGAGAATGAGGTACGATTTGTCCATCGCGTACACGAACGGCTCATAGTCGAGGGGTTCGATGAGATGAACATTCGGGATTCCGCTGAGTATTCTGTTCACCGGCTCGCGAACGTTGGGATTGAAATGTACCGGGTAAACAAATTCCGCGTCGTCGAATTGTTCGGCAAGCTCAGCTATTGCCTGGCATATGTTGTTGAATCCTTCTCCGAAATTTTCACGCCGATGCCCCGTTATGAGGACAACTTTTCTGGAGAAATCTATGCCCTGGAACAGCGCTCCGAAGTCTGGCTTGGATGTCCGCAGGAGGTCAACCACATGGAGAAGCGCGTCGATCACGGTATTGCCTGTCACATAGATTTTCGACGGATCGATCCCCTCTCTCAGGAGATTGTCGCGCGCCCAATCAGTCGGAGGAAGGTGGATATCGGCAATTACGCTTGTGATCCTTCGATTTATCTCCTCAGGAAATGGGGCAAACTTGTCTTGTGTGCGGAGCCCCGATTCGACATGTGCTACCCTGGTGTGCGTATAGTATGCCGCCAGGGCTCCGGCAAAAGTGCTCGTGGTGTCGCCCTGTACCACGACAAGCTCCGGTTTCTCAGCGGTCAGGACTTCCTGCAGGTTCGCGATGATTCTTGAGGTCAACTCGAAAAGACTCTGGTTGCTGGTCATAATATTGAGGTCATGGTCGGCCTCTATCTTGAAAATCCTGAGGACCTGATCAAGCATCTGACGATGTTGCGCAGTAACACATATCCTTGCCTCAAGTTTCGGCGACTTCTCCACTTCCTTTATCAAAGGCGCCATCTTGATAGCCTCAGGCCTTGTACCGAATATAAAAAGGACCCTATATGCCATTGATTCTCCGCCTCAATTTCAAATTGCAGTGTAATTTAGCCATTTTGATGCATACTTCCGTCTTGAGGCAGACACATCTCCATTGTCTTTGGGGTGAGCGGTGTATGAGTCTTGAAGCGATCCACCGAGAAGGTGAGCAATCAAGACTTCATCGAATTGAGAGCGGCGGTAAGTTTCCTGTAAGTCTGATCGAGACTTTCCGAAATCACTTTCACATCGGCCAGTACCGGCATGAAATTGACATCGCCGCTCCACCTCGGCACGACATGAAAATGCACATGATCAGCAATACCTGCCCCACTCACTCTTCCAAGGTTAGCCCCGAAGTTGAATCCATCTGGATGGGATGTCAGGCGCAGCAATTCGATCGCGAGTCGCGTCTGGCGCATCACATCGATGTTCTCTTCCTCCGTCAAGTCTTCGAAATCCCCCTTGTGTGCGAACGGCACAATCATCAGGTGACCACTGTTGTATGGATAGATATTCATGACTATCGCGCAAAGTGTGCTCCGACAGACAATGAGGTTCTTCTCGTCATCTCTTTCCGAGAGTTTGTCGCAGAACACGCACGACTTTCCCTTTCCATCCGCTTTCTCTGAAAAGGACTCTATGTATTTAGACCTCCATGGCGACCACAAATGTTCCATAAACTAACCTAGAATGAGTTCCAAATCACAAGCTCCGGTTTCCAAACACACCCTAGGCTCGGGCAACAGAACTCTCAGAGTCATAACATCCTTTCTACGTTGCCTGATGATTCCTGATATCTGCAGTTTGTTTGGAGCCTGGCGTTTGGAACCTGATGTTTAACTTCTAATCCTATTCCTGTTCGACTTTTTCCTTCTGGGCTTCGGCGATGACCTTTTCCGCCACTTCCTTCGGGACCTCCTCATAATGCGAGAACTTCTGCATGAACACTCCGCGTCCCTGCGTCATACTCCGCAATATGTTGGCGTATTTATACAATTCTTTCAGCGGGACATGAGCCTTGATCTTCTGATTGGCGCCCTCTCCCTCCATGCCCAGAATCTTCCCTCGCCTTCCGGAGATATCACCCATTATGTCTCCCATATGCTCATCCGGAACCAGCACTTCGAGTTCGTAGATTGGTTCCAGCAAAATCGGCTTTGCTTCCTTGAACCCTTTTCTGAACGCCATCGAGCCCGCTATCTTGAACGAGATTTCGTCGGAATCTACCGGATGGGATGAGCCGTCGAATAGAGTGACCCTGACGTCGACCACTTTATGTCCCGATATGACCCCTCGTTCCATCGCGTCGATGACACCTTTTTCTACCGCCGGAATAAATCTCCCGGGGACAACTCCGCCGACGACGGCGTCCACGAACTCAAACCCTTTGCCGCGCTGCAGCGGTTCGACCTTGAGATGCACGTGCCCGTACTGCCCGCGTCCCCCCGACTGTTTCTTGTGCTTGTATTCGGAGTCGGATGCAACTCCCCTGATCGTTTCACGATAAGGGATGTCTGGTTCAACCATGTCTACTTCAACTCCGTATCGTTCCTTCAGCCGTTTCGCAACGACCTGCAAATGCATCTCACCCTGGCCGCTGAGCACGGTCTGCTTCAATTCTGAGTCAACCTCGACGAGAAAAGTCGGATCCTCCTCGTGCAGCGCGTGGAGGCCGGAAGCTACTTTGTCCTCGTCGTGACGATTCTTCGACACAATCGCAACTCTCATTATGGGATCCGGAAAATCTATCTTCTTCATCACCACCGGATGGTTTTTTCCGCTGAGAGTATTGTTGGTATGAGTGTCCTTCAGCTTAACGACTGCGGCGATATCCCCGGCGGCAACTTTCGGAGTCTCTTTCCTTTCCTTGCCATTGAGGACATACAAAGTACCGAGTCGTTCCGATTTCCCGTTAACCTGGTTTACGAGATCCATACCCGGCATCACAATCCCGGAATAGACCCGGAACAGGGAAAGCTCGCCAATGTTTCTTTCGGAAATCGTTTTGAAGATGAAGAGCACAGGATCAGCGCCGGGATCGCAAGGAACCTCGATCTCTCCGTTCGATGAGTCGGTTTTGTGGCCCATGGCGGGCGGCATAACATCCGGTGAAGGTGCATAATCGGAAATGAAGTCCAGGATCGCCGTCACGCCTGTGAGCCGTTGCCCAGCCGCAGGAAACACCGGGAATATTTTTCTCTCGGTGATCGCCTTCTTCAATCCCTTGGCTACCTGTTCTTCCGTGAGTTTCCCGCTCTCAAGGAACGAATTCAGGAGATCCTCGTCGGTCTCTGAAAGCTGCTCCATGAGTTCTTCACGGTATTTGTCCGCAGAAGCTTTGAGGGATTGAGGTATCTCCTCTTCGGAATACTTCCCTTTTGCATCGGTACTGAACTTCAACAGTTTCATTCTAAGGATATCAACGACGCTGTCAAAGCCGGTTCCCTCGTTCACAGGGAACTCGACGGCAACGGCATCATGGGTAAGCTTCTCCCTTATCTGCTGAAGCCTCTTTTCGAAACTGGAGTGCTCCACGTCGGCTTTATTAACTACGAAGATAACAGGGCTCCCGTATTCCTTCGTGAAACCCCAATCAATCTCTGTCCCGACCTCAATCCCTTCAACCGACTTGATCAGGACCAGCGCAAGGTCGGATACACGCAGCGTCGCCTTTACTTCTCCAAGGAAGTCTGGATACCCCGGCGGGTCCAGGATATTTACTTTAGTCTCCCTCCAGTCGGCATGGAGGAGCGAGGTGCTCACTGAGAACTTTCTTTCGATCTCATCATGGTTGTAATCTGAGACAGTGTTTCCTTCCGCTACCGTGCCCATTCGGCTCGTGACGCCTGCAGCATAAAGGACAGCTTCAGCGAATGTCGTCTTACCGCAGCCTCCGTGGCCGACAAGTGCTACGTTCTTCAGACTGGATGGAAGATATTCCTTCATTTAATCTCCTTTTCCCGATCATAAGATTCGGAAAGCCGAACCAAAGAAGATTTTCCTTGTCCGGCCAAATTTAGCTTTTCAGGACACGCAGGAAAGCCCTGATTCCTTTTGAGAGAGCGGCTACGTATCCCGCAGTGTCCATGATTGGATCCTCAATTCTGGATTTCACTCTACGTTCGAGGTCGACGAGTTCTTCGACAGCGCCCACGATTGAGTCAACAGCCCCTTTGACATTCGTTACTTCTCCATCCACGCTCTCGGCAATTGCCCGGACCTTGGATGTAATCACGCCGGAATTCTCAAGAAGTGGACGGGAATTTTCGGAGAGCTCCCTGACAGAGGTCTCCAGCTGGTTCAAGACTTTCTTGGCGTCTCTCATCAGAACCATCGAATAAACACTCGCAGCCGCAATTGCAAGGAGAGCAACCGAGGCCACTATCAAAAAAACTGTCGCCACGATCCCTCCTTCTAACTGTTTTTAGACCGCTCTTCCTTGAAGGCATCTGTTCCTGCCTTGACGGCAGCTTTCAACTTGCTTCCCTCGCCCTTTGCCTGGTTCAGTGTCTTCTCGGCATCAGATAACAGAGCTTCCGCCTTATGCCTCGCCTGACCTAGCATTTCATCCGACCGCTTCTTTCCTTCTTTGACAAGTTCTTCGGCCTTTGCCCTTGCCTGCCGAAGTTGAGTCTGGGCAGCTTCTTTGATCTGATCAGATTTCTCTTTGATATCCTTGCGCAGTTCCTTCCCCGTTTTGGGAGCAAGAAGCAATGCAGTCACCGCACCGATAACGCTTCCCGCGATGAAACCTATGAACAGCCCGCTTGCCAATCCATCACTATCGTGTGCCATGATACACCTCCTGTTGTTTTAGGCTCATTTTCAAGTTATCAACGGCTTCAGTAAAAATCAAGAAAACGACAAATGACAGAGACAGATAAAAAAACCAACAGAACACTGACCGCACATGCCACCGTCCAGGATCCCGACATACAATGCACTCGAACAGAAGCTGCCGTTGTCTGGAGAAATTCCGTACCTCTTTGGATCGGTGGTAAAATTGATGAAAGCAAAACGAATTCAGGCGGTATGCACGGAGACACGGACAAGAGGTTGCTTCTCAAACAGCTTCACTGGATGCCGCACCGAAGACGTCCCTCCGACAGGTCGGCAAGCGTTCAATCTTCCCTGATGCGTTTCTTCTGTCCCAGTCCATGGTTTCGGATTCACAGCTTAGAACTTGTATCTCCTACCACCTCTGAAGAAAACTCCAGGACAAGAAGTCTCCTATTCTTGAAAAGATTGGTGTCTAAGCTGATTCAAGTATCTCTGAAGTTCTTCTTCGTCGACTGTGCTATCGGCCAACTGTCCCTGCATATAATCATCGTAGGCGCTCATGTCGAAATAGCCGTGGCCGGACAGATTGAACGCAATTACTTCCTTTTTCCCTTCGGACTTGGCACGGAGCGCTTCATCTATCGCCGCACGAATGGCATGAGCTGACTCCGGAGCAGGAATGATTCCTTCGCTTCGTGCGAATTTTATCGCAGCATCGAAAACTTCATTCTGCGAATAAGCGACGGGGTGAATTATCCCTGCGTTCACAAGCGCAGATATCAGCGGGGCGACACCATGGTACCTCAGACCGCCTGCGTGTATGGCCGGAGGGACATATTCATGCCCGAGCGAATGCATCGCAAGGAGAGGCGTCAGGCCAGCGGTGTCACCGTAGTCGTATGTAAAAACACCTCGCGTCAAAGTAGGACAGGCAGAAGGCTCCACCGCAATTACTCGCAACTTCTTCGCACGGGGCTTGTCTTCCAGCAACTCCCTGATGAACGGGAAGGCAAAACCGCCAAAGTTTGACCCTCCGCCGACGCATCCGATCAAAGTGTCCGGGTATTCTTCTGCCTTATCCATCTGTCTCAAAGCTTCTTCGCCAATAATGGTCTGGTGAAGCAACACATGGTTAAGAACACTGCCGAGAGAATATTTGGTGTCGGCATCACTGGCCGCGACTTCGACTGCTTCACTGATGGCCATTCCCAGACTGCCGGGCGAATCGGGGTGCTTTTCCAGCATCTCCTTCCCGGCTTTCGTCTCTTCGCTCGGGCTGGCCGAGACTTCTGCGCCCCACATCTGCATCATGGCACGCCGGTAAGGCTTCTGGTTATACGAAGACTTTACCATGAAGACCTTACAGCCAAGTTCGAAATAATTGCATGCCATCGCAAGAGCGCTCCCCCATTGACCAGCGCCAGTTTCCGTAGCAAGCCTTTTAACACCTTCCATTTTATTGTAATACGCCTGTGCGAGGGCGGTATTCAACTTGTGACTCCCGGCGGGACTGACACTCTCATTCTTGAAATAGATATGCGCCGGCGTTTCGAGAAGTTCCTCCAGTCCGCGCGCCCTGACCATTGGAGTGGGACGCCACTTCGCGTAGACCTTCAGAAGCTCTTCAGGTATCTTTATGAATTTCTGCTCGGAGACTTCCTGCTCTATGAGGTTTTGCGGAAAGATTGCACCCAACTTGTCCGGTGAGATCGGCTGATGTGTCTGCGGGTCGAGTGGAGGCCGTGGTTTCTCCTCCAGATCCGACGCCACGTTGTACCACCTTTTCGGTATTTCTCTTTCGCCGAGCAAAATTCGATTGGGAGACTGTTTTGCTTTCATGATCGCCTTCTTACCAGAAATCCGGTCTGCCGGCGTTCACCCAGGCGGTATACCAATACGATGCAACCGCGTTTGTGGCTTCTCGCATCTGGGATTCCACCATGCCGTCAAGTTCCGCATTGAATTTTTTGTAGTACTCGTCGGAATAAATGTACTCCTTCCGACCGTCCTTTGTCTCAATCTTATAGAGCTGTTCTTTTGGAATGCCGACCTTGGCAAGACTGTCGGCCCTGAACACTCTGTCCAGAAGTGAATAGCTGTGGGTAAGAATCTTGAGTGCGTGCCTGACGGGGTCTTTAATGTAATAGGCGCTGTCTATTCCGCTGAAGCTGTAATCCTTGCCGTAGCGATCGGGTATCCCGGTCTCCCAGCGATAGTGCACGCCGATGTTCCCTGTAAATTGCCCGTCATAATTTTTGGTCGCGTGCAAAGGCACATGCATATCAGCCACATAGTGGCCGAGATCGGCCGAAAGATGGAGCACAAGCGGTATGTTGCGCGCCTTCATCGCGTCGCTGAGGCTGTCCACGTCTAGTCCGACGCGCCATGGTACCATTCCGTATTTTATAACTCTTTCCTCGCCGTGTTCCTTGACGGCTTCCTCGTACGACCGCGGAACTTTGAAATTTGGGTACGCGCCGTATTCATCCATGTCCATGTAATGGAAGTTGTCTTCATTCGTCCACTTCCCTCTGCGCATGTCCGGGTCAACCGCGTGCTCACTCACATAGTTGACATTTGCCTCGTAGAAACTCTTTAACGGCTCAGGGAGAAGAGTTACGGCCGCTTTGTTTATCGTCCTGTGCGCCCAAAACCCCCAACCGAACGCGACCTGGGAGATCAACGTCAGGGTAATAATCGCAAACAGAAATAATGACACCCGCCTAACTGCGTTCATCAGAGTACTTCCTGTTATTGTGGGATATTATATCCCGCCCCTATCCGATTCACGGAAGGAGCGGGACAAATTCAGAGAAGACTAACGAATCTTTTTCTTATGCCGCATCTTGCGGAGCCGTTTCTTCCTCTTGTGTGTAGCCATTTTGTGGCGTTTTCTCTTCTTACCACTTGGCATTCTAGTTCACCTCCTGAGATGTAATGTTTGCGTGTTGTTCCAGAGTCTGTTGTGCCTTCTTGCCGATTTCACTATTGGGATTCACCTTGACGCATTCCTTGAACGCCGTGTTCGCTTTGTCAAATTCTCCGGCGTTCAGGTATACAATCCCAAGATTGAAAAGTCCTATTTGATGTTTCGGGTCTATCTTCAAGGCCTCTTTCAACTGTGCGATTGCTTCCTGCGTATGTCCCGCCTCGAAGAGCGTCACGCCGTAGTCGACACGAGCATCGACGTTCTTGGGGACCTTATCAAGATATCGCTTATAGTAGATAGCGGCCTGATCGTAGAAACCATTGTCTTGAAGCATGTTCGAGAGTCTCAAAATGGAACCGAGATCGTCCGGCTCCTTGTTCACAACTTCTCTAAGCCTGTCAATTTCATGAAGTATGTCGGGGCTCGGCTGTCCAGCGCTCGCGGATTGCTGCTGGGCTGGCGTGCCGCTACCGCTATCGGAAGAAGATGTCTGCTTTGAACTCATGAGACCGTAGACAAGAATGCCGCCCAGGAAAAGTGCGGCCACGATGGCGGCGACTTGATACGTTTCCAAATGAAACCGTTTGCCGGAGGATGCCTTTTGCTGAACAGGTTGCCTGCTCTCTTTCTTCTTCTCTTTCCTGGCTGGGATCTGTTTTCGAGGGCCTTCTTTTTCCTGGTCCTGAACTCTCGCGGCTGACGTGGGATACTTTCTCTCGTCTGAGATCCCTTTTCCCTCTCCTCCGAGAAAAGTCCCGCACGATTCGCATGCTCTTGCGTCGGCGGAATTCCTGAACCCACATGTAGGACACACGCGAAACTCGACGGCGTCCTTTGGTTTATCTTGCTCTTCGCGCTGAGTTGTTGTATCGACATCGGGAAGTTTCCTGCCGCAGTTTGGGCAGAACTTGAATTCACCTGACAAGTCCGCACCGCAATGCGGACAGAACCTCGCCGTCATCCTTGCGCGGCCTCCTCTACACCTCCCTTTTCGCCAGGTTCCTCTTTCCCGAGATGCTCGTCCACAAATGCCTTGAACTCCTTTGAGACCTTGAAATACGGCACGAATTGCTCCTTCACCGGATATGCCTGGCCGGTCTTCGGATTTCGTGCCATGCGTCCCTTCCTCCTGCGAATCTTGAAACTGCCGAACCCCCTTATCTCGATTGCCTTTCCTTCCGCAAGGGCATTTCGTACCGATGCCAGAAAACCTTCAACAACCGCTTGTGTCTCAATCTTCGTCAAGCCGGTTTGCGTAGCAATCTCTTCAACAATGTCTGCTTTAGTAACGCTCATTATCTCCCCTTTCTATTGCGCAAATCTATACTGTAGGATCGGTTGCTCAATGAAGTCTTTCTCGAAGAGATGAAACCTTGGGAGAAGATCTCCCAGGATAAGGTCCACCAGACTCCGCGGCTCCTTCGCCTCGACAACAACGGGTTTCCCTTTGATGCCACCAAGCTTCGCGGCTATTGATATAGCATCTTCAAATGAGCCGAGTGTGTCTACCAATCCAAGCTTCAGTGCCTGCTCACCAGTGAACACTCTTCCATCAGCGAACTTCTTTAGTTTGTCAATCGGCAATTTCCGTTCTTCTGCAACCACATCAAGGAACTGGCCGTAGCTGTTTTCCACGACACCCTGGAAGTACTTCTTGTCCGCCTCCGTCATCTTCCTGAATGGAGACCCGGAGTCCTTGTACTTGCCGCTCTTTATTACATCCATCTCGAGTCCTAACTTGTCCATCAGCTTCGCATAGTTAGGAAACATCGCAATCACTCCTATGCTTCCCGTGATTGTACCGGGATTCGCGACAATTCTGGTAGCACCGCAACTTACGTAGTATCCCCCACTCGCTGCCATCGAGCCCATCGACACAACTATCGGTTTGACGGAGTCTCTGATCGACTTGACTTCCTCGAAGATCTCCTGGCTCGCGGCAACGCCTCCTCCAGGCGAGTCCACTCTGAGCACGATAGCTTTCACGCTACTGTTGTCCGCAAGGGTCTGGAGAGTCGAGACGATTGACCTAGAGGATATTATAGTTCCAGTAAGGCTCACGACGGCTACCTTCGCACCGCTTCCGGTCAGGTCGTATTCACCCTCTCGCGGACCGGTGCTAATAACCAGGATGGCGATGACGGCGCTAGCCGCCACTATCATACCGATTACCCAAAGGAATACCTTAGTAGATTCTTTCATCAGCGTAAGTCTTAATTACTCAACATTTTACAACTTCCGCCAGTCAAAATCAATTTAGATAACAAGTCTCCCTGCCTGGCTTCCGGTCATGGATATTTCCCCTGATTTGTACGGCAGTATTCAGCCTATATTCAACCTAAACACGCTTCCGGCGACCACACTCATCACAATCACCAGGAATACTATCGCGGTTATGCCGACATACTTGAAGTCCTTCTCCTTCCAGAACGCAATTATCGAAATCAAGACTCGGCTCACCGGTGTCAGAATCAGCGTAATGGTCCCGAGGTACAAGAACGCGCGCGGATGAAGCGAGAATATGCTCGAGAAGAAATCCCCAAAGGAGTGGAAGTACTGGCCGGACAAACTCGGGATCGGACGCCCTTTCGCAAACAAAAGCACAAGACCAATGAGATACAAGCCAATTGTCAAGTACATTCCTGTGGCCAATATTATGGCCACGACCTTGTTTATGAATTGAGTCTCGACTTTCAGATGCTTTTCGTCCATGGTGATCACATCAATCCTGGTAACTTGATGCCGAAGCCCATGAGAATTCCTTTTCCCATCATCTGGTATCCCAGATAGATCATCAAAAGAAAGAATACTGTTTTAATGACCTTACTGTGGAGTTTGTTCATCACCATGCTGCCTGCAGTAGCACCCAACATTGTTCCAAGCGCGACTGGAGCGACGATGTAAACATCTATTCCTCCCGCGATAAAATATACGACCGCACTAGTGGCAGCGGTGACGCCTATCATGAACTTGCTCGTTGCGACGGAAGCCTTCATCGGTATTTTCATCATTGAATTCATCGCAGCGACCTTGATGACACCGCCGCCGATGCCCAGGAGACCGGAACCGACGCCGGCAAGCGAAGCAACGAGGCTTCCCTCTATCGGTTTGGCCGCGCGATAGCTGACATCTTTCTTCAGTGCCTCGTCATGATACGTCCCCTCAAGCATGAGCGCGCGTGATATTCCGGTGTATTCAGTGGCCCCATAGTCTCCCGACTCGATCATGTGATCTTCTCTGCCCCTGGTACGAAAGGACACTATCGCCATGTAAAAGATCAGGGTACCGAATATCAAGCTGAGCACATAACCGTTGAGAAGCACTCCGACGAGTGCTCCGACAAGTGCGCCGGCGGTGGTCGAGATTTCCAGAAACATTCCTAGACGGACATTAGTGATTTGCTGGTCTACATATGAAAGCGCACCAGCAATGGACGTTGCTATTACGGAGACGATGCTCGCGGCAATAGCCATATGAATCGGGAGATGAAAGAGAAGAGAAAGAGCGGGCACAATAATCACTCCACCACCAATTCCAACCAACGCGCCGAAGAAACCGGCGAAGATGGCAATGACGAACATCAGAAGGAACTCGTAAAACATGGCATAATATATTTCTTGATGCCCGAATTAACAACTCTTGCCTCACAGGCCTGTGGACGTGACAAGGAGTCTCTGATCACGCTCGCGCAATCAATCAAGTGAATGCGGATGCTGCTGCAAATACTCCCATAGACTGCCACACCCCCGCAGAAGGATAGCGGCAGAATTTATTTGTTTCACAATAGAGGCTTTCACTAAATTGACTCCATCAATTCATTTATGTGGTTTGAATGAGCAGACTCTCTAATTACCTAAGATTGATGAGATCTCACCAATGGGTCAAGAATGTTTTTGTCTTCGTTCCGCTGATTTTCTCCAAGAATCTTTTTGACTTATCCCTTTTGTCGGAGGCGATGCTGACTTTTGTTGCTTTTTGTTTCGCAGCATCGGCGATCTACGTCGTGAACGACATCGCTGACAGAGACTCCGACAGGATGCATCCGGTGAAACGCGAAAGACCGATCGCTTCAGGTGCTGTCAGCGTTGCTGAAGGGTGGGCATTATCGCTTCTCCTGCTGGTTGCTTCACTCGTTGTGCTGGTCGTTGGAAACGCTCGGGTTGTGGTCTGGTTTGCGATACTGGGATATGCTGCCATGAACCTCTTCTACTCCTTCAGGCTGAAGCGTATCGTGCTCATCGATCTATTCGTAATTGCCATTGGGTTCATTCTCAGAATTCTTGCAGGGGGCTACGCGATCGACGTGAAAGTCTCCAGCTGGCTGATAATGACGACACTGTTTGTGTCCGTGTTCCTTGGGGTTGCCAAGCGAAGAGGTGAATTCGTACAGGTCAGCAAGAGCACCGATGAGACGTCGAGAAAGGTTCTCTTCGACTATGATCTGACTTTGATCGACCAAATACTGTCGGTGTCGGCAGCAAGCGTAATCATAGCTTACGCATTGTACACGGTGTCGGAGAGGACCGTCCATGCCTTCCACACGGAGTCCCTGATTTTCACGACCGTATTTGTGACTTACGGAATCTTCAGATACCTCTATCTCGTGCACAGAATGGGCTTGGGCGAAAATCCAACAGAGGCTCTGCTGACCGACCGGCCGATGGTCCTCAATTCTATCCTGTTCGTAATAACATTGGTGGCTATAATATATAAGCAGGAGCTAATTCAACTTATCACGAAGCATGTCCCGCTCCCGTAAGGCCGAATTAGTACTCCTCTCTATTACCGTGATCTGGGGGGGTACATTTGCGGTGGTCAAGTTTGCGCTCACTGATGCCTCTCCGCTTGTGTTTGTCGCCGTGAGATTCGGCGCGGCGGCGCTGATCTTCCCTTTGATTTACCGCAAGAACTACTTTTCGATAGATATGTCAACATTGATGGGGGGGCTGTTCCTTGGGTCCCTTTTGATGATCGGATTTGCTTTTCAGACCGTTGGACTCAAATACACGACCGCGTCCAAATCCGCGTTCATTACGGGGCTGCTTGTCGCGTTCACGCCTTTGGCCCAGGCAGTTATTGAAAGGCGCATGCCCACAAGAGGAAACCTGATCGGAGTCGCACTTGTCGCGGTCGGACTCTACCTTCTGACTTCCCCGGGTGGCCAAGGATTTAACATCGGGGATATACTCACACTCTTCTGCGCGATCTCATACGCCATCTATATCGTGTACCTGGATGTCTACTCGAAGAAACATGACGTCTCCAAGCTGACTTTTCTCCAACTTGGCGTAACTGCCATGCTGTCAATTACAGTCGCACCATTTGTGGAGACAATCCATATCCACTTCACCACGGGCCTTCTCTGGGCGCTTCTGTATACTTCTGTGCTTGCTACGGTCTTCGCCACTTACCTTCAGACCAAATACCAGCGTGACACCACGCCGGTTCGTGCGGCGATAATTTTCTCCATGGAACCGGTGCTCGCGAATGTCATCGCCTTCTTTGCGTTCGGTGAATTTGTCGGCTGGATCGGATTGATTGGTGGTGCCTTAATAGTTGCCGGCCTGCTTGCATCTGAACTTCTCGACCGCTAGCACGGGACATCCATGTAACGCTTCACGCGGAGACTCGATGTGGTTGGAAGCGGTTAGCCACACGACCGCCGATTCTTCTTCCGGCAACTGTGCGAATATCAGGGATACGGCTTCGGAATAGAACTATCCAGGCGAGACGCACCTGGCGGCACCCACCAATGCAGGCTTGACAATCGACAACATTTCGTTTAGATTTTCCTGTAGTTGTTTGCGACAACATTGCAAATCATCTGTCGTGCTCCAGGGCAGCTTTCATTTCAGTCGCGGCAGAGCACGGGATTTTCTGCAAATCGTACGGTTCCGATCTCTAATCGAGCACACAGCTCTGTGAGGACTCAAGGGACAACCAACGAAGTTATTCTCGTGACAAGACGTGTCGGCGACTCATCTGATCAACGGAAAAGCGGAGGGTATCAATGAAGCTTAGTACAGAATTCGTTCTACATGCAAGCCGGTCTGCCATTCTCCTATTGATGCTTGTTACTACAGTTTGTTTCTTCAGGGACGTGAAGGCCCAAACAAATACATACACCTGGCGGAGTGTCATTGACGGCGGTGGTGGGTTTGTTCCGGGGATCGTTTACAGCCAGACCACACCTGGCCTGGTATATGCGAGGACCGATATTGGTGGCGCATACAGGTGGAGCGATTCCTTGAATCAATGGATCCCTCTGACCGACATGATGACGAGGAACAACTCGGACTTCATGGGCATCCTTTCAATTGCCCTAGACCCGAACGATACAAATCGAGTTTACATGGAGACAGGTAAATACACACAGTCATGGGCAGGAAACGGTGCCCTCCTCTCGTCGACCGACAAAGGAAACACATGGAATATTATCCCTCTGTCTTTCAAAGTCGGTGGCAACGAGGACGGTCGAGGTTGCGGCGAACGCCTCCAGGTTGATCCGAACGCAGACTCGATACTCTTCATGGGAACTTCTTCCATACCACAGACCTCTCCTTCACAACCCGCACTGTGGAAGTCGACAGATTTCGGTGCATCGTGGTCCAAGGTCTCTTCGTTCACCGCCAACAGTGTCAACTTCGTATTGTTTGATCCAACAAGCGGTACACCCGGGACGCCTACCCAGCGGATATTCGTGGCAGCAACAAATACCGCCGGACAGAGTCTATACGAGAGTACCGACGGTGGCAACACGTGGGCCGCTGTATCGGGCCAGCCGACAGGTGTAATGGCAATAAGGGGGGTCATCACAGACTCGCTTCTCTATATGACATTTGCCAACTATCAGGGTCCGAACAGCGCAACTGCCGGCTCAGTATGGAGATACAATATTTCGAGCGGAACCTGGACAAACATCTCACCATCAACTGGCTCCTACGGTTTCAGCGGAATATCTGTCTATCCGAAGAACCCGAAAATCATGGTCGTCAGCACACTCGACCGCTGGTCACCAATGGATGAAGTCTACCTGACAACCGACGGCGGCTCGACGTGGCGGGGTCGTCTCGTCGGTGCAACGCTCGACCACAGCCATGCACCTTACACATCGACTGTGAATCCTCACTGGCTCGCGTGCGTCGCGATGGATCCGTTCGATTCCAGCAAAGCAATGTTCGGAACCGGCTTCGGTATCTGGGCTTGTGATAACCTTTACGCTTCAACACCCACCTGGTACTTCAAGGATCAGAATCTCGAAGAGACTGTCCCCATGCAGTTGATCAGTCCGCCTTTTACGAATGTCATGTCAGCAATGGGCGACTATGATGGATTCAGGAACGACAATCTCAATGTCTCCCCCTCTCAGGGAAGATACAATCCGCCCAAGGGCACGACGCTCTCGATAGCTTTTGCGGGCAAAGTCCCGTCGAAGATTGTGAAGGCGTACAACGCCGCGCCGTACGGAGCATATTCAATCGATGGTGGAACCACATGGCGTGATTTCAGAGGTAACCGAGGAGCAGCCGGATATCCAAGTGGCGCTACTGGTGGCGGGACCTGGTCAATCGCAGTCTCAGCCGATGGACGCACAATCGTGTGGTCACCGGCCGGAGTGACCACACCTTACTATTCCACAGACAACGGAACCACGTGGACAGCATGCAGCGGTGGGGCTCCCGCCTTGCCGCCGGTAGCTGACCCCGTTAACCCAAACAAGTTCTACATTTTCAACGGCACGTACTATGGTCAGTTCTGGGTCTCCGCCGACGGAGGGAAAACTTTCAGCATGGGAGTGAAAAATATTCCTTCAGTCCCGAGCTACCAATCACAGGACGGGAATGTCACCGCCGTGCCTGGCCGGGAAGGTGATTTGTGGTTCTGCTGTGGTGGTGGCGGATTGTACCACTCTGTCAACTCGGGCGCTTCCGCAACCAGAGTGACCAGCGCAAGTTCGGCATACTTGCTTGGATTTGGCAAGCTGGCAGCCGGGGCATCCTATCCGGCAATCTACTTGTGGGGAATCGTCAACGGAACTCTCGGGATATTCCGGTCCGACGATTCGGGTGCCACGTGGATGAGGATCAACGACGACAACCACCAGTTCGGTTATCTGCATCAGCTCATCGGAGATCCGAGAGTCTATGGCAGGTGCTATGTTTCAACCGAAGGACGCGGAGTCTTGTACGGCGAATCGTCTAACAGGAGCGATACAACAGATAACCCTACGACTTTCACGTTCAATGCGGCACCCTCCGACAGCGTCGCACATTTCTATCAAAAGATAACCGTCTCGTGGAAACAATCCACCGACCCCAGTGGAAATCCCGTGACATATATCCTTCATTTCTTTGGCCCCGGTGTAGACACCACGTTCACCAGCACCGACAGCGCAGCGACATTCTCCGTCGGGAATGTCCAACCTGCCAGTTCGTACGTGTTGACAGGATATGTGACAAACGGATGGGACACGACCGCTACATCGAACAGCCTTTCCATTCTTACGGCCTCGATGCTGACCGACGTGAGGCTGGCTTCGTCCCCTATCCCGAAGACCTTCGCTCTTTCCCAGAATTTCCCCAACCCCTTCAATCCGTCCACCATGATCGTGTACCAGCTTCCCGTGAACAGCAACGTGACTCTCGAAGTTTACAACGTGCTTGGAGAAAGGGTTCTCGAACGGAAATACGGAATGCAGGCACCGGGAAGCTACAGCGAGGACCTGAACATGGAAGCTTACGCGAGCGGCGTATACTTCTACAGGATTGTCGCAGCCGGGACAGACGGACGGAATTTCGTTTCAACTAGGAAAATGATGCTGATGAAGTAAGAGGCAAAACAGAATATCTGCTCACGAAAAAGCCTGCTCCTTCAGAGGAGCAGGCTTTTCTTTTCAGTTCCGGTACAGGTCGAGGTTTTTCTTATTCGAAGTCGAGGCTCCATTTCTCGTAGAAATCCGATGGGACCACCTCGATAAACCTGCTCGGCTTCGTAAATATCCTTCCGCTTTCCCTGCCGTAAATGTTCATCGGGTATGTCACATACAAGTTGTCCTTTGCTCGAGTGCAGGCTACGTACATCAGCCTCCTCTCTTCTTCAATCGCATCATCATCGTCTGTAGCATACATCGACGGGAATTTTCCATCGAGCGCCCAGATTACGAATACGGTGTTCCACTCGAGTCCCTTTGCCGAATGGATGGTGGAGATCGTAATTTGTTCCTCTTTCTTATCCTTCTCTCCCAGATCGACGACACTCTCAGTCGGAGGCTCCAGCGCGAGGTCCGCCAGAAAACTCTGCAGTGACTTATAACGCTCGGCAATCGATGCAAACATATCCAGGTCCTTTTCGCGCTTCGGATAGTCGTCGTACTTGCTCTGCATCAAAGGCTTATAGTAACGAAGGACGGATTCAACTTTGCCAACTGGCTGCGTGTTCCGCCTGCCTTCCTCGGAGATGAAGTCTACCAGTTCATCTGCGCTTGAGGGCACCTTAAGCTCCGGCGCTTCGTCCGTCCGCTTATCTCCGCCGGCATCGCCAGTGAGCCGATCGATCACTTTTTCCGCGATGCGCGGGCCAATGCCTGGATGGAGAAGGAGAATGCGATGCCAGCCGACAGCATCCTGCGGATTCTCTATTACTCTGAGAAACGCGATGATATCCTTGATGTGTGCTGCTTCGACAAGCTTCATGCCTCCAAACTTCACATACGGTATGTTGGCTCGTGTCAGCTCAATTTCCAGATCGAACGACAAATATGACGAGCGAAAGAGCACGGCGATATCATTCAGAGTGATGCCAGCCTCGCGAAGCTCGAGGATTCTCTGGACAACGAACTTCGACTGTACATTCTCGGTCTCAGTGCCAACTACGACGGGCATCCCGCCTGCTTTCTTCCTGGAATAGAGTTCCTTGTCGTACTTTTCTTTGGCAGCATCGATTACCTTGTTCGTGAAATTCAGTATGCCCTGGGTCGATCTGTAATTCTCAGTAAGCTTGATGACTTTGCAGTTCGGGAAGTAGTTCGGGAAGTCGAAAATATTTCTGAAGTTTGCACCGCGGAAAGAATATATGCTTTGTGCATCGTCACCCACCACCATCACATTCTGTTTGTCCATCCCGAGAAGTCTCACGATCTCACCCTGCACCTTGTTCGTGTCCTGGAACTCATCAACCATTATGAAGCTGAACTTGCCAGCAATCGCCTTCCTTACTGATTCATTCTGGCCGAGCAGTTCTCTCAGATTTTTCAGCAGGTCGTCATAGTCCATGAGATTGTACTTGCGCTTATAATCATCAAATTGCTTTTTCAGCTTCAGAATATCTTCCATCTGTTCGATGAAGCGCGGGTACTCCTTGAAGACTATCTCCTCCAATCCGGTTAAGGTATTTTCGGATTTACTGTAAATGTCAACAAGCGTTTCCTTCTTTGGAAATCGCTGTGCTTTCTTCTCAGGTCTTAGCCTCGTTCGGAGAAGGTTCACGACATCCGCCGCGTCGGAATCGTCTAAGATGGTGAATTGCTCACCGTAGCCGAGCACTTTCGCATATCTACGCAGTGTCATATTGGCAAAGGAATGGAACGTTCCGCCAGCCACCTGTTCCGTCGAAGTCGACTTCAGGAGACCCCCCGCTCTTTTGAGCATTTCATTTGCCGCTTTTCTTGTGAAAGTCATGAGAAGGATGGACTGCGGGTTCCCGCCGAGTTCGACAAGATAAGCCACACGATAGATCAACGTCTTCGTCTTGCCTGTCCCCGCACCGGCAACCACGAGGACCGGGCAGTCAACTGTTCGGACGACTTCTAGCTGGTCCGGATTGAGATCGTGCTCGTAGTCGATCTTGAATACCCGACGCTCAGCTTCGCCGACGGCACTTTTCCTGATCGTGTACTTTTTCGAATCCATTATTGCGGCAACGTAAAGAAGAACCTGGAGCCTTTTCCCGATTCGCTCTCGGCCCACACCCGTCCGGCGTGCAGCTCGACAAGACGCCGAGTCAGGGCCAGCCCCAATCCAACGCCATGGTATTCCTTCGCATACGGGTTTGGGGTCAGCTGCTCAAAAGGCTTGAATAACCTGTCGATATCCTCGCTTCTGATCCCCATGCCGAAATCTTCGATGCAAAAATGAACCGATCCCTCACGTCGCCAGGCTTTCAGGATTATCTTCCCTTGCGGATGACTGAACTTCACGGCATTTGAGAGCAGGTTTATGATGATCTGCCGCAGTTTTTGCGGGTCGGCGAAAATATCGCCTATCGTCTCATCAATCGAAGTGATGAATTGTATCTGCTTCTCCGAAGCCATCGGTTCCACAATCCTCACTGCCTGCGAAAGCTCCTCTTCGAGAATGAAGTGTGACTTCTCAAGCTTCAGTCTTCCTATCTCAAGTCGCGAGAGATCCATAAGATCATTCACCAGTTCGAGCAGATGTCTTCCGCTCTTGCTGATGTTTTGGGCAAACTGTCTAGCCGTATCAGGTGGCATATTGTCCAGATCGGCGTGAAGTACCTCGCTGAATCCGATGATCGCATTCAGAGGTGTTCGGAATTCATGGCTAACATTCGCGAGGAATTCAGTCTTGGATCGATTTGCGTTCTCAGCTTTCCTCCTCTCGACTTCCAGAGCCACATTCTTCTGTCCCATTTCGTCGAACAACCTCGCGTTCCTGAGTGCAAGAGAACATTGATGCGCAAACAGCTCAAGCAGGATACTCGAGTAGTCATCCGAAGTAAACTGGTAACAAAGCAAACCATCGGGGATGCCGTCGACGTGAAGCGGAACGAGCACGTACCGTCTTACATCCCGAAAGTCGGCGAGTTCCGGCACATCTTTCCCGCCCAGATAAAATTCCAGGAACTCCTTGACATCGGTTCCTACAAACGGTCTCTGATCCCCGGCCACCTTTCTGAGGAACTCATACTTCTCGGAAGGGAGTTCTATATCGCTCAGATCAATGCCATAGAGGGAGACGAGGCGCCCAAGTGCGTCGCTGCCGTTCCCGGAATAGTAACTTGAATCGAGTTTTCCCGTCGCCCGATTGAAGAGAAGCAGTGCCGAGAAATAAGCTCCAGTCACCTCCTGAGCGTTGGACACTATTCGCTGGAGAACATCTTGCACGCTGGCCGGGGACGCCAGCGCCATGCTGTTTTCCTGAAGCTTGAGCAGGTGCTTCGTGAACATCTTACTTTGCTCAATTACTTTCTTGTCCGCCAGCGTTGCGACATACTCATCCAGTGCCGGGATGGCGCGGATGAGGCCATATCCCACAACCGAAATTCCCGGGAGATAAAGACCGAAGTCCTGAACGATTTGATAAGCCAAAGACCACGGACTCGGAATCACTACCAGCGATCCCAACGCCTCCAGAGCCATTCCGCCGGTCACAAGCATCAGGCCAACCGGTATGTACCTCCATCCGACAAGGACCATGTACCCGCCGCGCCTGTGGTGGTAGTACGTATAGGAAGTGGCGATAAACATGACAATGAAGACCGCTATGAGATAGACAGACTTCAGCATGTCAGGTCAGATTGTCCTGGCATATTCAGACGTATCCAGCTTCCAGACCGGCACACCGCAATACCGCTTTCCTTCAGGGCAATATGGCCTTGTCCCAGCGAGAAGGCGAATCGTGCATGGAGGGAGAAGGAACTTGCCGAGGCGAGGATGCACCTCCTTTATCTGTTCCACTTCATCGAGTGATGCCTGCCAGATCTCTTCCTGAGCGTTGTAGCAGAGACGCATCTCGATCTTGTGATGAAGGTTAAGCAAATCGGCCGATTCAGTAAATCTAATCGGAAAAGCGTTTGGAAGCAGGTACGCTGCGAACTCTTTCCCGACATTCAAGTGGAGGAGTCTGTTTATCGATTCCCAAGCGGATTGCATGGTATCATCGTAGATCTTCCCGGCTTCGGCGTCCATACTTATCAACTTCGGAACAATGTAGTCGGGGTCGCCGGACATTTGTTCAGTTATGACCGGACGCGAAGCCGGAGTCATCCGATGACGTTGGTCCTGCGAATCTGCGGTGTGGCTCAGCTTTTTCTTGAATGTGTACGAGGCATGATAGAGAGCTCTTGAAATTTTGTCGTGCGTTGTCAGCACCAGAGAATTGCCGAGGATCCTGTTTTTCGCGGGATTGATCGCAAGCTCGATTGCCTCGCCGTCCGAGAGCTCGGACGACGTCAAGCCGAGGACTTCCCTGACGGATTCAGCCACCATCTTCTCTGAATTTATCTTGTAATCGACGAGCTTGGATGTGTGTCCAGCCATGTCTCTGTCAAACTCTTCTGCGAAAGAAGAACTGCTCACGCTATGCTGAATTCGGTTCTCCGGGAACGCAATCTCGTCAAGTGGCTCATCAATGACGATCCTGTAATTGGGATCGAACTTCAACAGCTCGTCGACCATGATGTCAACGACCAGTTGTTGTTCGTAGCTGGCGTCCCCCGATTTCCGCATCTTGGCATACCGGAGAAGAGTGAGCCCACTTATTGTGTGATAGAGATATGAGAAGGTGGCTACCGGCAACACATATCGTGCAATTTCCTGCGCTTTCTTTTTGATTTCGCCGACAAATCGCTTGTCGTTCCGGCGGCCAGGAAATCTGTTGTAATACTCTTCAGCCGCGTGCTTCTGAAGCAGCTCGACGAGTTTTCTATAGGCCTGCAATTGAACGGCGACGGCGCGCGTGTATATTTCTAAAGCTTCCCCGTGTAATGGCGGTATGAAATAGTTTTCATCCTTAACCTCCACATACCTCTGGCTAACCTGCTCAGAATTGTAGAACGGGTGTGAATGCAGGAACGACCAAAGGAATTGGCGCGACACATTCGAAAGCTGGAACTGGAAGCTGGCATGCTGGAACGTGGTGTGGTGACCGGCCTCGTAGATGCTTCTGGCCAGCTCTGTGTATTTCACGAGATCAATCGTCTCGTCTTCAACGATTCCTTTCGATGAGTAGCAGGTTCGCGCGGCTGCAATGACATTCCTGAACGCATTCGGGAACGCCTTCACGAGCTTAACTTTTGGTCGCCTCGCCAGGTCACCCGCAAATCTATCTTCAATCTGAATTGCCTCCTGAGACATCCGTACTCCTATTCCTATGCGACTCTCTTGATGACTACTATCGTCTTATCGTCCGTGTAGGCAGATGATGCGGAGAACCTCTGGACGGATTCCATTATTTCATAACAAATCTTTTTGGGGTCATAGGAAGCAAGTTCAGACAATTTCGCTTTCAGTTTCTCTTCGCCGTAGAGACTGAAATTACTGTCCGTGGCTTCCGAAACGCCGTCGGTGTACAGGAGGAGGATATCGTCCTTGTCGAAATTGACGTTCCCGATTCGGTAACGTGCATTGGGTGCAATTCCCAACGCCGGCCCTGTGGTGGAAAGCTGGGATAGTTCCCCGCTCGCTTTCTTGTAGAAGATCGGGAGGTTATGCCCGGCATTGACATACAGGAAGAGACCACTTTTACCGTCGGTGAATTCGCCGTAGAACAACGTGACGAAACGAGAGTCCGAGAAGGTCCAGTTGACAAGATTGTTGATCTTCTTGACAAGGGACGCCATATTCGTCTGAAGTTCAACTCCCATCTTCAGTGCGCCCGACACGTAAAGAGCCTCGACAGCAGCACTCAGGCCCTTGCTCGCTGCATCCCCGATGGCAACGCCCAGTCGCTCTCCCTCTTCACCTGTAGGAAGATAGTCGAAGAAATCTCCCCCCACAACCCGCTCAGGAAGCGAGACTCCGAACATCTGAAAGGCGCCATATTTCTGCTCGTGTTCGGGGAGAATGCTGCGCTGTATCTCCCGCGCCTGATCCATGTCCTGCTCGAGCTGCTTCGTGCGCGCTAGCGCATGACGACCTCTCAGGACAGCCGTTACTGCGCTCCCGATGACGTTGAGCGTATCGAACAGTTCCTGACTCTCGCTATCGGTGTTGAAGGCCAGGATATACTGATAAAGCGGTACCCCCTTCACTTTGATCTTGTCTCCCACACCGGTCGCTGAATATTTGTCAATCCCTTCCTTCCGCAAGTCAGCATTTCGTTCGGGGCTGAGCAGAGTCTTGTCGTTCCCGATCCTCACGAAGTCAGGGTACTCAGACACCTTGATGGTGAAATTTTCTGCCAGCGATTTCACTTTCCCGATCTGTCTCACGAGTACGTAAGCATTCCTGCGCGGAACAAGTTTCCAGATCCTTCCACCCTTTATTCTTATCTGGTCGGAACTTGCTATCTCCTGAACCACGCTGTGAAGTAGTTCCTCGTCTGTCTTGTAGTCCTTTGATGCGATCTGTTCAATCGCGTGAAATAGTTGTCTCTGATTCATCTAGTAGTTTATCTTTCTCCATCTTTCTACAACACTTTCCAGATCGACGGCCGGCGGCAATATGCTCCACTTAGTGAAGAAGTCGACGTCTTTGCTCCTCGGAAAGGGGTCTGGCGGATTTATCTGTGTGCGAAGAGGCAATATGCAAGCATCTCCAAGGAGAAGCCCCTCTCCTTGTTTCAAAGCCGGTATGACATCAAGCAGATCAGCCATCGACTCAGGGACCAGTTTCCCGACGTAAGCCTGGTCGTCAGGATTAGAGAGCCGCATTACAACAAAGTTGCTGCACTGCGACAGGATCGACTCGGACACATCTGTGGGCCTCTGACTTACCACCATGCAACTGACGCCGTATTTCCTTCCCTCCTTGACAACGCGCTCTATTGTCCGACGAGCAGTCTGGGAGGAGCTTCTCATGTTCAGATAATTGTGTGATTCCTCTAGCACGAGAAGTATCGGAAGATTTGCGCGATGAGGGTTCCACATATTGAAGTCAAACACCAGCCTTGCGAGCAAGGAGGCAAGGGCATTTGTGACTTCGGGCGGAACGTTGCTGAGGTTCAATACGACGATCGACTTCCCTGATTTCAAACCGAAGAGTAGCTCGAGAAACTGAGAGAAAGTTTCCGTTGTCCTGAACTTCGCGGGCCTGAAAAGGAAGTCGAACCTTTTGTCGTTGATCTTCGAATCAAATTTGAAAAGAAACCGAGTGAAATCGCCGTAGAATGGCCCCTCCTTGCCGTTCGGAAGCCTCTCCGTATCCAGTGCCTGCATTTTCACCTTGATATCGCTCAGGTCAAAGTATACAGGCGAGTCCACCGTAATTGAATCTTTGTACGCAAGATTCTTCGCTCTCTTGCTGTTCAGAATAATCTCGGCCATCGCGACAGTCTCGCTACGCGCCGTCGGATCGTCAGGGTCGATGAATGTCTCGACAAGCTCATCGAAATTCATCGTCCAGTAAGGAAGCTCAAACTTCCCTATGTTCACGCATTCTGCCAAATCTCCGAACGCTTCTCCATACTCATCGTGAAGGTCAAGCAGTATTATCCTGGCACCGGGCAGTCTTGCCACCTTTTGAAGGATGGAGGCGACTGCACAAGACTTCCCCGATCCGGTGGCCCCGACCACTGCGATGTGTCGGCTGAAGAATTTGTCCGGATCGATGTAGTTCCTTTTGCCATTGAGCAGCGCAACTTCACCGAGAGAGAAATCGAATCGCCTGTGCGTATTGAAGATCAGATCAAGCTCCCCTTCAGAACTAATCTCGACTGCAGCACCCGGGCGCGGAAGCTCTTCAGTTCCCCGCTCGAATCTTCCCGCCTTGAATTTTCCGAACAATGTTGCCTTGAATCTTACGCTGCCACCGGGCGTGAGCTCGAGAGACGTGATCACGCCGAGTATCTTGCTCCCTCGTGCAGCAACCGATATGTAAGAACCCACGCTGAAGTCTTCGGACGCCGCCGTCTCTCCCATGATGGTCGTGCCGTGAACCGCAACAACTTTCCCCGCAGGCTCCATCTGTCACTCCTTCTCCAGGATTTTTTTGAACTCCGCGATCTTGTTCAGCGCCTCAACGGGTGTCAAATTGTCGAGGTCAACGCCTTCGATTTTCTTCCTGAGTTCCTCATCGCCAAGCTGGAACATTTCTATCTGCAGATCCCCCTCCCTGTTCTTTGGTAAGACTCTGCGCGCTTTTGGCATTTTTGCCTGGACTTGGCTCAGCTGTGCGGACTCCGTGGCCGACAACTCGAAGGACTCGAGGTTCTTCAGGATCTCTTTCGCCCTTGATGTCACCGCCTTCGGAAGTCCCGCCATCTCGGCGACATGAATTCCATAGCTGTGGTCCGCACTCCCCTCGGCAATCTTGTGCAGGAAAATAACTTTCCCACCGTATTCACGCACGTCCGCTTTAAAATTCTTGACGCGAGGATACATCTCGGCAAGTTCGTTCAATTCATGGTAGTGAGTGGCAAACAGAGTCCTCGCCTTCCGCGACGGGTTCTGATGCAGATACTCAACAATCGACCACGCGATTGACACGCCGTCGAAGGTGCTTGTTCCCCTTCCGATCTCGTCGAGAAGTACAAGGCTTCTCGGCGTAGCATTGTTCAGAATGTTCGCCGCTTCCTGCATCTCAATCATGAAAGTGCTTTCGCCTGCGCTGATATTGTCCGAAGCACCTACTCTTGTAAAAATTTTGTCCACTACTCCGATTCGGGCGCGCTTCGCCGGCACAAACGATCCTGCCTGCGCCATGAGAACGATCAGCGCTACCTGACGGATGTAGACACTCTTGCCAGCCATGTTGGGACCGGTGATCAGGGCAACCTGCTCCTTCCCTTCATGGAGCACGATGTCGTTCGGTACGAAGCTCTCGCCACTTGGAAGCACCTTTTCCACAACCGGATGTCTTCCCGATTCGATATCCATGTCCATCGATTCATCGACAGATGGTCTTACGTAGTTGTTTTCCCTGGCAGATCTTGCAAACGATAGAAGGACGTCGGTAAGAGAGATGGCCTTCGAAGTGGTCAGCAACGACGAAGCGCGAGATGCGACCTCGTCGCGGATCTCCTCGAACAACTGTATCTCGAGTCTCTGAATCTTGTCTTCGGCATGCAGGACCTTCTCCTCATACTCCTTCAGTTCCTGAGTCACGAAGCGCTCTGCATTCACAAGCGTCTGCTTCCTGATGTAATTGCCAGGCACGCGAGACAGATTTGATTTAGTGACCTCGATGTAGTACCCAAATACGGAATTATAATCGACTTTGAGAGAGGAGATTCCCGTGCGTTGCCGTTCAGTCACCTGCATCCGCGCGATCCAGTCCTTTGCATTGAATGCCAGCTCGCGGAGCTCATCCAGCTCCCGGTTGTAGCCTTTCCTTAAGATGCCGCCGTCCGAGGCCTGTGCCGGGGGATCCTCAGAAAGAGACTCCACGAGCCTCCTGAGAAGCGGCACTTCTTCATTTATCCTGGAACCGAGATCACCCCAAAGGCCGGAACTCAGTTTGGCAATTTGAGTCTTGATCTGCGGAAGTCTCTGAAGCATATCCCGAAGCGAGCCAATGTCACGCGGGCTGGCTCGCTTTGTGGATACCTTTGCCACCAGTCTTTCCAGATCTCCGAAGTCTGAAAGAACCGCACTCAACTCTCCCATCACTTCCGGGTTATTGACCAATTCTTCAACGGAGTCTAGTCTGGCGTTTATTTCTTCGATATTTTTCGACGGTTGGAGAAGCGCGCGCCTGAGAAGCCTGGCCCCCATGGCCGTCTCCGTGAGATCCAGAGTGCTAAGGAGTGTCGATCCCCCTTCAGATGAAGAATCGACCAATTCAAGATGCTTTCGACTTGTTCTGTTGATTTCCAGGAATTCTGACAAGTTGTATTCGGAAATAGAAATCACATGTGAGAGATTGCCATTCTGAGTCTCAGCCAGATAGTCGAGAGCTGCTCCGGCCGCCCCGATGGCAAGCTGGCTGGACTCCAATCCATATCCCTTGAGATTCTGGACGTTGAAATGGTGGACGAGCTTATCATAGGCGTAGTCAAGATTGAAGATGTAGTCATCGCGTTTTGTGACAACCACTCTCTTCAAGGAGTTCCTGACCACAGATTCGAGTTCATCTGTCATACCGCGGGGCAGGACGACTTCAAGCGGCTCCACCCGCGTGAGGTAAGTATCCAACTCGGACACGTCCGCTTGTGCGAAACTAAACTCGCCGGTCGTTGCATCGCAGAACGCAAGCCCGAACTGTTGACCATCTGTAATGAGAGAAGCGAAATAGTTGTTTGTCCTGGCTGAGTCGTTGGAGAAATTCACGCCGGGCGTTACGACTTCGACGATGTCGCGTTTGACAATCCCCTTTGCCAGCTTAGGGTCTTCCAGTTGTTCGCACACCGCCACCCTGTATCCCGCCTTGACCAGCTTGGGCAGATATTGATTTATCGCGTGATGCGGAAATCCCGCCAGCGGTACGTCGGCAGCCGCGCCGTTCGAACGTTTGGTCAGTGTCAGGGAGAGGACTGAACTTGCGATCTTCGCATCCTCTTCGAAAGTCTCATAGAAATCACCCATCCTGAAAAGTACTATAGCATCAGGATAGCGGTCTTTGACTCTTCTATATTGAACCATCAGCGGCGTAACTGAAGCGCCTTTGCTCATTTGATTCTCGTGTGTTTAGAATATACTTGAGGTGGGAAAGTTTATCAAGAAGGCTGTGTTCAGACAAAACGAAATAATGAATGGCGAAGAAACTGGAACTGACTGCGGCTCGCCTCCAAAGCGAGTTGCGGTTATCCTCTTCCCTCTATCTCAGTGCCTCGTATGTTGTGTCCGTTTTTTGGACGAGTTTCACCACGAGACACAGCGGCACGGAGTTTTTTCAGACAGTCAACTCGTCTTCTATTCGGCACCTTTCTGAGTGAAAGCTCCCTTGCCAATTCCCCACGCAATTGCGAACAAGAAACATGTCTGGGTGAAAGCATGCCATGTCGAGTTTGCGACGTAGAGATGAATTCCCGTGAGCCTGCCGATGATGCCGATCAAGAGACTGACACCTCCCAGAATAATCGCATAAAGAACGATCCTGTTCTTCATGATCGCCTCCTGACTTTTAGTTTTGATGATTCCTTGACGACAGAATGTACAGCAGGAGAACTTGAAACGCAACGCTGCGACCGGAATCGCGGGATTCTTCTTTAGTCTTCTCCCCTCTTTTCGAAAATTTTGTCGCTCAACCCGGAATTTATCTTGTAATTGGAGTAATAGATCTCGACCTTCCCATTCATCTCGCTCAGGCGCCTATGCTCCGGACCGAATTCTTTTCCCTGGCCATCAACTTTCCCTACGTTCAGGGTCACTTCTATTTTGACCGGCATCTGGAAACCATCGAACTGAGCATATGTGATTTTCGCGCTCGCCTCTCTGCCGGGATAGGGGGCAGTGGCAATCTCTCTGATGAGCCACTCTTTCTTGTCAATGGTGAGAATTACGTTGTGACCGCTTGTCTCGTTCTTCTTAGGCACAAGAGAAAGGCGGACTGCCGGATCCCCATCATATGTCAGCGTGTCCAGGATCTCTATCAAGTACTTGTCGGGATCGAACTCGCGAGGATTTATCATTCCGACATTCTTCGGCATGAGGAAGAGTCCCTTTGGATCAATTTTGATTTTATCCGGCTGCTTGTAGTAGACAGTCGCTTCCATGTCGGGAGCCTGCACTGCTTTGATATCCGTGTGGATCTTGACATCCACCGTATAATCCTTGACCCCGTCAAATTTATGTATAGCATTCTCGAGATACTCGACACCTTTGTTCACAGGAGCGGGAGCAAAGGCCGCACTCAAATCCCCGAAAAGCACGAGCAACCCGACGGCAAAAATCCATCGTAACTCATTCTTCTTCATCAGCTTTTTATGTCCTTTCTCACAAATACAAAATACGCCGCCGAGAAGAACAGCGCGTCGAAACCGACCAGCGCGAGCGCGTATTTGCCGACCTCAGTCCATTTTATCGGATCGTCGAGCAGCAATTGCCAGATGCCCATGTAGGTCGTGAACAAGTACGGGCGCATGGATTCAGCGAATTCAAAGGGAAGGTTTCCCAGAATGAAAGAGACAATGACCACGGCGATGGAACCGATAATCGGCCCGATCGAATTATCGACAAGTGTCGAGAAGAGGAATGCGAGCGAACCCACGACCGACATGGAGAGTATCGCCCCGATGAACGCCAGTCCGGTGCGCGAGGCGGCGATGTGCGCCGGCAGAATGACTATGTGCGGCAACCCCGGCTGAAACTTTATTAGGTCACCTCCCCCGAAGAAGGCAAGTCCGATCCCGACGCAAAGTATTGCGAAAAAGATTATCAACAACGCCGTATAGGAGAGCATCGCCATGAACTTGGCGCTGATTATCTTCGAGCGAGAGGGCGGACGTATCAGGAGGAAGCGCATCGTGCCGGAGGTTGCCTCAGAAGAAACCATGTCGCCGGCAACCAGTGCAACAAGGAACGGGACGTGTACGTAGAGCGAATTCATGATGAATCCAGTGATGACCCACGCGTTCAGTATATTTCCCGACACCAGGAAATCGCTGTTAAGTCCGCCAGCAAAGCTATGAGCCATCTGCGTCTCGTTCAGTTTGATTATCACCTCCAGCAACACGACGGCAGCGAAGATGACGGCAAACCCTATGTAAGTACGCCAGCGCCGGAATGTTTTCTGGAACTCAATAGAGAAAAGGCTCATACCTCAGAAGCTCCCTCCGTTATTTTCAGGAAGTAGTCCTCAAGCGTTCGCTTGGAGGCAAAAGACGAGACGTCAATTCCGCCCGAGACAAGGAGCCTGTTAAGCTCCGCAGCTCTGCGGGAGTCGATGCGCACGTCTATGCTATTCGCCGCAGTCACTACCTCCACCCACGGAATTTTCGCCAGCATATCGAGGGCTTTCTCTTGAGGTGAAGCCAGGATCGAATAATATGACGAATCCCCATCGATGAGCTCCGATACTGCACCCTGTGCAATGAGCTGACCGTGGTTCAGAACGGCCATCCTCTTCGCCACGGCCTCAACTTCCGTAAGGAGATGAGACGACAGAAAGATGGTCGTACCGTGTTCCTGCGAGAGCTTGAGGACAAGCTCCCGGACTTCCTTCATTCCCTGCGGGTCGAGGCCGGACGTCGGCTCGTCGAGAATAACTAGGTCCGGTTTTGTAAGTATGGCCTGTGCGATCCCGAGGCGTTGCTTCATGCCGTGCGAGAAGGTTTTAACCTTGTCTCTCGCTCTCGACTTCAGTCCCGCAATTTCCAGCGCATCAAATATCTCGTCCTTCGTCACCTTTCTCGTGAGACTGCCAAGCAGGTCTAGATTTTTGTAAGCCGAGAGAAAGAGATAGAAGTCGGGCTTTTCCACGATGCCGCAGACTCGGGAGAGAATCGATGTCCTGTTCTCGCGCACTTCTTTACCAAAGATTCGTACGCTTCCGGAGGTGGGCGAAAGAAGCGTAAGAATCATCCTGATGGTCGTGCTCTTCCCTGCGCCGTTTGGGCCTAAGAACCCGAACACTTCTCCGGCACGCACGTCAAGGTTCAGATCTTTCACCGCCCACCGATCGCCGAATTTCTTGCTCAGCCCCGCAGTTTCAAGTATTGTCTCCAAAATTTATCCCTATTTCCGATGATTCAATTTAACATCACGTGCGGTCGCATCACCATATGCTGACTTGTCACGGTTGCCAATCAATCGTTCTGATCCTTTTCGAAGTCAACTGATTTAATACTATCGCAAATCGCGTTGATAAGTTTCAGGACTTCCTGGTGTTCCGGATGGGCGATGTATCTCCGCAGAGACTCCGTATTATCGAAAGACGACACAAGAGCAAAGTCGAAGGACCGCTCGGAGTGCATAATGTCCCTTCCGAATTCATAATGTTTTATTTCACTGATGAAGCCCGGCAGCGCGCCGAGTCCATTCTCCATTTTCTTGACATCGTCTTCAGCTATGCCCGGTTTGAACTTGAAGAACACAACGTGCCTGATCATTTCTTCACTCCGACAAGAAAGTGTATTTGACATCCTTCACAAGAAAATATCCGGCGACAGAGATCGCTCCAAGGCACGAGGTTATGCCGAGCAGATTGACAATTCTCGAAACCGGTTCGGCAAGTGCCATGTTTCCGACGTGGTTGAATATCCAGTCCCAATCGTGAATAGCCGAATCGGAGATGAGCGGGAGCCTGCGATAAGGCGCATCACCGATATAGATCGAGACGTTCACAAGGTTTTGTCCCAGCCAGTAGAGTGTCCCTGTCAAAGTGCGAAGTCCCGATTTCAGGAAGACCCATACCGCCAGAGAAGGGAGGACCACTTGCATCATCGAGCCTCCCATGAAATAGATCATGCGCCCCATGAACCCGAAAAAGAAATGACCTCCCTCGTGTATGAAAAGGTCTATCGTGTCGATGACCCATAGCGCAAAGGGCATGTGCGCCCGTCCGTAAAAGGTCTGATAACCGATCGCAAGAAACCATGTGAAGTAGACAACAACCGCAAGCAATACTATGTCGAGCACAACTGTGAGTCTGTTCAATGTACCTGCCTGATATTAATCTCAAGATAGCGAGCAATCATTGAAATTCCATTCTATTCCGGAGAATGGGCTGCTGCTAACACCGGAATAACCACGAGAAATAGATTGGAGGAACACGGAGAACAAAGAAAAGAGGAATTGCCACGGAACAAAGCAAGAAAGATAATATGAAATCGTTGGCAATCCGTCCATTCCGTGCAATCCATGTGCTATCCCTTTTGTATTGGATTTTTCGGGACCAATAGGGATAACAGAAACAGAGAAAAGGGCCCGACGCCCCTTTCAATTCGCCGATAGCCGGAACTAACTAACCGAGTGTGACTTCGACTTTGTGTTCACTCCCTGCAGGGAATATGGGGATGACATTGCCCGCCACTTGTTTTCCGTCCACCATCATGCTCTTCACGCCTTTGGAAGCTTTGTTGGGATTTGAAACGGTGATCAAGTAATTCGCGCCGCGGAATTTCCGTGTCACCGCAAATCCATCCCAGTTCTTCGGGATGCATGGGTCGACTACAAGGCCATCGTAGTCCGGCCTAATGCCGAGGATATACTGCGTGATGGTGTAGAACGTCCATGAAGCAGTTCCGCTGAGCCACGAGTTTTTCGCTTCGCCCGGTTTGAAAGCATCCTTCCCCGCGATCATCTGCGGATAGACATATGGCTCCGTCTTGTGCAGGTCGCTTATGTCTTCGAGGTACGACGGCGCGATCTTCCTGTAGTAGTCGAAGGCCCTGTCACCGTTACCGACAAGAGTCTCAGCGATCATTATCCACGGATTGTTGTGACAGAAAATCCCGGCGTTCTCCTTGTAGCCCTTGGGATAGGTGGATATCTCGCCGTACTCGATGTAATATTTTGTGAAAGCCGGATTGTTCAGGACAATACCGTACTCGCAATCCAAACGCTGCTTGACAGATTCCAGCGCCTTTTTCGCGCGACCATCGTCCAATCCGACGCCTGCCATGACACACATTCCCTGCGGCTCGATGAAAATTTTTCCTTCTTCATTCTCATTGCTGCCGACCTTCTTGCCGAAGAAATCGTAAGCGCGAATAAACCATTCGCCATCCCATCCACTCGCGTCGAGCGCTTTCTTCATCTCGGCAATATGCCTGTCAACCTCGTTGGCGTCGGCATCTCTTTTCAACTTTCTGAGAATCCTGCCGTATTCGCCGCCGTAAAGTATAAACATGCCTCCTATGAATATCGACTCCGCCGTCCCGCCTTTCTTGTTCTCGGTCGTCTGGAACGACTCGTCAGGGTTGTTCGAGAAACAGTTGAGGTTGAGACAGTCGTTCCAGTCGGCTCGGCCGATAAGCGGAAGCTTGTGCGGACCAAGGTTGTTCACAACATGATAAAAGGAACGCTTGAGATGTTCGAGCAGAGGCTGGGCTTTCGAAGTGTCGTTGTCGAACGGGACTTTCTCGTCGAGGATGCTCCAGTCGCCGGTCTCCTTGATGTAAGCAGATGTGGAGAGAATGAGCCAGAGCGGATCGTCGTTGAAGTTTCCACCGACCTCGTTGTTCCCCTTTTTCGTGAGTGGCTGGTACTGGTGATATGCCCCCCCATCCTCGAACTGCGTGGCGGCGATGTCGAGAATGCGCTCCTTCGCCTTTTCAGGGATCTGGTGGACGAACCCGGTAAGATCCTGGTTCGAATCGCGGAATCCCATGCCGCGTCCGATACCCGATTCAAAGTACGATGCACTTCTCGACATGCAGAATGTGACCATGCACTGATACTGGTTCCAGATGTTTACCATCCGGTCTAATTTCTCATCCTTGCTTTCGACACGGAAGACCGAGAGGAGGTTGTCCCAGTATTCGCGAAGTTCATCGAACATCTTCTGCACTTTTGCAGGTGTGGAAACCGCCTCAATCATCTCAAGGGCTCTCTTCTTGTTTATCACCCCCTTCGACTCGAACTTTTCTTCCTGTGGATTCTCAACATACCCAAGGAGAAACACAAGTTCTTTCACCTCTCCCGGATTCAGCGTGATGTCGAGGCAGTGCGAAGCGATCGGCGACCAGCCGTGCGCTTCAGAATTGCGCGGCTTCCCTTCCATAACCGCATCGGGACTCTCGAAGCCGTTGTAAAGACCCATGAAAGTTTCCCGATCGGTATCAAACCCCGAGATCGGAGAGTTCACTGAATAGAACGCGTAATGATTCCTGCGTTCTTTGTACTCAGTTTTATGATAGATAACGGAGCCTGCGATCTCAACTTCGCCCGTGGAGAAGTTGCGCTGGAAATTCGTCATGTCGTCGAGAGCATTCCAAAGGCACCACTCGACAAACGAAAAAACCTTGAAATTCTTTGGAGAGTTACCGCGATTTTTCAGCCTGAGTCTCTGGACCTCTCCACGGTAATTCACAGGCACAAAACATAACACTTCTGCTTCGAGGGAGTTTTTCATCCCCTTTATTGTCGTGTACCCAAGTCCATGATGGCATTCGTATGAATCAAGCTCTGTCCTTACCGGCTTCCAACCGGGAGACCAGACGATGTCGCCGTCCTTTATGTAGAAGTACTTCCCGCCTGAATCCAGAGGAACGTTGTTGTACCTGAAGCGGGTGATCCGCCTGAGGCGCGCGTCCTTAAAGAAGCTGTAGCCTCCTGCCGTATTTGAGATGATAGTGAAGAACTCCTGACTTCCGAGATAATTGATCCACGGATAAGGCGTGCGGGGATTTGTAATGACATATTCTCTCGCTTTGTCATCAAAGAAACCGTATTTCATCTCGTATGCTCCTGAACTGTTCGATGAACGAATAATGGACTATACTTACTTTTTTCTGTGCGCAGAATTCTCGACGGGTGCGCTCAACCGAATGCGGCAAATCGAGGATCCTCCTGATCGAATGGCACGGCAACGTCTGCGAGGATTCATTGTATTCTTGAATTACCTTCACACTCCGCGGCCCTGACTTCAAATGAATATACAACTTCCTCCTCGATGTTCTCCACTGTGGCTTGCGACGGATCAGCACATCACTCGGTGGACCCATCTGTAAAGCTGAGCGCCATTCTCATTCGGAGAACGGCGCTCTCACAATCCAGTCAAAGGTTTGATCTTGCAGAGTCTTTCCGGATTGTAGAGTAGGACAAGGGCGCGGTGGTGTACAGGTCATGTGAGCCTAAATGTT
>CAZRXH010000011.1:4621-48629 GCA_964603995.1 uncultured Bacteroidota bacterium | reverse complement strand
AGAGAGAACTCGCCGCTCAGATGGGAATCAGCTATGAGAAAGTCCATCAGAGAGTCGAAGACCTTCATGAGTTCAACCCGATGCTCGGCTTCCGCGGATGCAGGCTCGGCATTATCTATCCTGAGATAACCGAAATGCAGTCGCGAGCGATCTTCGAAGCTGCCGCCAACATCCAGAAGGAAGGGACGAAGGTAGAACCTGAAGTCATGATTCCTTTGATTGGCAATGTCAAAGAACTTGAGAATCAGGCGGTTATCGTCCGCAAAGCGGCCGATGAAGTCATGAAGGAAAAGGGAGTGAGGTTCAGTTACTACGTCGGCACAATGATCGAGATTCCGCGTGGCGCAATAACTGCCGATGAAATAGCAAAAGTGGCTGAGTTCTTCAGCTTTGGCACGAACGATCTGACTCAGACGACTCTCGGTGTCAGCCGTGATGACGCAGCCAGATTCCTGATACCATACACGCAGATGGAAATCTACGCAAAGGATCCGTTCGAAGTCCTTGATCGCGACGGTGTCGGCTCACTTATGAAGATCGCGAAGGAGAAGGGGCGCTCCGTAAAGCCGGATCTCAAGCTCGGTATTTGCGGCGAGCATGGCGGCGAGCCTTCGTCGGTCGAGTTTTGCCACATGATCGGTCTCAACTACGTCAGCTGTTCGCCCTTCAGAGTGCCGATTGCGCGCCTTGCTGCGGCACGAGCAGCGCTCAAGTATCTCAACGATGTTCCCAAGAAGGCGGTGAAGAAGCCGGCAAGAAAACCGGCCAGGAAATCAAAGAGGTAAGACTACCGTAGTCCCGTCCCGGTCCCGTACAGCGGGGCCGGGACAAACTAAATCAAACAGAGGGATTATGTCATAATGAAACTAACAGACTTCAAGTACGCAGTTCCCCGCAATCTGATTGCAAAGGCCCCGGCACAGCCGCGAGATCACGCCCGTCTGATGGTGCTCGACAGAAAGTCTCAGCAGATTGAGGACCTGATATTCCATGAGATCGCTGACTACTTTCAGAAAGGTGATTCACTCGTCGTCAACGAGACGAAAGTATTCCCTGCAAGGTTGCTCGGCAGAAAGGAGAAGACGAATGCAAAGATCGAGGTGCTTCTTCTTAGAGAATTGAATCACGAGGAAGGCATCTGGGACGTGGTCGTCGAACCCGCCCGCAAAGTTAGGATCGGCAACAAGATCTACTTCGACGATGAGAAGATTTACGCGGAAGTAATAGACAACACGACCAGTCGTGGAAGAACGATTAAGTTCAATTACAAAGGCGACATCTACAAGATACTTGACAAGATCGGTCAGATGCCGTTGCCGCATTACATTAAACGGGAACCGACGGAGAAGGACAAAGAGGATTACCAGACCATCTACGCCAAGGTGGTCGGCGCTGTCGCCGCTCCCACGGCAGGCCTTCATTTTACAAACCGTCTTTTCGCGAAACTCGAGAAGAAGGGGGTGAAGATACTCCCCGTAGTGCTCCACATCGGCATCGGCACATTCAGAACTGTAGATGTGGAGGATCTTACAAAGCACCGGATGGACTCCGAATTCTATGAAGTTCCACTGGAGACCGCCAAAGCAGTCAACCAGACCATTGACAGCAAGAAAAATGTGTTCGCTGTAGGGACATCTGTGGTTCGGGTGCTGGAATCAAATGTCACGACCGACAATCACGTGAAGGCCGGAAGGGGATGGACGGACAAGTTCATTTATCCGCCGTACGAGTTCAAGGTTGTCGATCACCTCGTCACAAATTTCCATCTTCCCGAGACCACGCTGATCATGCTTGTGAGCGCATTTGCAGGACACGAGTTTATGATGAAGGCGTACAAGAAGGCGATCAAGGATGGATATCGGTTCTACAGTTACGGCGACGCAATGTTGATATTATAGATGGCGAAGAAAATCGGCGTAATAATCCCGGCTGCCGGTGCGGGGAAACGGCTGGGTGGTGTGTCTAAACCACTCATAAAGGTAGGCGGCCGACCGATCGTATTCAGGCTCTTGGAGCTTTTCTCTCGCCTGGAAAGTCTCGCGCGGATATGCGTTGCGGCTCCCTTAGCTGATATTGCCGACTTCAGAGAAATGAGTAAATCGTCAGATTTTTCGGGGCTTATCAAGATTGTAGAGGGCGGAATCGAGCGGCCATTGTCAGTCAGAAATGCATACAACACTCTCGCCGCCGAGCTCTCCGGTGATGATCTTGTTTGTATTCACGACGCGGCGAGGCCTCTCCTCTCCAAAGACGATCTTGACAGAGTCATAGCGGCAGGATGGGAACATGGTGCTGCATTTCTCGCGTCCAAAGTGAAAGACACGCTCAAGATTGTGGATGACGATGGCTTTTGCTCATCGACGATAGACAGGTCAAGAGTCTTTGCGTCACAGACCCCTCAGGTAATGAAGTCGGGATATTTGAGAAAAGCCTACGAGGAGGTCGGTGACTATTCGGGAGTGACGGACGAGATAATTCTAATGGAAAAAATCGGTGTCAGAGCAATTGTTGTCGAACCTCGGCATCTTAATCTGAAACTCACGACCCCTGAGGATCTGGATTTGATTAAAAAACTAGTTTCCTGAGCCAAAGCGTATTTTGTCATATTGACTCTTCAGAATCTTTGATCTCAAGAAGTCAGACGGCAGGACGGTGCGGCCTTCGCTTAACGCGTTTCCGAACTCCTGTCCCAGTCGGTTTATGAAAACATCTCTTTGTTGTCCGAGGGAATCCAGCCTGAATGTTGCCTCTCCTTCTTCGATCCATTTCCCGATGGCGTCGGGCAAGATCTTGGCGCCTGTTTCATAAGTAAGATACGCTGAACCGAAAAAGTGGACTAGCTTGGGGCTGTCGCCCCACTTGTCCTGAGGCGAGTCCGTCAGGAAATATCGCGGCAGCTTGTCGATTCGAAGTATGGCATCAGCCGAGTCCTCTGACGGAAGTGGAATTTCGATCATGCCAATCAGTGGAAAGGTCGGCTTTATATCGGTCCTGTTAAGTACTGCCAATGACGTCGCCAGGAGAGCAGTGCTGACTTGCCTGTTGGAGAGCTCCAGCGCTCTGAGATATATCAAGTCTATGTGATGCAGCTCTTTCTCCCTGTCATGGCTGACGGGCGGGAGTTCAGTTCTTATGTAGGTGCGCAGTTCTTCGGTTACACGAAATATCCGAGGTTCAAAGATCTTCTTCAGAAACTCGAATTGTGCCGATGCCTGACCGACAAAGGAGAAGAGCAAGACCAGCGTTGCTAGTAGGTGAATTAAACGGTACTTCAAGTCTGCAGGACACCTACGTTAAAACGCCGCACAACCGGGTTGCTGTCTGCCACCTCGATGCCGAGAGAAATGGTCTTTCTTATTTCCAACGGGTCGATTATGTCGTCGATCCACAATCGAGCTGCTGCGTACGATGGCTCCATTTCAGTGTAGTAGCGCCTTCTGATTTCCTCTAGGAGCGCTGTCTGTTCTTCTTTAGTGATCTTTTTTCCACCCCGTTCCATCTGCTGGAGTCTGATACTGAGCAGCGTCTGACTCGCCTGGTCTCCACCCATGACGGCGATTCTTGCCGAAGGGAGAGCAAAGATCAATCGCGGGTCGTAGGCCTTTCCGCACATCGCATAATTCCCGGCTCCGAAGCTGTTTCCGATGATGAGTGTGAATTTCGGCACTGTGGAATTTGAAACGGCGTTTACCATTTTTGCACCGTCTTTTATGATCCCTCCTCTCTCGGCTCTCGTTCCGACCATGAATCCTGTAACGTCCTGCAAGAATACGAGCGGTATTCGTTTTTGGTTACAGTTCATAATAAACCGGGCGGCTTTGTCCGCGCTGTCGGAATAGATCACACCACCAATCTGCATCTCAGTTGAGTTGTCTGACCGTCTTGATTTTACTGTTGTCCGCTGATTGGCCACTATCCCCACCGCCCAGCCGTCTACTCTTGCATAGGCACATATGATGGATCTGCCGTAGGTGGCTTTGTATTCATCCAACTCGCTGTTGTCCACTATCCTGGCAAGTATCTCATACATGTCGTACGGTTTCGAGCGGTCACCTGGAATTATCCCGTTGATTTCCATCGGATCATATTTGGGCGCCTCGGATCGGATCCTGTCGAAGCCGGCCTTCTCCGGAGAGCCGAATTTTGAGACGAGATTCCGGATGAGACTCAGAGCTTCCGCGTCGGATTTGACTTTGTAGTCAGTGATTCCCGAAATAGAGGAATGAGTTTCAGCTCCGCCGAGTTTCTCGACATCGGTATCCTCTCCGATGGCCGCTTTGACAAGGTACGGCCCAGCCAGGAAGACGCTTCCGGTTTCCTCGACTATTATCGATTCATCGCTCATGATGGGAAGGTATGCTCCACCTGCCACACAAGGTCCCATGATTGCGGCGATCTGAGGAACTCCCATTGAGCTCAGGATCGCATTGTTATAGAAAATCCTTCCGAAATCGTCTTTGTCCGGGAATATTTCAGATTGCATGGGCAGGAAAACACCTGCCGAATCTACCAGGTATATGATGGGAATTCTGTTCTGGATCGCGATCTCTTGCGCGCGAAGATTCTTTTTGATCGTCATAGGAAAGTATGCGCCTGCCTTGACGGTGGAATCATTCGCGACAATCACGACGTTCCGTCCGTGCACCTTTCCGATGCCGGTGACCATACCGGCGGAGGGAGCACCGCCGTGTTCCTCGTACATGCCTAGCGCGGCCAGCGTTCCAATCTCGCGGAAATCGGATTCCTTGTCTATGAGGTTTTGTACTCGCTCGCGCGCCAGCATCTTGCCGCGCTTTTTTTGGCGGGCGGCTGACTCATCTCCGCCGCCTCTGACTGCCTGGGTCACCTGTTTCTTCAGATTGTCAGACAACCTCCGGTTTATGTCTTCGTTTTGCGAATAGAGATCGTCGTGTTGAATCCTACTTCCGCAGTCTCTCATGGCGGTTACCTCGACCTTTTAGTTTTTGTTTGCACGAAGCGCCCTCACCATTGCACGTATGTCGCGATCTCCGGCGTGAAGGACATTCTTGCATTGAAGCCATCATGGTTCAGCAACCAGCTAGTGTCCGGAATTCGACGATTCTTCATCTTTGTCCTAAGCTTATTGAATAACGGCTCATTTTTCAAGAACAGTCCTCGGTCGCCATCATGCGTTGCAAGAAGGTATTTCGTCCGTAAAGGGTCAACGGTTGGTCTGTTATGGCGCCAGCGTCATTGACATTATGGCCTTCGGTTTCTATATTGGTAATCGTTAAAATGCAGCACAAATCACCGCACGAAAAGACGGCGTCAACGAAATTGACGTTTGTGGTACTATCGAACGCAGAAAAACCATCGCGGAGTTTTACAGCGTCGAAATTCCAATTGGTGTTTGTCGTTCTTTTTGGAATTGCAGCCATCGGTGCTATTACCGTGTTGGCGTTGATCAACACCCCGCTTGGTAAGTTGACCCTTCCCTCATACTTCAGCACTCAGGAGGAGCAGCTTCAGAAGATTGAAGTTTTGGAGACAAAAGTTGATGCCGTTCAGAGACAGCTTTCATATCTTGCAGCCTACAATTTGAAGCTCAGGAAGGCGTTGGGCGATAGCATCGTCAGTGACACGACGGTGGCGGAAGTCCCGCAGCCTGCTGCCAGTGAGAGTGTTCAACAGCCGGGCGGAGGGCCTGACGGGGAATCACAGGACACTCATGCAGAATCATACCGGGCACCTGCGGCCGGGAATTACGTTCTCGCGTCTGCAAGCGAAGTGAACCAGGATATCTTTCCGCTGATGATGCCGGTACATGGCTTCGTGACGCGTGGTGTGAACTATTCGATCCAGCACTACGGGATTGACATCTCTGCTCAGGAAGGAGAGCCGATTGTCGCTCCCGCCCCGGGTGAGGTAGTATTCTCCGACTGGACACTCACCGGAGGGAATACCCTTATCATCGCCCATCCCGGGAATTACATGACGGTATACAAGCACTGTGAGCGAATCCTGGTTCCAGTTGGCGCAAAAGTCTCCAGAGGCGAAGCGATCGCGCTGGTCGGTTCCACCGGTACTACAAGCACCGGACCTCATCTGCATTTTGAATTGTGGCGTGATGGAAAGAATCTGAATCCAGAGAACTACTTACTCACGAAGAACTGAGATGGCAAAAGAAGAAGCGCAAATCAACATAGTAGCCCACGGCTCGCACTTCGAAGGGAAAATTACAAGCCCCGGAAGTCTGAGAGTCGACGGGCAAATCAACGGCGACATTTCGCTCACAGGCGATCTTGTAATCGGCGCAAACGGCGAGATTATCGGCAATATCGATGCGCAGACCGTGACAGTCGGCGGCAAGATTACAGGGAACATAACCGCCAAAGCGAAGTTGGTCCTGGAGAACAAGGCCAGGATCAAGGGAGATATTCATGCCTCAAAGCTTGTCATAGACGAAGGTGCTATCTTCGACGGCAAGTGCGACATGAGTGGAGAGAAGCGTCCGGACCAGAAGAGTGAGCTGTTCAGGTGATTTGTGCCAAAGGCAAAGATCAAACAGAGTTTTGGAGCGAGTCTAGGTGAGACATATAGGCAGCTTGGTCCATATATGGGACTTGGGACTGAACTAGCCGCGTCCGTTGTCGGTATGCTGCTCCTTGGATATTTTCTTGATGAACATTTCAATACATCGCCCTGGCTGCTTCTGACAGGCGCAGCTATCGGGACGATTGGAGGTTTTTACAATTTCTTTCGAGAAGTACAAAAACTGAATAAGATTGATACTAGGAAAAGAGGCTGAGTCTCCGCTCCGACTGATGCGCAGGCGGACGATCAGGAGCGTTTCGGTCGTTGTGATGATTTTCGGGTTGGTTTCGGCGCTCGTGATTTGGAAGTATGGCGATAGTCAGTTCGGCGGATCTTATTTCCTCGGCGCGCTGCTTGGAGTCGTGAACGGTGCAGTTGGATTTCTTACGATTGAGAAGTTTATTGACGGGAATGCCCTTGTCTTTCTCAAGGGTGTCTTCCTCGGAATGGGCATCCGCCTCGTCTTGCTGCTGGGAGTTTTTGTGCTTCTGATTGAAGTGGTTCATGTGAATGCAGCCGGTGTGATAACCGGTCTGTTGATTTTCTACTTCACCATGACGGTCCTTGAAGTGATCTTTTTGAACAAGAGAATCGAACTAAGGAAGGCATTGAGAGAGAGTAAACAGTGATTTCCGGTTTTGCTACAGACTCTGCACTTGCATCAATTTCGATGGACACGCTAAAGACAGTGGCGGATTCTGCACGTACCGCCGCAGCACACGCCGGTGACGCTTCAAACGGCAGCTGGATAATCGGGCACGTTGCTGACTCTCATACGCTCGATTTACTTCCGTTTGGGGAAATCCACTTGCCGCATATTGGACCGATTCACATCGGGTCACTCTCTGTGGATATGTCAATCACCAAACATGTTGTCATGCTCTGGATGGCGGGACTCTTGCTTCTGATAGTCATGAGAATCGCTGCGAGAAGCTACAAGAAGTCACTGATCCCGGGAAGATTCGCGGGCGTAATAGAAATCCTCGTATTGTTTGTGAGGGATGACATCGTCCTCCCCTCAATGGGGGAAAAGGGGAAGAAGTTCCTCCCGTACTTTCTCACATTGTTCTTCTTCATACTATTTGCGAATCTGTTCGGGCTGATCCCCTATGCTTCCACGCCGACTGGCAACATAAATGTGACAGCTGCACTGGCCATAATCGCATTCTTCGTCATACAGATATCAGGCATGGTCCAATACGGTCCTGTTGGGTATTTCAAGGGTCTCGTGCCATCTGGCATGCCGGTTTTTGTTCTACCCATCATGGCGATTGTCGAGATTCTCGGGCTCCTGACGAAGCCATTTGCCCTCTGCGTTCGTCTTTTTGCCAACATGATCGCCGGACACATAGTAATTTTCTCGCTCATCGGGCTGATCTTTATTTTCGGAACCGTCCTCATTGCGCCGATATCCGTCGGCTTCGCACTCTTCATTGAAGTATTGGAACTATTAATCGCAACTATTCAAGCTTACATATTCACCATATTGACCGCGTTGTTTGTCGGTATGGCAATCCATCAGGAACATTGAACACGAAAAATTTCAGGAGGTTTACCAAATGAATTCAATACCAGAATATGCGCACTTGGCTGCCGGATTGGCTGCTGGAATGGCGGTTATCGGTGGTGGCCTTGGCATAGGCAAACTTGCGGCGGCGGCCCTTGAAGCAAGCGGGCGTCAGCCGGAAGCGCAGGGTGATATTAGAACCACCATGATCATAGCGGCTGCTCTGATCGAAGGCGTGACCCTCTTCGCCGAAGTCATAGCGATCATTATGGCCCTTAAATAATGGAAGTAGTCGAGCGGCAGGTCCGCAGTCGATCAACGAGACTCGTTGCTGGTCCGCGCTCTAAATCCATCGGGAGACTATTATGCTAGTACAATTAGATCCAGGGGTCATAATCTGGACCGCGTTGACGTTTGGCTTGCTTCTCGTGCTTCTTCGTTTTACCGCGTGGAAGCCTATTCTCACGGCCCTTGACACGAGGGAAGAATCCATCAGACAGTCAATCGAGCGAGCTGAGGAAGCAAAGAGAGAGTCAGAGAGACTCCTGGAAGAGAACCGTAAAAACCTTGCCAGAGCTGATGAAAAGGGGCAACAGCTAATCAGAGAGGCGAGAGAGCTTGCTGAGAAACTGAGAAATGAATCTGTGGCCAAGGCGACCGCGGAAGCCAATAAGGTTCTTGACAAAGCCAGGGAAGAGATTGAGCGAGATAAACAGCAGGCGATTGTACAGTTGCACGGTCTTGTCGCGGAGCTCGCCGTCAGGGCTGCCGAAAAAATTCTGAACGAAACGATTGACGAATCGCGTCAGAAGAAGCTTGTGGACAGTTTCCTGAAATCGCTACCGAAGAACTAGGAAAGCCGTGAAGGGATCGAGAGCTTCGAAGAGATACGCTGGCGCGTTGCTGGAATTGGCCGCTGAGATGAAGAAGGTTGACGAGGTCGCCGCGGATATGCGCCTCATTCACGAATCTATTTCCAAGTCTCATGATCTCGAACTCTTTCTCGCCAGCCCGGTCATAGATCGGTCCAAAAAGAGAAATGTTGTGAACGCGCTGTTTGAGGGCAAGATTGATAAGCTGACGCTCGGTTTCATTTACCTTCTCGTCGATAAGGGAAGAGAGGGCCTGACGACAGGAATATCGGCGGAGTTTGTGAAGCTGTTGGACGACATGATGGGCATCGTGAATGCGGACATCAGAGCTCCGTTCAGGTTCGACGAGAAGAACGAGGCGAGGGTACAGTCGAAACTTGCGGACATCACGAGCAAGAAGGTCCGGGTGTCTTTCTCGCTCGACAAGACTCTGCTCGGTGGGTTCCTGGCCCAGATTGGCGACACCGTCTATGATGGCAGCGTTCGTCATCAACTGGAGTTGCTCAAACGGCAACTCTCTGAAAATGCGTCATCCAGTCCGCCTCCGGTGGAACAAGATCAAAAGAAATTGAACAGTGAAAGAGGATCTCATGCCTGAAGTTAGACCAGATGAAATAACTGCGATTCTGCGAAAACAAATATCGGGTTTTGAACGCGAAGCTGATGTGTACGACGTCGGGACAGTTTTACAGGTAGGCGACGGCATAGCAAGAGTGTATGGCCTCGAGAAGGTCATGGCCAGCGAGCTCATCGAATTTCCCAACGAAGTTTTCGGAATGGCTCTCAACCTGGAGGAAGACAACGTTGGCTGTATTCTGTTCGGCAACGACACTTTGGTGAAGGAGGGCGATCAGGTCCGGAGAACGGGAAAGGTTATGTCGATGCCTGTCGGTGAAGCCATGCTCGGCCGCGTTATTAATCCTCTTGGCCAACCGATCGACGGAAGAGGTGCTATCCAGACCGAGAAAATTCTCCCGGTTGAGCGGAAGGCCCTGGGCGTTATCTCCAGAAGTCCGGTGAAGCAGCCGCTGAATACGGGGCTCAAGGCTATCGATTCAATGATACCCATTGGTCGAGGGCAGCGCGAGCTGATTATCGGAGACAGGCAGACTGGAAAGACTGCAATCGCTATCGACGCGATCATCAATCAGAAGTACACTCACACCGAACAAGCGAAGAAGCGGGGGATCAAGCCGGTCTATTGTATCTATGTCGCAATCGGACAGAAAGCGTCGACTGTCGCGCAAGTAGTCGCAAGACTGGGGGAAGAAGGTGCGATGGAGTATACGACAGTCGTCTCGGCGACTGCCGGAGTGCCTTCGCCGCTTCAGTTTATCGCGCCATATTCTGGCTGCACTCTCGGAGAATATTTCAGGGACAGCGGAAGGGACGCACTTGTTATCTACGACGATCTTTCAAAGCACGCGTGGGCTTACCGTCAGGTTTCGCTCCTTCTCCGGAGACCGCCCGGACGTGAGGCCTATCCTGGTGATGTGTTCTATCTCCATAGCAGGCTCCTCGAAAGAGCTTCTAAATTAAGTGACGAAGAAGGCGGTGGAAGTCTGACGGCGCTCCCGATCATCGAGACGCAGGCGAGCGACGTTTCTGCATACATCCCGACAAACGTCATCTCGATTACCGACGGTCAGATCTATTTAGAGCCCGGGCTATTCAACTCCGGCGTGCGGCCGGCCATCAATGTGGGCATATCGGTCTCACGTGTCGGCGGCAATGCCCAGATAAGGGCAATGCGGAAAGTTGCCGGCGGACTCCGTCTGGATCTGGCCCAGTTCCGTGCTCTCGAGGCGTTCATAAAATTCGGCTCCGATCTTGACAAGGTCACGCAGGCGCAAATCACGCGAGGGCAGAGACTTGTGGAGCTGTTGAAACAGGATCAGTACCTGCCGATGCCGGTCGAGAAACAGGTGGTTCTTATCTTTGCCGGGACCAACGGCTATCTTGATGAACTTCCAGCAGAGAGTGTCCAGCGATTTGAGAAAGAATTCCTTGAGATGATGGAATTGAAACATCAGGACGTTCTTGACAGGATTGCCGACACAAAGGACATCGAAGGAGAGGTGGACAAGAGGCTTCACGAAATAACGAGGGAATTTGTCGCATCGTTCAAGACGACCGTCAAGGAGTAAGGCGTGGCGACACTTCGCGAAATAAAAAGACGCATCTCCGGCGTCAAGAGCACGGAGAAAATAACCAAAGCTATGAAGATGGTTGCAGCGGCAAAGCTGCGGCGTGCGCATGGGGCGTTACTTGCTGCGAGACCGTACTCCAGGAAGCTCAGTGAACTCATGCAGCATCTCGCCTGCGGAGCCGGACTTGACGAGCATCCGCTCATTATTGAGAGGCCAGTGAAGGGGGTGGCGATCATTGTCGTTGCGGCCGATCGTGGTTTCTGCGGCGCATTCAATTCCAATATTCTGAAAGCAACGGTAGGACATATTCAAAAGAATTATGCCGACCTTCACAAATCAGGTCGCGTCAGATTGTTTGCCGTTGGGAAGAAATCTTTCGATTTCTTCGCGAAAAGAAATTACGCAATCGCGAGCAACTACTCTGGCGTTTTCCACGACCTGAAATTTGCGTCCGCAAGAAAATTAACCGCTGAAGTGCTGAAGGGGTACATGGACGGGACATATGACAGGGTGGATGTAGTTTACAATGAATTCAAAAGTGTGATTCAACAGAATCTTATGATAGAGCGTTTCCTACCAATACCGAAAGATAGTCTGGCTGCCGAGAAACGGACTCAGAAGCCCGGCCATTATGAGAGATACGTCGAGACCCAGTATATTTACGAACCGGATATGACTTCAATTCTGGAGTCATTGATCCCCAGGCATCTGGAGTTTCAGATCTGGAGAGCCCTGTTGGAAAGCAACGCCGCTGGCGAGGGTGCTCGAATGGCGGCGATGGACAGCGCGAGCGAAAACGCCACCGAACTCATATCGACACTTTCACTCCAATACAACAAGGCGCGGCAGGCGGCTATCACGAAAGAATTGCTGGAGGTGGTGTCGGGCGCGGAAGCGCTGACCTCGGCGAGCTGAGGACCAGTTATAAGTATGCGATTAAGAAGAAGCCCCGTTGGACCAACGGGGCTTTTGCGTACAAAGACTTGTGTAGAGAGAGCCGTTCTAGGGGAGAAGGATACCGGCGGCGACGACAGTTGTCCAGATGCCGCGCTTGTCTCCTTCGGCTGATTGCGTAATGTTGAAACTCCTGACGATCTTGCCGCTCATCTTGTATACCTTCTCTCGCTCGTCCCAGTCGGCGTTTGAATCGAACTCGATGCCAAGTGTGGTCGCGAGCATAGTTGCCGCCAGATCTTCGGCGTATTCTCCGGCTTTTTCGTCGGTCTCGCCGAAAGGATGGTGCTCGGAGAGATAGCCGTATTGCGAAGACTCGTTCGGTGTAGCCACGCCAATGGAAGCTGCGACAAGCCTGTTCGGTTCGTTCGTGGAGTTCCTCGCCATAACGCAGAACGTTATTTGGCCCGGTTGAAGGAGCTTAATTCCTTCATCAAGCGGAATGCGTTTACATCCGGCGGGGAAGATGCTGGAAACGGTCACTAGATTACATTTCTCGATCTTTGCATCACGAAGTGCCAGCTCGAATGACTGGAGATAGTCGCGGTGACGGCCTACCCCTTTTGTAAAGAATATTTTTGTTGGAACATACAATTTCACATCTCCTTTTTCATCTTCTTATCTTATAGAATTTTCGTTTTCCAACTTTGAGGACAAATGGTGCGTCTGAATTGACGGGAGCGTTTGGGTCGGCGACCTTGGATCCATCAATTGTCACGCCGCCCTGGTTTACCAGCCGGCGTGCCTCGCCATTTGATTTTGCGGCACCTACACTCACAAGAAGTTGGATAACGGTCAATTGGCCGCCGTTGTTTGTTAAAGTCACATCTTCAATCTCGTCTGGTGTTTCCTTCCGGATGAACACCCGGTCGAAGTTCTCTTCAGCCTGTACCGCAGCTTCAGCGTTGTGGTACAGTGTCACGATTTCTCGCGCAAGTCTTCTCTTCAAGTCTCTGGGGTTTACGGATCCTGATTCCAACTGGCTCTTGATCAAGGCAAGCTCCGACTCATCCACCTCCGTCGCGAGCAAAAAATAATCATAAATAAGACTGTCAGGAATCGAGAGTGTCTTGCCGTACATTTCGTCAGGAGTGTCTGTGATCGCTATGTAATTCCCGAGCGATTTAGACATCTTCTCCACTCCGTCTGTCCCCACGAGTAGAGGCATGGTCAGAATCACCTGCGCTTCCAGGCCATATTCACGCTGAATATCCCTTCCAACCAGTAGATTAAATTTCTGGTCCGTTCCTCCAAGTTCAACATCCGCGCGAATCGCCACGGAATCCATCGCCTGTGCAAGAGGGTAGAGAAACTCGTGAACACTGATGGGCGCCTCCGCGTGGAACCGTTTCTCAAAGTCGTCTCGCTCAAGCATCCGTGCCACCGTGTACCTGCTCGCAAGCCTGATCACATCTTCGAAGGTCATCTTGCCAAGCCAGTCGGAATTGTATACGATCTTGAGATTGTCTTTGGAGAGAATCCTCGATGCCTGATGAAAGTAGGTCTCGCCGTTCTGTCTCGTCTCTTCGAGTGTCATCGGCGGTCGGGCTTTGTTTCTTCCTGAGGGGTCCCCGATCATGCCTGTGAAATCTCCGACGATCAGAATCGCCGTGTGTCCGAGATCCTGGAACTGTCTCAGCTTCCTCAGTACTACTGAATGTCCCAAGTGCAGATCGGGTCGACTCGGGTCGCAGCCAAGCTTCACGTTGAGAGGAGCATTTTCTTTTATTGCTCTCTCTATCTTCCTGGCCAGTTCTTCTTCTGGAATTATTTCTGCGGTGCCCCGCCTGATGTGGTCTAATTGCTCATTAAGTGATGGAAACAACCCTGGCTATCTCTCTCCTGAAATGTATGTGGTGGGTTTGCATGAAAGAATCAGAAGTCTGCGTCCCGCTGACGGTACTCTCGCTCCTGATCACGCTGTCTAATGGTCTCGCGCTTGTCGAAAGAGCGCTTGCCCTTCGCCACGGCCAACTCGACCTTGGCGAGACCGTGTTTCCAATAGAGCCTGATAGGAACAAGGGAAAGGCCCTTCTGACGGATCTTTCCGATGAGCTTTCTTATCTCCCGCTTATGGAGAAGCAACTTTCGTGTTCGACGTGGATTGTGATTGAAGGGGCCTGCGTTCTGGTACGTTGCTACATGCATGTTGTGCAGCCAGACCTCACCATCTTTCACTGACGCGAAGCAGTCGCTGATGTCGACCTTTCCTTGTCGAACTGACTTTACCTCGCTCCCCTTCAAAACTATGCCCGCCTCGGTGGTCTCAAGAATCTGAAACTCAAATCGCGCGCGACGATTTTGAGCTACCGTTTTTTCTTCTGGCTCCATTTGACCTTTCCATTCTATTTGTTACGACTCGGGCGCTCACCCTTTGTTACCATCCGATATTTCAGCCGTCGCCCGACTGCTACTAAAAATGCAAAACATTACCTTTCAAAGTCAAGATGATGAAAAAGATTTTTGCCGTTGGGCAGTTTGAGGATAGAATCGACACGGTTGAGTGTAGAATCGGTAGAAGAATGCCTGGCGTGGTCGAACTGAGGCGACATCCTCGGTTGGACTTCATGTTTCTTATCGGGGTTTGGTGCCTCAGCTGCCCGCGACAGAATTTGCGGCTTGATCTCGACCACCGGTGAGTGAGGTGAGTGTTCGTGTCGCCGCCCCGCAGTTCTTTGTCAATTCGGCCTCTTTTCATATATTGACTGAAAAAGTGAAACAGAAATGGCACAACAGACTAAGTCTGAAACAACTTTAGACAAAATTGTATCGCTTGCAAAACGAAGGGGCTACGTTTTTCAATCAAGTGAAATTTACGGCGGCCTGAACGGCTGTTGGGACTACGGCCCGCTCGGAGTCGAGCTTCTGAGAAATGTTAAGGACGAGTGGTGGAGAGCCATGACTCTCCGGGACAACTTCATGTTTCTTATCGGGGTTTGGTGCCTCAGCTGCCCGCGACAGAATTTGCGGCTTGATCTCGACCACCGGTGAGTGAGGTGAGTGTTCGTGTCGCCGCCCCGCAGTTCTTTGTCAATTCGGCCTCTTTTCATATATTGACTGAAAAAGTGAAACAGAAATGGCACAACAGACTAAGTCTGAAACAACTTTAGACAAAATTGTATCGCTTGCAAAACGAAGGGGCTACGTTTTTCAATCAAGTGAAATTTACGGCGGCCTGAACGGCTGTTGGGACTACGGCCCGCTCGGAGTCGAGCTTCTGAGAAATGTTAAGGACGAGTGGTGGAGAGCCATGACTCTCCGGGACAACATAGAGGGAGTCGATGCCTCCATCCTCATGCATCCGAGAGTCTGGGAGGCTTCCGGGCACGTCGAGAATTTTACCGACCCAATGGTGGACTGCAAACAGTGTAAGGCCAGGTACCGGATTGATGTTCTGCTGGACGAGCTCTCCATTAAAAAGAAGAAGGAAGTCCTTAGAGAGATTGATCCGGGGAGATTTGCGGGACAACAAAAAGATGAGCTCATCCAGGAAGAGTTTGCCAGGCTGGCTGAGTCTGATCAGCAGGCGGCGAAGCTTGTGCCGATGATCGCCTGTCCGTCGTGTGGCAACAAGGGTACGTTTACAGAAGCGAGGAAGTTCAACCTGATGTTCAAGACCTTCGTAGGTCCGGTCGAGGATTCTTCTGCCGTAGTATATCTTCGTCCCGAGACCGCTCAGGGAATTTTTGTGAACTTCCAGAATGTGCTAACTGCTTCTCGCCAGAAACTGCCGTTCGGCATCGCTCAAATAGGCAAAGCGTTCCGGAACGAGATCAACACCAAGAATTTCCTCTTCCGCACGCGCGAGTTCGAACAAATGGAGATGCAGTTCTTTGTGAAGCCTGGAAGTGACGATGAGTGGTTCGAATACTGGCGCGGCGAACGAATGAGCTGGTACGTGAACCTTGGAATGAAGAAAGAACAGCTCCGGTGGCACCAGCATCCCAGGGAGAAGCTGGCACACTATGCAAAGGACGCTTACGACATAGAGTTCCTTTTCCCGTTCGGCTGGGGAGAAATAGAAGGTGTACACAACAGGACAGACTACGATCTGTCGAGACACGAGGAATATTCCGGGAAGTCGATGAAGTATTTCGACGAAGAGACAAAGGAGAAATACACTCCTTTCGTGATTGAGACTTCATCGGGAGCGAGCCGTTCCTTCATGGCTTTTCTTGTGGGGTCATATAATGAGGAAGAAGCCCCTACCGCAGATGGGAAAATGGAGACACGTGTCGTACTGAAATTCCATCCGAGACTTGCGCCAATCAAAGCCGCCATTCTTCCACTTGTCAACCGCGACGGCATGCAGGATCTCGCACACAGGATTGAGGACGATCTGCGTTTTCAATTTCGCGTCTTCTACGATGACAGTGGTGCTATCGGCCGGCGGTACAGACGCCAGGACGAGGCCGGAACTCCATTTTGCGTTACGGTGGATTCACAAACGCTTGAGGATCAGACGGTAACCGTGCGCGAGAGAGACTCGATGAAGCAAGAGCGTGTGGCATCTTCACAGGTACCAGCTTACCTCGCCGACAAGTTGAAACGATGAAACAGTCCAGCCCTGCCAAAGCAAGTGAATCCAACGAGGTTCAGGACTTCAAGGGATTTTCTGAAGAAACCTTCCGGTTCTTTGCCGATTTGTACAAACACAATTCAGTCACCTGGTTCAGAAAACACAGGGAAGAATACGAAGAGTATCTCATGAATCCTGCGCGGGCATTCGTGACCTCTATCGGGCCGTTCATCAAGTTCATCAATCCTACACTCGACACCGAACCGAAGTTCAATCGAACACTCGTTCGTCTTAATCGAGACATGCGGTTCGCCAAAAAGCCGTACAAGGACTTCTTCCTCATACGTTTCGGAAAGGCAAAATGGGACTCCGAACTTTTTCTCTATCTCGACAGAAACGGGATGGAGATCGGCACTTTTGTCAACAACGAGAAAGCGGATGGACGAAGGCGCTTCGAAGAAAACATTGCTAATCATGGCGAAGCATTCACCGAAGCCTGCAAGAAATACAGAATAGGCGGCGAGTTTTCCGCGTACGAGCTCCATAACGGAACTGAGCCAATCTCGGGAAGTTTCAACGCCCGACGTGACCAGTCGAAGTTCAGGGGAATCGACTATATAATCTTCGGAAAAGAGGTGGGGAAGTCAGACCCGGCGGCTGCGTCTTCAAAGCTACTCGCTCTCGCGATGAAGACTTTCAACAGGCTCTACCCGTTGTACATATTTGCAACTTCAGATAGTCCCGTCGCCGATCTGGAGTCATATAGTGATCGGATTGGGCTGCTGAAGATCTCTAGCAAATGAATTTGAATCGAGATATCTCAGCCGAGGAATTTGTCCGGAGAGTTGTCGAGAACACGATAGCATCGGTCAAGCCGTCAGCACTGTTTGAGCGGTCATTCCGTGTTTCGGCTGGAAGCCTGGATGCGTTTGGGATTTCCACTGAATTGAGTGGCCACAGGAATGTAGAATGCGTGTCGATTGGCAAGTCGGCGGAGTCAATGGCCTATGAAGTCAGAGCAAGACTCGGAGGTCAGGTCACCGGCGTAATCGCGACGCCGGTCGCGAAACACCTCGACGTGAAAGGGTTCCGTTTCTATGAGACCGGACATCCTCTCCCTGATGATGAGAGCCTGGCGGCGGCCGAGGCAGCGCAAGCTCTGGTTGCCGAGGTGGGACCGAACGATCTGCTCCTCTTCCTGATATCGGGAGGAGGAAGTGCTTCAATATTTTCTCCTATAGAAGGAGTTACACTCAGGGACACAAACAAGCTGGTCAAGCTTCTGTTTGACAGCGGCGCGGCGATCGACAAAGTAAATCTCGTGAGGCGTCACTTGTCGAGACTCGGCGGTGGAAAGTTAGCGGCACTAGCGCCAGGACATGAAAAGATTTCACTTGTGATTTCCGATGTTGTCGGCGACGACCTCTCGTCAATTGCCAGCGGACCGACGGTCCGCGACAACACCTCTTCTGCTGATGCTCTTAAATTTCTTGAAGAAAGTGGAATCTTGGACCAAGTTCCGGCATCCATTCCTGCTGCGCTGGAGAGACAACTCGGACGGCAGTCACAGGTGGATTCGGGAAATGCTGAGGTCAGGATTATCGCGTGCAATCGCGACGCGATCGAGGCTGCCGAGAACGTAGGAATCGGGAACGGTTTCAATACGCTTATCCTTACGAGGTCTTGGGAGTTGAGCGCAGGAGAAACGGCGAGATTCCTTGTCTCGACTGCGAGATCGATCGAACGTGATGGTATGCCCATCGCCTATCCAGCACTAATCCTGGCAGGCGGTGAGCCGACCGTCAAACTGGCTGGGGCTGGTGTCGGAGGCCGGAACCAGCATATGGTTCTGTGCGCTTTGCTTGAGCTGGGAAAACTCAATGCAGAAGGAACCTCACTCGAACGCACAACGGTTTTTTCATTCGGTACGGACGGAAAGGATGGAAACAGCGACGCAGCCGGTGCTTTCGCTTCGCCTGCGACGATTGACAAAGTGCGCGGCGGACTGCGTGAGGTCGAAGATTACATTGCCCGCTATGATTCACACTCTTTCTTCAGGCGCTACGGTGGATCGATAACAACAGGTCCCACCGACACAAATGTTATGGATATTTTCGGGATAATAGTGGTATGATATCGATAGATGAAATAGTTGATCTCAAGATTGAGTCGATTGCGTTTGAGGGGAAGTCCATTGCCCGACTGGACGGATTCGTCGTCTTCGTCGCAGGTGGTGTGCCGGGTGACGTTGTCAGAGCAAAGATTTACAGGAAAAAGAAAGGCTTTGCCGAGGCGAAGCTTGTCGAGATTGTGTCACCGTCACCGCATCGTATTGAGGCGCCTTGCAGCTATTTCGGAATCTGCGGAGGCTGTAGATGGCAGCATCTGGATTATGCCGAACAGCTTCGGTTCAAGCGGCAGCACGTGATCGATGCTCTCGAGCGTACGGGTGGTCTGACGGCGGAAGTCGACGACATCGTCGGCGCTGAGGACACATATGAGTATCGGAACAAGATTGAAGTCACCTTCTCGGAAAGGCCGTACTGGATCCACGAAGGTGATACAGCAACTGTGGCTCTCGGTTTCCATGCCCCGGGAAGGTATGACAAGACTATTGACATTGGGCACTGCTTCCTGGCGGATGAGAAGACAAACGCGATACTGAATTGGTTCAGGAAAGCGATTGATACGGAGTCGGAGCCGCGGAAAGGGCTGGGTCTGACCATCTATGAGTCAAAGCCGCATAGAGGTCTCCTCCGGTTTCTGACAATCCGGAAATCCTTTCATTCAGGCGAGTACATGGTTAACCTCGTTGTCCTCAACGAGGACGATTCTATCGTGAAGCTTGCCGAGAGGCTTCACGCGGATCTGCCGTTTGTGTCGACATTCGCGGCCATAATCAACTCGTCGCGCGCGCAGGTGGCGACCGGCGACGTTCAGAAGATACATTTTGGAACCGGATACATTACAGAAAGGCTTGGCAAATACGAGTTCAGGATTTCTCCTCTTTCATTTTTCCAGACAAACACAAGGCAGGCAGAAAGACTTTACAGCGCGGCGTTGCAGGGAGTAGGCGAGAAACGAAGAATCATCTACGACCTTTATAGCGGGACCGGAAGCCTCTCGATCTTCCTTTCCGAGCTGGCCGAGCACGTGTACGGGTTTGAGCTCGTAGGCTCCTCGGTCAAGGACGCGGAAGAAAACGCAAAGCTGAACGGCGTGTTGAATGCGAGTTTTTTTCAGACGGATTTGCTGGAGCTGTTCAAAGGAGGAAGTCCGATGGAGAATTTCGCGAACCTGAATATTCCCAAACCAGACTTGATACTTCTCGATCCGCCCCGAAGCGGGCTGCACCCGAAGATCGCATCGAAGCTGCATCTTCTGGGAGCTGAAAGAATAGTGTATGTCAGCTGCAATCCGATGACCCAGGCGAGAGACGTGAAAGAAATCGCCTCACACGGGTATGTTCCAATTCACTCGCTGCCAGTCGACATGTTCCCGCAGACATACCACATAGAGAATGTGCTGACACTTCAGCAGGTGTGAGAACGTTGTGGTCCGGCCGAGTGGGATTAACCGTTGATTGAAGACCGGACTGTGCCTGCACTGCGGGGGAAGGTATCCCTAGCGAGTTGTACTGCCACTTTCCAACTTGTCTGCTTTCAACTTAGCAGTAAATTTCATCGCTGAGGAATACATTCGCTCAAGGTTTATCATCTTGATACATTCGAGATCGTACGGACATTCCTTCTTCCAACATGGCGAGCAAAACAGCGCTTCACCGCTCACGGGATCTGTGATCGGCATGAATTTGCTCCCCCTGTCATAGAGATCAATTTCAGTCCAGCAGCTCACTCCGAACCAGGCCAGGACATATTTTTTAAGTGCAATGGCGAGATGCATTCCGTAACTGTCACCGGTGACGACGACGTCCGCCGCATTTTCGTAAACCATTCCACGCCTGAGACCCTCGTCAGCGGGGGTGTTGAATAGTTTTGTGAGTAATCCTGGATTGCGCTCAACCGCTTGTGCATGAATCCTCTTGTTCCGTCCTGCGTCTTCACGCCCACCAAGGAGCAGCATCTTAATGTCTTTGTCTGCTCCAAACATGTCGATAAGTTTGAGATGTTGCTCGGTCGTCATCTTCTTGTTCGGGTACAAATCAGAGCAGCCTGTGTTCAAGCCGATGACAATGTCACTGTCGGAGATGCCTTTCGATTTTCTGTAAGCCTGCGTCGCCGCAATCTCTTCATCACTTAATTGGAGAACATATTCATCGCGTTCATAGGGAAGTTTGAATGTCTCCGCGAGAATGTCCTGTCCGGTCCGATTGTTTATCCTGAACTTGAGATAATCGTCTATGCCAAGTTTATAATTATAAACCGCTTCCTTATTGAGCGGGACTATTTGCCCATTCTCATTCAACCCGAAGCCGAGTTTCTCTTTGGCATTCAGTTTCATCGCTAATGCGGCCGACCTTCTTGACTTGTCCGCGTTGAGTATCAAATCAAATCGCATCTGCTCCAATACGAGCCGGCTCTCCGAGTTCCATGCGAAGACATCGTCTATAAACGGGTTGCCCTCCAGCAGGGGAGTGGCGGACTTGAGCGTGATCCAGGCAACATGACTTTCAGGATACTTCCTCTTCAGCGGCGCAAGCTGCGCAGTTGTCATGAGCACATCGCCCATCGCGTCCAGATTGATGATGAGTATCTTCACACCGAACGGCTTATCAGGACGCGCACAACCTTCGTAACACGTCTTGTAAGGAATACACGGCTTGTATCCTCCGAATCTTTTGCAGTCCGATATCTCTATGTCGAACATTCTCATCTGGCTTCTCTTGTTCCCTTATCTATCGTTGAGGTCGACGCAGCGCGTTCTTCGTCAATTTTTCCAATCAAGATTCGGAGATGTGCGAAAACTGTTTCTGCCCCGAGCTCTGTCATGCACAGGTCGCCGATCGGACACTTCGTGAGGTTGCACTCGAGGCAATCGAGCTTCTCGTTCCTGACAATCTCCGAGATGTTTCCGTAAGGTCCCTGCAGGCGAGGGTTAGTCGGACCGAATATGGCAAGAGTCGGTACACCGAGAGCTGCGGCGATATGCATGGGGCCAGAGTCGTTCGTGATAAGAAGCTGCGAGGCCTTTAATATCGCTCCCATTTGTTTAAGCGATGTCCGTGGCGCGAGAATAGCCGGAGAGAAATCGCAAATCTCCCGGGCTTCCTTTTCCTCAGCTGGCCCATACAGCGCGACGACACTCTGCCGAAGCTGCGAAGCAATCGCATTCGAAAGCACGATGAACTTGTCGATGGGCCACCGCTTCGCGTCCCATCCTCCACCGATATTCACCGTAATAAAACCGCTGGGCTTAAGATTCTCTGCTTCCATGAAACTCCTGGCGAATTCAATCGACGGCTCGTCGAGATAGAACCTCGGGTACGAATCGTGGACCTGAATTCCAATGTGCCTCATGGCGTCTAAATTGAATTCGACGTTGTGAACGCTTTCACTTCTGGGCGGTACAATGATGTTGTAAGCGAGCCGTCTCCATTTAAACGGGAATCCGACTCTGACTTGCGCTCCGCTCAGAATAGTTATGATCGCGGTCCTCGGATTGCCGAAGAGGTCAATGACCATATCATACTTGTTCTTCCGCACCTTCATTATTATCGAAAGCGAGGATTCGATCCTCGTGTCATAAGTGACGATATTATCGATGTGCGGATTTCCTTCGAGGACACTCGCGGCAAATGATTCGACCAGGAAATCGATTCTGGCCTCTGGAAATTCGTTTCTCAAATTCGGCAAGACGGCTGTGGACAGAAGGACGTCACCGATAGCCCGTGGCTTTATTACAAGTATCCTGCGAATTTGGGCTTTATCAAGACGGAGGTTATCCATAAAATTGCTAGAAATATAATCAATAAGGGTGGTCTTGAAAAATTAGATTGCCGCCGGTACATTCTGAAAATGAAATCGGTTGTTTTTGCGATTGCTCTGTTTGCGGCGGGATCCGCTTTCGGCCAGAGCGTTTATCAGTTCCTGGATCTGGATGCGAGCGCGAAGGAAGCTTCGCTGGCGGGGAGCGCGCTCGCGAGGACAGATGATCCTAGCGCGTTCTACTACAACCCCGCCCTTTCTGTCTCATCAAAGGACCGCGCCGTGACGTTCGGGTTCCTTAAGCACGTTCTGGACATAAATGGCGGATATGTTTTCTCGACGTTCCATCTTCCTAAGAAGGGTTACTTCGGCGTGGGAGTTGGGTATCTCAACTACGGTTCATTCGAGAAGACAGACAATGCCGGGAATTCTTATGGAACGTTCAGCGCCGGTGATGCTTTGTTGACTCTCAACTACTCGAACTATCTGGCGCAGAATTTCAGCTACGGTGTGAATCTGAAGGGGATATACTCGTCTATCGATACATACACTTCGTCGGCACTCGCGATGGATGTCGGGCTTTACTATGATTTCCCCGAAGATATGATGGGAATCGGATTCTCGATCGTGAATGTGGGCAAGCAGCTGAGCTCCTATGATGGACTGATTGAGCCGCTACCTTTCGATATGAGGTTGGGAATCACAAAAGAGGTTGAACATCTCCCGCTTATCCTGAACTTTGCTTTTCAGAGATTAGGTGACCCGAGTTTGAGCTTCACGGACAGACTGCGCTCGTTTGTGATCGGAGGAGAGTTCCTCCTTTCTGACAATTTCCACGTTCGTGTAGGATACAACAATCTCCAGCACCAGCAGATGAAGATTGGACTGAACTCAGGCATTGAAGGGCTTTCGTTTGGTGTCGGTGTGAAGTTCTTAGGTTACGGGATTGACTATTCATATTCTTCATGGGGGGCTCGGATCGGCGGTCTGAATCGCGTCAACGTGACGACCGCTTTTTGATATAGATATTTTTTGTTTGTTCCTTTTGTGCGGTGCCAGGGCCGATTTCATGCTTGTCCGGTTTCTGGATTTGGTTGACTAACCTTAGTGTGCGAGTGGGCTGAACGATATGATAGTCCGGGAACAAGATAACCATTACTTCATATTTGTCGTCAACACGGGGTCGACGTCGACAAAGTTAGCTCTCTTCAGGGATGCGGGATTTGTTTCGTCGGCAACAATTCACCATACGCCTGAAGACATCGGAAAGTCCGGGAGTATCTGGGACCAATTCGACCTTCGAACGCAGATCGCCGGCGAATGGCTGGCCGGGATGGGGCATGCTCCCTCCGCAGTCGTCGGGTCAGGGGGATTGCTGAGGCCGGTCAAGGGCGGAACGTATTATGTCAATGGTCGAATGATTGCCGATGCGCAAGCTAACCTGCAGGGCGAACACGCATCCAATCTCGGCTGCGCCATTGCGAAGAAGGTGGCTGATGAACACGGGTGTGATGCTTTCGTGGTTGACCCAGTCTCTGTGGATGAATTCGAATCTCTGGCGCGCTATTCCGGACATCCGTTGATTACGCGAAGAAGCTTGTCGCATGCGCTGAACATCCACTCGGTTGCGCGGCTTGCAGCAGCACAAGTCGGGAAGGACATTTCCGAATCGAATTTCGTCGTCGCTCATCTCGGTGGCGGAATATCGGTTGCACCGGTGAGAGGAGGAAGGATCATAGACGCGAACGATGCTTCGAGCGATGGTCCGTTTGCTCCTGAGAGAACTGGCGGTTTGCCTGCCCAGCAGCTAATCGGGATTTGTTTCTCCAGGAAATTCTCCGAGCACGAACTGAGAAGGATGGTGATGGGGAATGGAGGCCTGACGGCGTATCTCGGTACCAATTCGGCTTGTGAAGTCGAGGAAGGATCATAGACGCGAACGATGCTTCGAGCGATGGTCCGTTTGCTCCTGAGAGAACTGGCGGTTTGCCTGCCCAGCAGCTAATCGGGATTTGTTTCTCCAGGAAATTCTCCGAGCACGAACTGAGAAGGATGGTGATGGGGAATGGAGGCCTGACGGCGTATCTCGGTACCAATTCGGCTTGTGAAGTCGAGGATCGTATTGAGAAAGGTGACCATTTTGCCAGAGAAATATTCGAAGCGATGGCATACCAGATTTCAAAAGAGATCGGAGGGATGGCGACCGTATTGAGTGGTGTGGTCGATGCAATAGTGCTCACGGGAGGGCTGGCGGGCTCAAAGCTGCTCGTCAAACTTCTCGAAGGGAGAGTCGCATTCATAGCGCCGGTGCTGGTTTTCGCGGGTGAAGACGAAACGAGGAGCCTCGCACTTGGAGCTCTTCGAGTCCTGCGCGGCGAAGAAAAAGCCCTGGAGTACTGATTGAACACAAGCCCAATACGAAACTTTGATGAGCTTCTGGAGGCTGCCATCTCGCTTCCGGCGAAGACCGTGGCCGTTGTCTATCCGAACAATGCCGAGACGTTTTCCGCGATAACAGAGGCGTGCATGCTCATGAAGAGCAGGTTCATTTTGTTCGGTGACGAGGCAGGAGCGAGGGCGCAGCTTTCTTCATTGCCCGACGACGCTCAATCAAGGATCAGGATAGTGGCCTGCGACGATGTGGATATCGCACTGGCACGTGCCATAGAATCCGCCTGCAAAGGAGAAGCCGATATCCTGATGAAGGGCGGCGTTGACACGTCGAAAATGATGAGGGCAGTGCTGGCAACAGAAAGCGGGCTCAAGACGGGCCGGCTACTCACTGACATTTTTGTCCTTGAGTATCCACCGAGAGGCGAGAACCAATTTGTCATGATAACTGACGGGGGGATGACTCTTGCTCCAGATCTGAAGAACAAGATCGAACTGATCAATAACGCGGTAGATGTCGCTCACGCTCTGGGCAATCCAAATCCCAAGGTGGCTATCCTCTCTGCCACAGAGTTCGTCATGCCGAATCTGCAGTCGACGATAGATGCCGCTGCGCTGTCGAAGATGAGTGATAGAGGACAGATAAGGGGATGTATTGTCGATGGTCCGCTCGCGTTGGACAATGCGTTGTCGTTCGAAGCTGCAGAAGAGAAAGGAATCATATCACCCGTCGCGGGCAGGGCTGAAATACTCGTGGCGGCGAATATCGAGTCCGCAAATAGTTTGGCAAAGAGTACGACTTATTTCGCAAAGCTCAGACTGGCCCACGTTGTTGTCGGCGCCAAGGTCCCCATCCTTATCCCGTCACGTGCAGACAAGAGTGAGGCGAAGCTTCTTTCTGTTGCCCTCGGAAGTATTGTAATGGAGTATTTGAAGGAGAATTAGAGACGAATGATGCGATGGAGAAGAATTGCACACGGGCTAAACCGAAACAGGCTGATTTTGCGGATAGATGACTCTTACTTTTCCGGATCTGTGAGTATCCATCTTACCAGTATAGCCATTCTGCTATTGCCATTTACAGGTCAGTAAACCGGCCTCCACTCGGAAGAGACGTTCGGGTATTGGCTCAAATTGGTTTCTCCCGCTGATTGCGCAGATGTTCGCCGATCATTATTCTGCGTTTATCTGCGAGATCTGCTCCAAAGGAGCCACTTCGTGCGGGAAACGAATTCATGCTCCGATCAATCTTATTGAAATCGAGCCAGTACCGACATTCGGAGAATCTTGATATTCATTCGTGCAATGGATAGATTTCACGTACGAGATGAGTAGCAACCGTAACCTTCTGTCGAAGATATTCTTGTCGCGTATCGCGAAGAAATTCTATCTCTGGTGCGCGATCTTCGTAGCATTTTTCTCGCTGATGAACTGGGTCGTGATGCCGTGGTACGTTCACGATGGTGGCACGGTCACGGTGCCTGATGTTGTTGGCTTGCAGGCTTCTGCCGCCAGGGATGTACTGGATACCGCGGGTCTCCAACTTGAAATCGGCGGAACGAAGTCGAGCAAGCTTGCGCCAAACACGATCCTGTCCCAGAATCCCGAGGCAGGCTCGATTGTCAAACATGGCAGACGCATCTACATGGTCTTGAGTGGCGGCGCCGAAAGAGTCCAGGTGCCAAATTTGATCGGTCATTCTCAACGGGAGGCGCAGTTCATGCTCGAGCGCCTCGGCTTCAGGCTCGGAACCGTTACAGCTGATTCGTCGAGCGAATTTCCTCAAAATGTCGTGATGTCACAGTCTGTTCAGCCTGGGGTCATGTCTGTGTCCGGCTCGCCAATTTCTATCATAGTGTCGTCAGGGCCAGTCGAGGCCGGTGAAGTGTCGGTCCCTGACCTTGTGGGGAAACCTCTCTCAGAGGCCCAGAAACTCATACTTAATTCCGATCTGATGCTCGGTAAGATAAGCTTCCAGCCGAGCAAGAGGCTTGTCCCCAACACAGTGCTGGAGCAATATCCCCGCGCGAAAGACATTGTTCCCAAAGGGACGGCGATTAACCTGTTTGTCTCGTCGATGTCCACTCTGGATGAGGGGCCCGAGAACTGATGACGCTGGTAGCCCCTTCAATTCTGGCAGCCGACTTCACGAATCTCCAGGACCAGGTTCGGCTTGCCGACAAGAGCGGTGCAGATTGGATACACATCGATGTTATGGATGGACATTTCGTCCCGAATATTACGTTTGGCCCTCTGCTTGTTTCCGCGGTGGACAGGATGACGGAACGTTTTCTCGATGTACACCTCATGATTGAAAACCCGGACTATTTTCTGGAAGATTTTGTCAAAGCGGGGGCAGACTCGTTGACGGTACATTACGAAGCCGTGATCCATCTCAATCGAACCGTAAATATGATCAAGGAACTGGGCATGAAGGTGGGAGTAGCGATAAATCCTTCGACCCCAACGGATTTTCTGAAAGAAATCATAAACGACGTCGATCTGGTCCTCGTCATGTCGGTAAATGCCGGGTTCGGCGGACAGAAGTTTATTGAGAGTTCCTATAGAAGAATATCCGAAGTGAAGTCGCTGATTCCCAAAGGTAAAGAAGTCCGCATCGAGGTTGACGGCGGCGTCACCCCCGCAAACGCATCGAAGCTTGTTGAGGCGGGTGCTGATGTGCTCGTTGCGGGGACATCAGTATTTAGGTCCGGCGACGTTCCGGGAGCAATCAAGAGACTCAAATCGGCTTAGGACGTAAGCTACCGGCCATCTTCAGGCAAACCGAGGCGGGGGAGAGAGTGTTCGGCTGCAGTTCTTCGCTGGGGTATTAATTAGTCCCTCATTGTTAGTCTGTGAAGACAAAATTAAATTCAAACGTGAATAAAAGTGTAATTGTCTTTGCGATAGTGTTACTCTCTTTTGTGGGCACAGCATTCTCGCAATCTGCGGATGAGCTGAATAAGTTGCGTATAGCGCAGGCGCTCGAACAGGCAGGTGAATTCGAGAAGGCTCTGGATTTTTACAAACAACTCTACGACTCCAGCCCGGGGAACTACGTTTATTTTGACGGTCTGCGGCGCGCATACATGAACCTGAAAGATTATCCAGCGGCTGAAACGTTGATTCAAAAAAGGCTCGCAGTCGAACCGCAGAATGTAACCCTTTACTGCGAGTTGGGTGACGCTTACTTCAAAGCCGGGGCTTCGGATTCAGCCATTACGGTGTGGAACAAGGCATTGGAGATTGATCCCAAAAATTCCGGTACTTATCAGGCGGTTGCCGATATCATGGCGCAGAACCGTCTCTTCGACGGGGCTATTGAAGTATATCGAAGGGGAGAAAGGACCACAGACTCCAAGTCTGGGTTCATTGTTCAGATCGCGAGACTTTATTTCCTCAAGATGAACTACCGCGAATCTTTGAGAGAATTGCTCAAGCTTTTCCAGAGCGACAACAAGAATTCAGCTATGGCTTACATCCAGTCACAGCTCGGCGCTTACAGCGCCAGTAGGGAAGCGGTTGACAGATTCACAGAAGAGATGAAGGATCAGGTCAGGTACAACTCAGACAATGTGTACTACAGGCAGATCCTGGCATTTCTCTATATGGAACAGAAGAGCTACTCCGCGGCCTACGATGTTTACAAATGGTTGGATGAGCGCTCCGGGTCGAACGGCATGCAATTGTTGGCGTTCGCCGAAAGAGCGTATTACGACGAGGCTTACCAGGTAGCCGCCAACGCCTACCAGGAAGTATCTCGTCTTTCGAAAGCCGAGCCAGTGATAGCGGAATCTATCATGGGCTATGCCAATTCCCTTCGCAGGCTTGGGGGAAAAGACTATTCGGAGGACGATCGACCTTGTGCTGTCGACGATCCGCTGAAGGACTTGAACGCATCACTGGCGGCCTACATGCAAGTAATTGAACAGTACCCCGAGCCCCAATATTTTAGCCCGGCAGTTCTCAGCTCGATCGAAATACGGATGAACTATTTCCATGACACCAAGAGCTCTGAGAAATTGTTCTCGGAGTACGGCAAATTTTCACCTGCATACGCTCAGCAGGCGACACTCACAAGGATTGAACTCTACATGATGGAGGGGCGATTCAGCGATGCACTCACCGCGTCGGTTGCCGGAATTGGAGGTGGCGCGGCAATTGGCTCCTTGCCCGACGCTCAGAGCAACTATGCCGACCGCTTGAGATATGAGGCGGCACGCGCACTCTACTATCTGGGAAATTTTGACAGCGCGTCCTACTTTCTGAACAAGATCATTTCCAATCCGATGTCCGACGCTGCCAACGAAGCAATACAGTTGTCAGACATTATTGCCAACAACAAGGCGATTGCCGGGGCATTGAAGGAATATGCTTCCGCGAATGCAATGGAGGTGGCCGACCGAATCCCCGAAGCGACTGCCCAGTATGAAGACATAGTGAAGTCTTTTCCGCAGGCGCCGTTGGCCGCCAACGCGCGGTTCGACCTGGCGGCGGCATACTGCAGGATGGGAAAAGTAAACGACGCCTTGAAATACTACTTGTCGCTGGCGGAAGATAGCACGGGGATTTTTGCCGACAGGTCGCAACTCAGGATTGCGAGGATCTATCAGGTGACACTTCACGACACGAGCAAGGCCGTAAGTGAATACGAGAAGTTTCTCGTGAGATTTCCCAACTCGATATATCAGGATAAGGTACGCGGGATTCTAAGAGATTTATTGGGCAACAATTCATGATCACAATGGATATGAGGAAGATTCGATGAAGAGACTCTCTTTTCTTTTTCTGATGATGATGATAGCATCCTCCGCTTTTGCGCAGAGCAAGCTCTTTATATATATGGATCTGAAACAGACGAACGATCTCAAGGCATACGGAGTCGCCTACTATGCTTTGCAGCATGGAATGGAAGTGGACTGGCTGCTGAACTATCGGGGCGGCTCGTTCATGGTGGATTATAACGATGTCCTTGCCAGCGAGTGCAGGATCCGTGGTGTAGCATTCGATGAGTTGTCCGCGGCGCAGGCTTCGCAGATCTACGCGACCGTTCAGGATGTCGATAACAACATGGATGTTGTCAGGCTAGAGAAAGCACCCAAGATCGCGGTCTATATTCCGCCGAATTACAAACCTTGGGACGATGCCGTGACTCTGGCGTTGAATTACGCGCAGATACCGTACACCCAGGTGTGGGACGAGGATGTGCTGGACGGCAAGTTATCCAAGTATGACTGGCTGCACCTTCATCATGAGGACTTTACAGGACAATACGGTAAGTTCTACGGCACATATGCAAACGCACCGTGGTACATCCAGGAAGTCGCCACATATGAGAAGGAGGCGCACCGGCTCGGATTCAAGAAAGTATCCGACGAGAAGAAGGCGGTCGCACAGGCAATAAAGAACTATGTGGGGAAGGGAGGCTTTCTTTTCGCGATGTGCTCGGCAACCGAGACGCTCGACATTGCGCTTGCTGCCCAGCACGTGGATATCTGCGACGCGGTTTTTGACGGCGACCCCCCTGACCCGAACGCTCAGGAGAAACTGGACTATTCCAACTGTCTGGCATTCCAGAATTTCAAAATCATCGAGAATCCGTATGTGTACGGCTTCTCAAACATAAATGACCCGTCTAACGACCAGGTACAGTTCCGGGATCCTTCGACGGACTATTTCACTCTGTTTCAATTCTCGGCGAAGTACGATCCTGTGCCGACAATGTTGACACAGGATCAGGTGAACGTCATTCACAACTTCATGGGGCAGACTACTTCTTTCAGGAGAAGTCTGATCAAGCCTGATGTTGTTATCATGGGACAGAAGGAAGGGACAAGTGAAGTGAAGTACATCCACGGGGATTTTGGGAAAGGGACCTGGACGTTTCTCGGAGGGCACGACCCGGAGGCATACGAGCATCTCGTCGGCGATCCTCCGACGGATCTTTCGCTGCATAAGAATTCACCCGGATATAGGTTGATACTCAACAACATTCTGTTCCCGGCGGCGGAAAGGAAGCCGCAGAAGACCTGACGCTCTCGCCCAGTGTCCGTTCGGTTTCCCTCACTGGCAGGGATAGAATCAGCGGATGAGCCTTCGGTGTTCCACCATTATGCACCGGTTCATCACGACGCGGAGTCCATTATCGGCGGCGATTCGGGCAGCGTTTTCATTTTCGATGCCGAGCTGCATCCAGAGGACACTGGCCTTCGCCTGGATAGAATCCCTGGCGGTTTCTTCGAGGAACTTGCTCCGCCGGAACACATCAACAACGTCAACTTGCCTGCCTATACTGGCAACCGTCGGGAAACACTGTCTTCCGAGGACTTCGGTGTATTTGGGATTAACCGGAATGACTTCGTAACCCTGCTTGATGAGGAATTGTGCAATCATGTTGCTGTCGCGTCCCGGTTGAACTGACGCGCCCACCACTGCGATAGTTCTGGCATCCCTTAGAATTTCGCGCAGGTCCTCGTCTTCCTCTATGATCAGCGAAGAGCTCATTCTTTGAAACAGACATTAATATTTCGCGCGGCGTACGCATCGTCGAGGCGTCGAACGGGAGCCGTGCTCGGAGCGGACCGAACCACCTCGGGATTTGATCTTGTCTCCTCATCAATCATGAGCAGTGCATCCGCGAAAGCGTCTAAGGTCTCCTTGGTCTCTGTCTCCGTCGGCTCGATCATCAATGCTTCGTGAACTATGAGCGGAAAGTAGATAGTCGGCGCGTGGTAGCCGTAGTCGAGTATTCGCTTTGCAATGTCGAGAGTCTTGACACCGCGTTCCTTCTGTATGTCGGCAGACAAAACGAACTCGTGCATCGGTCTCGCTTTGTAGGGGAGAAGGAACGCGCCGCGCAGTTTGCTCAGGAGGTAGTTCGCATTTATCACGGCGTTCGTGCTGTTACCCTTCAAACCTTCTGGACCGTGAGACAGGATGTATGTGTACGCGCGGACATTCATGCCGAAGTTTCCAAAAAACGAGTGAATCTTGCCGATGGAATTGGGCTTGTTGTAGTCCAGTAGATACTTGTCTCCTTGCTTTTCGATAACCGGTACCGGCAGAAAATCTCTCAGCTTATCATTGACAGCGACCGGTCCGGAACCGGGTCCACCTCCACCATGCGGAGTGGAAAATGTCTTGTGCAGGTTGATGTGCACTACGTCGAAACCCATGTCGCCGGGTCTCACGAGTCCGACGATTGCGTTGAGGTTTGCTCCGTCCATGTACATGAGGCCGCCCACGTCGTGAACCATTCTGCTGATCTTGACGATGTCCGTCTCGAATATGCCAAGCGTATTCGGATTTGTCAGCATCATGCCTGCAACTTCGTCATCGAGGTGCTGCTTAAGATCCTCAAGATCGACTGTCCCGTTCCGGTTGGATTTTACACTCACAGCTTTGTAGCCGCTGATCGCCACGCTTGCGGGATTTGTGCCGTGCGCGGAATCCGGCACGAGAATCTTGCTCCGCAGTCTGCCTTTCGACTCGTGGTATTTTCTGATAAGCATTATACCCGTCAGTTCTCCCTGTGCTCCAGCCGCCGGCTGAAGCGAAACCGCCGTCATACCGGCTATTTCTCGGAGCATGTCAGCGAGATTATACATCAGCTCCAGAGCGCCCTGAACGGCTTCCTGTGGTTGCAGAGGATGAATGTCGGCGCTTCCAGGTGCTACTGCCATTTTCTCGTTGATCTTCGGATTATATTTCATGGTGCACGAACCGAGTGGGTAGAAACCCTTGTCTATGTGATAGTTCATAGTCGACAGCCTGACGAAATGGCGAACCACCTCATTTTCGCTCACTTCGGGGAGTTCGGCAGGGGCCTGCCTCATGAGTTTCTTCGGTATTGATCCACCCTCAGTGGATCCGGGAACATCTTTCGTCGGGAGAGTGTAACCTTTGCGACCCTTATGCGATAATTCGAATATGAGTTTCTCGGGCATCATGCTTTCTCTTTTCTTTTTCACAAAATTATTAGTCCTCGGGAGATTAAACAAGGTGGGGAGGAGACGAGAGGTTTCTTGAGTTTATAACAACCCTTACCTAAATTGAACTAAACAAAGGAGTCACTTATGTCGCGAGGAGCGATTATTGCGCTTTCGATATTGGGTTTCATCATCCTTCTCTGCCTTGCAGTGGCGGGATGGGGCTTCGGAGTATACAACAAGCTTGTAGCCTACGATCAGAATGTTAAACAGTCGTGGGGGCAGGTTGAAAATCAGTACCAGCGCAGATACGATCTCATTCCGAATCTTGTCGCGACTGTTAAGGGATATGCGAAACATGAAGCCGACGTGTTTGAGAAAGTCGCTGAAGCGCGATCCAGCGTCGGTAAACTGACGATTACGCCTCAAGTACTCGACAACCCACAAGCGTTCAAGAGATTCCAGCAAGCACAGGATGGGCTCAGTAATGCTTTGTCTCGATTGCTTGCAGTAACGGAGAACTACCCCGATCTGAAGGCGAACCAGAATTTCCTCTCTTTGCAGGCGCAGCTTGAAGGCACGGAGAACAGAATCGCGGTAGAAAGGATGCGGTTCAACCAGGCGGTGCAGAGTTACAATACTCTCGTCCTTACGATGCCTGCCGGAATAATAGCTTCGATGACCGGTTTCCATCAGCGGCCGTATTTCGAGGCTGTTCAGGGTGCCAGTGTTGCTCCAAAGGTGCAGTTCTGATGAGGCGACCTAATTTTCTTAGAGCAGCGCCCTTTTCTCTCCTCGTTTTCCTTTCACTATCGGTGGTCTCCTATGCCCAGTCAGGATCGAGCGCGTCGGCAAATGTTCCTGAGCTTACGCAATTTGTGACTGACCAGGCCGGTGTCCTGACGGCCGATCAGATAGCCGCACTCGATTCGCGCTTGAGGACATACCAGGATACGACCTCGAACCAAATTGTGGTTTTGGTTGTGAAGTCAGTCCCGCAAGGAGATCTGTTCGACTATTCGATAGCAGTTGCCACGAAGAACAAGATCGGCCAGAAGGGGAAGGACAATGGCTTGTTATTCACGGTCGATGTTGGTGACCACAAGGCCAGATTCGAGGTCGGTTATGGGCTCGAGCCTGTAGTTACCGATGCGTATTCCAGCTACATAATTGATGAGATCGTCATACCACAGTTCAGGAAAGGCGATTACTATCAAGGTATCGACCAGGGAGTCACGGCTCTTGCAGCACTCATAGGCGGGACTTTCCACGCAATTCCGAAGAAACACAATGACAACAGAAACTTCCTTCCCTTAATCGTCTTCCTCCTTGTCTTCCTTTTCCCGTTGCTGTTCGGACGCAGGAGATACTCCGCCTCGTCGCGGGGGGCGAGCACAGGCTGGGCATTCCTGCCGCCTTTCTTTGGAGGATTTGGAGGAGGCGGAGGATTCGGAGGTGGTGGCTTCGGCGGCGGGGGCGGTTTCGGAGGCTTCAGCGGCGGAGGTGGTGGCTTCGGCGGCGGCGGAGCGAGTGGCAGTTGGTAAAGGCTGAGTTGTGATATGCTTGTCATAATGGACAAGGCCGCGTCGGACGAACAGATCGAAATTGTCGAAGACAAAATCAGATCAATGGGTTGGACGCCACACGAGATCCCCGGCTCGCTGCGCATCGCGATAGGGATAACCGGGAACAAAGGGGTCGTTGATCAGAGTCTTTTTTCAAATTTGCCTGGTGTCGTCGAGTGCATACCTGTCAGCAAACCTTACAAGCTAGTCAGCAGGGATGTGAAGCCGGAAGACACGGTCATCCAGCTGCCGAACGCATCTATCGGCGGTGAAGACCTTGTAATGATGGCTGGCCCATGTTCAGTCGAGAGCAGGTCGCAGATAATGGAAGTCGCGGAGTTTGTGAAGTCGCAGGGCGCACAGGTACTCCGTGGCGGGGCCTATAAGCCAAGGACTTCGCCGTACGCGTTCCAGGGACTGAAGGAAGAAGGACTGAAGTATCTACGGGAGGCGGCGGACAAATTTGGGATGAGCGTCGTTACGGAGGTAAAGGATACCGAGACGGTTTCTCTGGTTAGCGACTTTTCCGACATACTCCAGATCGGCGCGCGCAACATGCACAATTTCTCGTTGCTCGAAGCGGTGGGCCGGACAAAGAGACCCATCTTGCTCAAGAGGGGACTGGCCGCTACAATCGAAGAATGGCTGATGGCTGCCGAGTATATTGCATCACAGGGAAATTACAATATTGTCCTCTGCGAGCGCGGCATCAGGACTTTCGAGACGTATACGCGCAACACCCTCGACCTGAACGCCGTACCGCTGGTCAAGCAACTGTCGCATCTTCCGATAATAGTGGATCCGAGCCATGGTACAGGAAGCTGGGAGCTTGTCACTCCGATGGCGCTCGCTGCCGTTGCGGCTGGCGCTGACGGCCTGCTCGTTGAGGTCCATCCCCATCCGGAGAAAGCGCTATCCGATGGAAAACAATCTTTGCGCCCTGATAAATTTGGCGAACTGGTCGAGAAACTAAGAACTATTGTTCCAGCATGCAGGAAGCGATTTGACAAGTCATGATCGAGAGGATTCTTACAAAAGAAGAGCTCAAGAAGCTCAGCGACCAAATTTGGGATATCGAGAAGAAGACGTCAGCCGAGCTGCGGGTCGTCGTGCGCCATCGTAAGCACTGGACCGAGCGAAAGCTCGGTGCCCGCCAGATCGCAGAACGCGAGTTCAAAGCGCTCGGGATGACAAAGACTAAGGAAGGTACCGGAATCCTGGTCTTCATACTCGTGAGCGAGAGACAATTTGAACTGCTCGCCGACCGTGGCGTTATCAGAGTACTGCCGGAAGAGTTCTGGACGGCTCTGGCGGGCAAATTGTCTGAGCATTTTTCAAAGAAGAACTTCTTCAATGGTCTCACTGCCTCGCTGGCGGAAATTGGCGAGGTGCTGGAAAGCAAACTGCCGCCTGATGGTACCAACCCTGAAGAACTACCGAACGACATCATAGAGGAATAGGCAGTGGATAGATTTAAGCTGGTCCTCGCGCAGATGAAGCCGCGGCTCGGGGATATGAAATGGAACCTCGACCATCACCTGGAGACTGCTGAGCGAGCCCGGTTGGAGGGAGCAGACCTCGTTCTTTTTCCGGAGCTGAGTATGACTGGTTACTCTGTGAGAGATCTGAACTCGGAAATGGCGCTGAAGACTGATGACAAGTTCTTCGAGCCGCTGAGGTCGCTGAGCAGAGAAGTCTCGATTGGAGTTGGAGCAATCGTCAGGGACGACGCTGGTGGTATAAGGAATGCTCTCATGTATTTTGAGGATGGAGTTTTGAAGCACGTCCACTTCAAAGTTTATTTGCCGACATACGGCATTTTCGAGGAGCAGAGGTATTTTATTCCAGGAAGGAAGGCTGAAGCGTTTGACACGAAGTTCGGACGGATTGGCCTGCTCATCTGTGAAGACCTGTGGCATGTTTCGCTCCCCTACCTGCTTGCACTTCAAGGAGCGAAGTTGATATTGGGATCAGCGGCGAGTCCAACACGTCTCTCCGGTGCGTCTGAGGTACACTCGGGCCACGCAGTCAATAGCGAACAACACAAGAGCTTCGCCAGATTGCTGAGCATCTATCTGGCTTTTGTGAACAGGGTTGGATTCGAGGACGGAGTGAATTTCTGGGGTGGCTCCGAAATTGTCTCTCCGCACGGCGACAGCATCGCGACCGCAAAACTTTTTGACGAGGAGTTGATACGTGCTGAGATTGACATTGCAGAAGTCGAAAGGGCACGACTGTTCGCGAGGCATTTCCTTGATGAAGATCCGTCGCTTGTGGCCGCGCATCTGAAAAGCCTCGGCTACTGAAGATCCGATTCCTGGCATTGTGGGGTTTAACTGATATCTGCAATTCTCCTGAATACCGCCGCTTAGGGGGTGTGCCATTGCCTTGCAAGTCCTCAATCGGCTTGATAAATTATTCCATTAAAGGAGGATATGAATCTTATGAAGAATACTCTGAAAACGGTGTTCCTCATGACTCTGATGATGGTGTTGTTCCTTGTCATTGGTCAGTTGATTGGCGGGAAGACCGGTCTTACTTACGCGTTTCTTTTCAGCCTCGTTATGAATTTCTTCGCCTACTGGTTCTCCGACAAGATGGTATTGGCGAGTTATCATGCCAGACAGGTCACGGAGGCAGAAGCGCCCAAATTGTATTCGATAGTTCATCGCCTGGCTACACGTGCTAATATCCCAATGCCGAAATTGTATATTGTCCCCACTGATACTCCCAACGCATTTGCAACAGGACGGAATCCGCAACACGCTGCCGTCGCTGTTACCGAAGGTATAACGAGAATCCTGAATGACGAAGAGCTCGAAGCCGTGATTGGACACGAACTGTCCCACGTCCTTCATCGCGACATTCTTACCTCAACCATAGTCGCTACGTTTGCGGGAGCTATCACATATCTTGCGCAGATGCTTAGTTGGTCCATGTTCTTCTTCGGAGGAAGGGGAAGAGACGATGATAGCTCGAATCTCATAGGTGAATTGCTGGTAATCATAGTCGCTCCGATAGCGGCGATGTTGATACAGATGGCTGTCTCGCGTTCGCGCGAATACAAAGCGGATGAAGGTGGGGCTAAGCTGTCCATGAAGCCACTTTCGCTTGCGAGCGCTCTCCGCAAACTCCAAACAGGAGCACAGCAGATGCCGATGCAAGCGCAACCGTCCACGGCACATCTTTTTATCGTGAATCCACTGAACGCTCAACGGCTCGCGAGCTTATTCAGCACGCATCCTCCAACAGAGGAGCGGATTGCCAGGCTTGAAGCACTGGCTGCTGGGAGAAATCTCTACTAAAACATAGGAGAAATATGGATACGGTAACTTACAAAGAACCGGCACCAATTCTGGATAAGGAGAACCCTTTTGAATCCATGATGGAGCGGTTCGATGTTGCAGCAGAACTTCTTGAACTTGAAAGAGGAGTGTACGAGTACCTCAAGACTCCGGTGAAGCAGGTTATCGTCTCGATCCCAATCCAGATGGATAGCGGCGAGATCGAGGTGTTCGAGGGGTATCGTGTTATTCACAACGATGCGCTCGGGCCATCAAAGGGCGGCATCCGCTATGCTCCGGACATAACGATGGACGAGATCAAGGCTCTCGCGGCGTGGATGACGTGGAAGTGTTCGATTGCCAATATTCCTTTTGGCGGCGCCAAAGGCGGCGTGAAGTGTGACCCGACCAAGCTGACGCCGGTCGAGCTGGAGAAAATCACCAGGCGCTTCACGGCAAACATGCTGGATGTCTTCGGGCCGGACAAAGATATTCCCGCTCCTGACATGAACACGAATGAACAGATCATGGCATGGATAATGGACACTTACAGCATGCATAATCGCAGGACTGAAACTGCTGTCGTAACGGGCAAGCCTCTCATCATCGGCGGCTCGCTTGGCAGGCTGGAGGCGACCGGACGGGGAGTGATGGTCGCGACATTCGCTGCATTGGCAAAAAGAGGGTTGAACCCGAAGCAAACCACCTGCGCTGTTCAGGGATTCGGAAATGTCGGTTCGGTCTCGGCAAAGCTGCTGAGCGAGCAGGGCTTGAAAGTGGTGGCGGTCAGTGATGTTACCGGCGGATATTTCAACAAGAAGGGAATAAACGTTAACCAGGCGATCGAGTGGGTGCAGAAACACAGGACTCTGGAAGGAAGCGGGATCGGAGATTCGATCTCGAATGAGGAGCTTCTTGAGCTGGATGTGGATGTGCTTGTTCCTGCCGCGAAAGAGGATCAGATTACCGGGAAGAATGCCGGCAAAATCAAGGCAAAAATTATCGTCGAAGGTGCTAATGGTCCGACAACCTCAAAGGCTGATCCAATTCTGGATCAAAAAGGTGTCCTCGTCGTTCCCGATATTCTCGCCAACTCGGGCGGCGTTACAGTGAGCTACTTCGAGTGGGTGCAGGACCGCCAGGGCTTCTTCTGGACTCTTGACAGGGTAAACCGCAGGCTGGAGAGAATGATGCACGACGCTTTCAACAACGTCTTCCATACCGCGGAGAAATACAACGTCTCAATGCGTTTGGGTGCGTACATTCTCGCAATCGACAAGGTCGCAAAGACGCTCAAGATCCGCGGAATCTATGCCTGATGAAGCGTCAGCCGCTGCTTGGAACCATAATGTTGACCCTGGTATTTCTCACAAACAACGGCTCGCCGAAGGGAAAGCCAACAAACTTCAGAATACTGGAAACGCAAATTGACTCACTTGCCGTGCTGGTGACGGGTGTGCTCTCAGGGGGACACGCGCAATCTGTATATCTGCGGACAGGCTCGCGAACCGTAGATGACTTTGTACGTCAGAGATTAATTGAAAATCTCATGAGGAACAAATTCCAGGTGGCGCGCGATTCCGCGGCCTCGGCGATAATCAGGGTGCTTGTCCCTCTGGTTAAGGTCGAGTATTCAGCCCCTGTGGCATCACACATTTTCGGAGCATCGGACGTCATGCGCACTGTACGCTCCGAATACGATGTGGAAATATCTGATAGTGCCCGTGTCAGCTTCGCAAAATCTTTTTCGATAGTCTTCAGGGACACGGTCTCCGAAGGCGATATCCCAGATCTAGAGGCAGGTTCTTACTCTTTCCTGCACGGCAGGGTTGAATCGAGGAGTTTCCTTGATACCGTATTGCAGCCCGTTTTGTTTGTGGCTTCGGCGGCAGTTATTGTTTACCTTTTCTTTACACTAAGAGGATCATGAATGAAATTCAGAACAATTGCAGCGACGGCTGGCGTTTTTGTGTTTTCAATTTTCCTGGCTTCATGCACATCGACTCAAGAGTTGATAGTGCAGGGAGCAGGCGAGACTTTTCATGACGGACTGGAGCTGTTGAACAAGAAGGATTTCCTGAAGGCAAGGGCGGAATTTGACATCGTGGTGAAGCAGTATCCTGCCAGTACATACGCGGATAGTTCGCAGTTCTATCTTGCGGAGACGTATTACAGGACTGAAGAGTACCTGACGGCAGCTTTCGAATTTGGCAATGTCTACCGCAACTATCCTTCGTCGAAGCTTGCCCCAGATGCAAGATTCAAAATCGCCCAGTGCTATGCCGCTCAGTCGCCTCGCGTACAGCTTGATCAGGATAATACGCGCAAGGCTATCGAGGCGTTCCAGAGTTTCATCGACTATTATCCCGCCAGCCCCCTCGTTGCGAATGCCGAACAAGAGATAACGAGTCTCCGAAACAAACTTGCTTTGAAAAATCTTGAGATTGCCGAACTTTACACGACCATGGGTTATTACAGAGCTGCAATTGTGTACTATGACGTGATCCTGGACCAGTATCACGATTCCGACGTGGCTGATAAAGCCGCGCTGGGCAAAGTCAAGGTCCTGATGAAACGGCATAAAGATGGAGAGGCGCGAACGGCGCTGGAGAAGTTTTACAGCTCATTTCCGCATTCGACCATGATGAGCGAAGCCGACGGCCTGGCTCACACGTTAAAGCTGGATCCCAGTAAGCTTGAGGAGACGAACTGAGATCCGGCCCCGGATGGATTTACCCTCGCAAAAGGAAGGCATCAGTTGAAAGTCGAAGAGACCGCCGTGAATGGCAGACCAGTCAGAGACTCCCATGTGGAAATGGTCGAGCTCGTGTTGCCTAACGACACCAACCAGCTTGGTAACCTGCTTGGGGGCAGGCTGATGCACTGGATAGATATCGCGGCCGCGATGGCGGCAACGAGACATTCCAATCATGTGTGTGTGACTGCCGCCGTTGACGAGATAAGTTTTCTTCAACCGATCCGGCTCGGTGCGCTCGTGACGCTGAAAGCCAGTGTAAACAGGGTTTTCAACACCTCCATGGAGATCGGGGTAAAAGTGTATTCGGAGAATCCCCTCTCGCGGGAGAGGAACCATTCGAACTCCGCTTTCCTTACGTTTGTCAGCATCGACAGTGCAGGGAAGCCGGTAAGATCCATACCGGTTTTACCGGAACTCCCGGAGGAAATCCGCCGTTATGAACAGGCCTTATTCAGACGCGAACAACGTCTTAAGCACAGGGAGGAAGCTAAGAAGCTCTGGTCAGAAGGCGACAGTAAAGAGGGGTGACCCCACTGCAATGATAGACATCGGCGGACCCAACCATAATCAGGTTGTTAAACAATTGATCGTTGAACTGTTCGTGGCAGCGACCTTTGCTCAAGTGAGTCATGCACAAGTGTATCCGCCGGTCTTCAAATCAGTGGAGATGCAGGCTACCATTGCTCCGTTAGGTGAAATGGTGACCGGGGATTTCTTTGGCCGTGAATGTATAGCGGCAATTTCCGAAACGGAGAAGGCGATATATTTCTTCGAACCCGACTCTCTCGAGAATTTGATTCTGACGAACGTGGTTAGTCTTCCGGATACGCCAATCGCGATCTCAAAGGGAAGAGAAATCATAATAGGAGGCGGCGGAAAGGTGAAGCGCCACTCCAAGTTAGTCGTCCTCATGAAGCCGCGCAATGTAGCATTGATATCATTCGGGGAAGGCGGCCAGCCCGAGGTCTCTGAAAAAGTGACGGTCGATCCATACTCCACCGGTGTGCGTGCAGCGGACCTGGAGACTTCCGGAAAGCTTGACATGATAGCGTTCGGAAAGTTCTCTCTGGGGATTTCTGTCGAAAAGAATCTGGGTGGTGGGCGCTTCAAGCCAGTCCAGCCGATGACGGGTCCTCTTGGGAATGTCCCCTTCAGCGATATTGCCTTCACTGATTTCAACGGCGATTTGGTGCCGGATCTTGCCGCGCTCGACTGGGTGAACAGAAAGCTGCTTATCTTCTACGGCAGGGGAGACGGAACATTCGCTCAGCCGGTTTCCTTTACGTTGAAGGCAGAGCCGTCTGCGCTCTCGGTAGCGGATGTGAACGGCAACGGGTATCCGGATATCGTGGTAGGTTACACCCGCCTTCCTCAAATAGACATTTTCAGTGGGGACGGGTTCGGGAGATTCTTCCTGCGTCAGACGATCAAGACGGTTGCGCCAGTCTCGAAATTCGCTATTGCTGATTATTCCGGTGACGGAACGATGGACATCGCCGCCCTGAGTCGATCAACAAAAGAGATAATGATCTATGTTTACAATCCAATGCTGAAGCAATTTCAGTATTCCGGGGTCATCGGTTCAGGCGACCGGTATGAAGATATAGTCCCGTTCAATTTTTCAAAACGGATCAAGGCTGATCTTGTCGCGTCAAGCCCGGAGGAGAAGTTCATTAAGGTATTTAAAAGCGCGGTATTTTCCGGAGCGCGCCCGGACGTTCTTCTGCCGGTTTGTGCGCACGCTGCGTTTGCCGCGGTCTGCGGAGATGATACTTCTAATTTTCTGATAACGGGAAATATGTCCGGGGCGATTACCGCGAGATTCTCAAGCGGGACCGAGGCAGCAGACGCTCGCACTTCTGTGAGCTGGCTGTCTGAAGGGACACCCGCGAGCGCGCATCTTTTACCGGGGAAATCCCCGTATCTGTTGTTGTCCTACTCCAATGCAGACATGCTCAGCCTCTACAGGATCTTGCCAGAGTCCAAGGGTGTGACAGAGCTGAATGCGCAGACCGCATTCCTGCCTTTCGCAGTGAACGGAGACGCAGTGGGCGACTCAGCATCCATCATAGCAGCCTACAGGGTACAACCGGACAGCACCGTAGGCATTTCTTCTTTCAGCACCATCAGGGGAAGGAACGAATTCCTTGAACAGGACTACTCCGTCGACGATACAGAGCAATATGTCGCTTCAGCAGTCACGGTATCGCCGACTCCTTCATTTCTGCGCTTGTGGAGGCTATCTGCAGACAGCCTTGAATTGGGGTGTACTGCTCTCAAATCAAACGGCTCGTCGTTTGTGAAGCTTCGCGCTTCTAACGCGAGATTCATCAACCTGCCCGACTCGGGTTCGCCTCTTCTCGCGCTCCAGGGAGATGACACGCTGAACCTTTTCAATGTGAACCTCGGTGCAATCAGCGGGCTTTCGCTCGATTCTCTGTGCAGCTTGCCTCTTGATTCGTCCTACTTCAGGAGTGTCAAAGTTGTACCTTCGTCAGATTCCACATACTACCTTGCCTACATGAACCATAAGGATAATTCTGTCTTTCTGTACGCGACAAGAAATGAACGGCTGCGATTCGTCAAAGCATGGCGGGTGAACGAAGTGCCAGCGGATATTGCGATATCATCCAATATGAAGATGATTTATTTTCTCAACCGTTCTGAAGCTCATGTCTCGCTCCACAATTTTTAGGGTCACCACAGCTATCATGCTCTCCGTCTACGGAATTGCAGGGGCAGCAGTCTCCGAACGGAACAGGGTGATGGCGAGACTGTTTGAGTCATACGCTGTCAAGAACTATGACAAGTGTGGATTCCACATCATTGCTCATTATTTCTCGCTCCCTGGCGCTGATATGGGCGTAAAATCTATTCTTCAAGAAAGACCCACGAACGAAACAAGCATAGTCAGTCCTTCCGGGAAATTCAGGATTCACTTCGATACTTCAGGTGTGAATGAGCCGGTGCTTTATGGTACAGGTGGATTGCCTGAATCCAACAGCGCTTTTGCATTTGCAGACAGCGTCGCAAATATCTGTGACCACGTTTATGAAATTGAAGTCGATTCGCTCGGCTTTCCCCCGCCGGCATCCGACAGCGGTGCGGGAGGCGGAAACGAATATGACATCTATATCCAATCCCTCCCGACCGGAGAATATGGGTACACTGACTGGGATCCTACGCATCCGATAATTGATCGGGAGAATCCGACTTATGCGACGTGGACGGTAATTCGAAACGAATTCGAGTCGACATACACACAGGGGATTCCCGCAATGGAGGTAACATTGGCTCACGAATTCAACCATGGAATCCAAGTCGGGAACTATGGGCTGTGGGAGAAGGACCTGTGGTTCTATGAGCTTACGTCGACCTGGATGGAACAACTCGTGTATCCAGGCGTGAAGGACTACTATCAGTACCTGCCAACTTTCTTCAGCAGTCTGAATCAAGAGCCTTTCAATACATACGATCCCGGCTATGCCGGTTACGAGAGATGCGTCTTTGGAATATTTATGCAGAACGCATACAAAGACGGAACTGCATTGATGAAGTCGGTCTGGGCGAACATGGCAAGAGAGCCGGCGATACCGGCTATCGAAGACGCATTCAAGTCCGCTGGAACAACCGCCTCCGC
>CAZRXH010000011.1:2859-4521 GCA_964603995.1 uncultured Bacteroidota bacterium | reverse complement strand
CACCTGATGAAGTACCTGCAAGGCAGCTATTTTCTCTGGGACGGAAATGATCGAGCCGGAAGAAAAGTCGCCAGTGGTGTGTATATTTACGTCGTGAGTAACGGCTCGAAAAGTATTGCCGGCAAGATCGCCGTCGTGAGGAATAGATGATCATAACTGCCATAGACCTGAAGAAAGTTTTCAATAGACGGGTTGTATTCAAGAATCTCTCCTTCGAAGTGAAGTCGGGGGAGGTTCTATCCATAACGGGACCGAACGGGAGTGGGAAGTCAACTGCTTCAAAAATAATCTGCGGTGTGCTCACTCCGACGGCAGGAGAGGTGACACTTACGAACGGCAACGGCAAGATAGACAGGGACAACGTTTACAAGCATGTCGGTTTTGTTGCTCCATACCTGGAGTTGTACGGTGAGTTCACGGCACTCGAGAATTTAAGGATCGAAATGCGTGCGCGGAAGATGGCCCGGTCTTCGGAGAGTCACGCGTTGGAAATTCTTGAGCGCGTGGGATTGTTTACCAGGAGGAACGATGAATTGCGAGGTTTCTCATCAGGGATGAAACAAAGGCTAAAATATGCCGCGGCTCTCATTCACGACCCAGATGTGCTGGTTCTGGATGAGCCGACCGCAAACCTCGACGTGGCCGGGACCGATATGGTCCTTTCACTCATCGAAGAGTACAGGAAGGAAAAGATTGTAATACTTGCAACAAACGACACAGAAGAAGCCTCTATGGGTGATGTCAAGGTCGTGTTGCAGAAGAAATTAGGTGATAGCAATGGAAAGTGATCCCGATCCCGCTGAAGGCGGAAGGAAGAGCAAGATAAAGCTGACTCTCCCCGTCGAGGGGATGACGTGTGCAAGTTGTGTTCTCAGGGTTGAGAATGCGTTAAAGAGTGTGGATGGTGTTGACAGTGCCGTGGTGAACCTCGCCACGGAATCTGCGACTGTCGAAATCGAGCCTGACAGAGTAAGCGTGGATCTTTTGAGGTCTGCGGTGGAAGATGCCGGGTACAAAATCATCGACACCGCCGATGAAGTAGATGCTTTGAAGGCTGAATCGGAATCGAGGGAGAGAGAATACAAGAGATTGTGGCGAAAGTTCCTCGTCGGGGTTGTCCTAGCGATCCCGATTCTCATCGGAAGCATGCCTGAGATTTTCCCGTTCGTGCACGCGGTGCCTGAGAGGCTTAGAGATTTCACAATGCTTGCTCTGACAATCCCCGTCATGTGGTACGTGGGAGGGAAGTTCTTCAGCGGCTTCTGGTCCGCATTGAAACATAAAACGGCCGACATGAATACGCTTGTGGCGGTTGGAACGTCTTCTGCGTTTATCTACAGTGCCGCCGCGACGATATGGCCCGGAGTATTTTCGACAACTGGGGGAATGCCCCATGTCTATTTCGATACGAGCGCGGTCATTATCGTCCTGATCCTTCTCGGGAAAATACTCGAAGCAAAAGCCAAATGGAAATCCTCCGAGGCGGTAAGGAAGTTGATGTCTTTGCAGCCCGCAGTCGCCCACCTTCTTCTTGACGGTAGTGAGGTGGACGTTCCGCTGACGGCCGTTCAGGTCGGGAGCATCTTGAGAGTCAGGCCAGGCGAAAGAATCCCCGTCGATGGCAGGGTTGTGGATGGTTTCTCTATGGTGGACGAATCGATG
>CAZRXH010000011.1:0-2759 GCA_964603995.1 uncultured Bacteroidota bacterium | reverse complement strand
TCGGACCTGCTCCGCTCCTCGTGCATTCGTTGATGGCGTTTGTCGCCGTACTTATTATCGCATGTCCATGTGCGCTCGGCCTGGCCACCCCGACGGCCATAATGGTTGGGACTGGACGCGGTGCTGAGATGGGCATCCTCGTGAGGAGCAGTGAGGCGTTGGAACAGGCAAGAAAGGTGACCAGTGTTGTTTTCGACAAGACCGGAACGGTGACACTGGGAGAGATGAGAGTTATCGAGACAATTCTCCTTGACGGCAAGGAGGAAAACGAGCTGCTTAGTCTTGCTGCACTTGCGGAGGTCAATTCGGAGCATCCTATTGCGAAGGCTGTCGTCGATGAAGCAAAGCATCGCGGACTTCCAGTTCAATCTCATGTCAGTTCCGGGTTCAGAAGCCTCGCCGGAAAAGGGGTCGAAATAAATATTCAGGACTCGAATCATGCTGCGATAGTCCGTGTCGGCAAGCTCGAGTTCTCGGCCGAAAAAGCGAACGCTGAAGCTGCCAGAGTGGCCGCAACGCACGTGTATGCCAGAGCCGAGAAGCTTGCCGCAACTGTGCTCTTCGTGTCCCGGGACTCCGACATTTTGGGAGCGATTCTTGTCAGCGATTATATCAGAGATGGCGCGATCGAAACAGTAGAGGCTTTGAAGAAACTCGGACTCAAGGTGAGGCTTCTCACCGGTGACGGTGAAGCATCCGCAAAACGCATTGCGGGACAGATCGGTGTGGACAGATATTTCGCGAACGTACCTCCGGATGGCAAGTTCAGTGCGGTCAAAGAGCTTCAGGAATCCGGTGAGGTTGTCGCCTTTGTCGGTGACGGGATAAATGATGCGCCGGCACTCGCACAGTCCGATCTGGGAATAGCGATGGCGACCGGAACGGACATTGCAGTCGAGGCCGCGGACATAACTCTTGTCAGGAACGATCTGAAACTGGTGCCGGTGTCAATCAGCCTGTCGAAGCGCACGTTGAGTGTGATCAAACAGAATTTGTTCTGGGCGTTCTTCTACAACGTCATACTGATACCGCTTGCTGCCGGTGCGCTTTACCCAATCACGGGATGGCAGCTTAATCCAATGATCGCGTCCGTTGCTATGGCGTTGAGCTCGGTGAGTGTCGTAAGCAACTCTCTTCGGTTGAAAAGAATAAAGCTCAAATCCTGACAAGTGCCAGGAAACCAAACTAAGGAGGCGTGTGTGTTCGGTCTGGGATCAAAGAAGAAAACGTTGACTGTCGATGGAATGACATGTCACCACTGTGAGATGACAGTCGAGAAAGCACTCATGGGCATTGACGGGGTGAAGTCGGCGAAGGCCGACCACTTGAAGAAAAGCGTCGAGATTCAATACAAAGACGAGCTCGATCTGAATAACGTGAAGGAGAAGATCGAGAAGGCGGGTTACAAGTTAGTCGGATAATAAATCCTTCACGGCACAGCAGCACATGCTTTCGTGTCATTCAGCATTTCCCATTACCTGTTCGTTGCATTCGTGTTTTCAATTCCCCTGGTTTTGTGAAACGGAATAATTTACTTGACATGAATGGTGGAACAGTATAAATTCGACCAATGTCTAACCGCGGAGAAATAGGGTTCAGGCAGCGGGCGTAGAACGACGGAAAGAGATTCACTGCGGAAGTTGGCGGATCAAGGGACCAACAATACCATTACCAAACCAGACATAGCCGAGAAATACCGCAAAGGACATTTTGCCTTTCCTGTCGTGTCGTAGGAGAGAGTCCTTGCTGAATGATACCGACGCAGCAAAGAGTCTGACGCGGGCGCGCATAAGTCCGTGCCAGGTTTGGAGATAGAAAAACGCAGCGCTGTCGTGCAGTGTCTGCGGGGCAACAGACCAAAAAGAGGAGGTTTGGTATGGCGATACCAAATCGAATCAGCGCAGTTGTGACGGATGAGCAATTGGTTCAGTTCAAGACTGCGCTTGAGACGGCTGCGGCTCAGCTTCCGCTTATTGACCTCACTCCTGAAGAGCGGGACAAGCTGGTCCATCTTAAGGACAGGAACTATGGCTTCGTAAAGAATGCCAGGCTCCTCGTCGCTAAGAAGAGCGACTTTCTTCCGGGCGAATTCAAAGTCGATGAATTCCAGAAAGACGCCGTACTGTTTGACCGGATGTTTGAGGTGAGACAGTTGACGTTAGCGTTTCTTCAAAGGATCGAGGATACGCTGAGTCTTTGTGGAAACGAGGCCTATGCCGCTGCCCTGCTCGTCTATGCATCTGCCAATCTGGCGGGTGTTAAAACAGACGGGATAGACCCCTATGTTGACGAAATGGCCCGTCGATTTGCAAGAAAATCGAAGCCATCCGGAAGCAGCATAGTACAACCCTCGAAATAAGCAAAGAGCGGAGTTATTTCAGGGAAGCGATGGGGTTAGCTAAGTACCACGATCTACCTGACGAGGTAGAACGATGTCCTCAGCGACCCCATCGATGTACTTATGAAGGAAGTCCGCCTGCTAAGTTTGGACATCGATCAACATCCGAAGGAGAACGTCCTGCTTGGCAAGCAGGCCCGAGTACCGGGTTGGTACATCGATGTACTTGCGAAGTAGGTCGGCCTACTAAATTTGCACATCGGCGTACTTCCGAAGTAGGACGATCTGTCCGGCGAGGAGGTCGGAGTATTGAATTTGGAGGTCGCTGCCCGGCCAAAAGAAGACGATTTGCTCAGCCAGGAGGCAGCTCACCTGGCTATGGTACTGGCTCGATTTCAATAAGATTGATCGGAGCATGAAT
>CAZRXH010000010.1:33393-48864 GCA_964603995.1 uncultured Bacteroidota bacterium | reverse complement strand
AAAGCAAAGATCGGCGTGGTAGTTCCGGAGGACGTGGCCGGCATGGTGATACTAGCGCTCCTGAGCAAGACGAAGGACGGCGGTTTCGACGATTTGCAGAAAATACAGATTCATAATTGAACAAACTAAACCACAACAGAGGAGAAAAAGATGAAAAAAATCGAGGCGATCGTGAGACCTCATAAGATGGAGGACATTCGCGAAGCGCTCCACGAAATGGGCGTGAACGGAATGACGATCACGGAGGTCAAAGGGATTGGCAGACAGAAAGGCCATACCGAAACTTATCGTGGGTCGGAATACGAGATCAACTTCGTCCCGAAAATCAAGCTTGAAGTTGTCGCGCCGGATCAGCAGGCGCAAAAGATAATCGCGACGATCATCAAGACCGCAAAGACAGGAGAGGTAGGAGACGGGAAAATATTCGTCTCGACCATCGAAGAGACTATTCGCGTCAGGACAGAGGAATCCGGCGAGAGCGCGCTTTAAAAACTTCAATCATAAAGGACTGGAGCACACATGAATAGAAAATTGGTTACAGTTGCATTGATGACGGCAGTTGCTTTCTATTCCGGCAATCTCTTCGCCGCGGATTCGACTGCGACTTCCGGAATTTCGTGGACGGGATTGGTCGACGTCTACTACAGCAAGAACTTTAACGATCCGTCGACACAAATGAACCAGCTGAGGAACTTCGACATATATGAAAATCAATTCGGATTCAACCTGGCCAAACTCACCGTTCAGAAGCAAGCGCAACCGGTCGGTTTCCGTATGGATCTTGCCTTCGGACCCACGAACGATATCGTCCAGGGAGTTGCGCCTTACGGGCCAAATGCATTCAGCACATTGTCTCTGCTGGAGCAGGCATATCTTGAGGCCGTGCTTCCGATAGGCTCAGGTTTAACTGTTGACGTCGGCAAGTTTGTGACGCTGATGGGAAATGAAGTCATAGAAACAAACTCAAACTGGAACTACAGTCGATCATTGCTGTTCGCCTATGCTATCCCGTACTACCATACAGGGATGAGGATGACGTATTCGTTCGCGAGCAATTTCACCGCTTCGCTCCACATCGTGAACAGCTGGAACACAGTGATTGACAACAATAAGTCCAAGTCCGTTGGACTTGGTTTAACCTATACTCCTACATCGACGACGACTCTTGTGCTTAGCGGCATGAGCGGGTTCGAGCAGCCGACCGGCGCGGAGTACGGAAAAAAAGATGTTGCTGAAGTTATCATTACACAACAAGTTGGCGATGATCTTACTCTCGCGGCGGATGCCAACTACGGACAGGAACGTGTCGCCGGATTCCTGAACACTTGGAAAGGTGTTGCGTTGTACGGCAAATACGTCCTGACTCCCAAGTCGGATGTCGCCGTTCGCGGAGAAGTCTACTACGATCCCGAGGGCTACACGACGGGAGCGGCGTTTCCCAAAGCTACATTCAAAGAAATAACGCTAACCTACGAGTACGATCTGTTCGCCAACCTAATGATTCGTGGCGAGTTTCGCGACGATTTTGCAAACGGTCCGATGTTCATATCTGCAAGCACACCAGATCCTGTTAGGACCTCGCAACCGACTCTCTTGGTCGGCGCGATAGTTATGTTCTAGACAACCCCATTATCAATTTTACAAAACAATAAATGAGGAGATCTTCAATGATGTCATTCTTCAGGAGCAAGTTTTTGATCTGGCTGACCGTGTTCGCGATTGCATTTGTCGCAGCCACTTCTCTAGCATACGCGTCAGACCAACCCGACCCCGGCGGGACGAAAACAGGTAACATTATGGATGTGCCAGCAGCGAAGCCAGGTTCTCCCACTTTCCAGGAGCTGGGCGATGCAGTAGGTCATAACCACGTGGCGATCAACTTTGTGTGGACCCTGATCACCGGTTTTCTCGTCATGTTCATGCAGGCTGGTTTCGCAATGGTCGAGACAGGACTCACTCGCGCCAAGAACGTTGCCCACACGATGGCAATGAACTTCATGATTTATCCGATGGGTATGCTCGGATTCTACCTCTGCGGATTTGCATTTATGTTCGGTGGTGTGGGTCCGATAGGCACTATGGGTGGATACTCAGGATTGAGCCACGAAATCACGCTCAATCTGTTCGGGAAGCCGTTCGGTCTCCTGGGATGGAGCGGATTCCTGTTGCAGGGATCCGGATATGATGTTGCGGCATTTGCTTTGTTTCTGTTCCAGATGGTGTTCATGGACACGACTGCCACTATTCCTACCGGGGCTGCGGCTGAACGCTGGAAGTTCTCCGCTTTTATGATATACGGCGCCTGCGTCGGTACGATCATGTACCCCGTTTTCGGGAACTGGGTGTGGGGGGGCGGCTGGCTCTCGCAACTCGGCGTAAACTTTGGGCTCGGCCATGGATATGTCGATTTCGCAGGCTCGACGGTAGTTCACATGCAAGGAGGGGTGATCGGATTGATTTTTGCTTGGCTGATCGGTCCCAGGTACGGAAAGTACAACGAGGATGGGAGCATAAATCCCGTACAGCCGCATAGCATCCCGATGGCCATAATCGGAACCTTCATCCTGGCGTTCGGTTGGTTCGGATTCAACCCCGGATCGACTTTGGCCGGCACGGATCTGCGCATTAGCGTTGTTGCAGTGAACACGATGCTCGCGAGCGCTACCGGAGCTCTGGCAGCGACCCTCTGGATGTGGTGGTTCAGAACCAAGAAGCCGGATCCCTCAATGATGGCAAACGGCATGTTGGCAGGCCTGGTCGCGATCACCGGTCCCTCTGCTTTTGTGAGTGCCGGAGGTGCATCCATCATCGGTTTGATTGCCGGCGTTCTTGTCGTCGAATCCGTGTTTTTCTTCGACCGAATAAGAATAGATGATCCCGTCGGTGCTATCTCTGTCCACGGTGTAAACGGTGCGTGGGGATGTCTGTCGATAGGACTTTTTGCGGACGGCACCTATGGCGACGGGTGGAACGGCGTGGCAGGCACCGTCAGAGGTCTCTTCTATGGTGGTGGGTTGGGCCAGTTTTGGGCGGAGCTGATCGGAGTAATAACATGTTTCGTGACACTCTCGATACTTGCTTTCGTTGTTTACAAGATCGCGGATGCAATCGTCGGCAACCGCGTCGACCGAGATGTCGAGATCGACGGTCTTGATATCCCTGAAATGGGTGTCCTGGGCTACAATGGTTTCAGCATGGACAAGTTTGCAGAAACCACACATCCGAAAAAATCATAAAATTCGAGAGCTGGCTGGCTGCGTGAGGGAAGAGGTTCCTCGCGCAGCAGCAGGCTCGAAGAGGAAGGGAAGCTTGATAAATGTTTAGTCCGATCATATCGTTGGCTGCGCTCGTTACCGGTGGAGCGATCGGTTTTCTGTTTGGCACAATTCAGAATGCCGCGCTGGCTCGGAACGAGAGGCTCAAGGACGAAGGGAAACTCCGGACCGGCTGGTCGGTGATGCCCGGCTCGATGAGCAGAGTTGCGGTTTTACTTGTCGTGCTCGTTGCCGTTCAAATCTTTTGTCCGCTCCTTTTCCAGGGGAATGTGCAATGGCTTGTATCAGCCGGAGTGCTGCTTGGATACGGCTGGTCGTTCATGAAGAGACTTCGTCGACACGCAGAAGGGAACATTTAGTTGCCGCACATTTCCACGGAATATTTCGGTAGCAGGGATCTTCATGCCCAGGAGAGCAAATGATGTACGGCACTGAGATCACGATCTGGTCTGCGATTCCGTTCTTTCTTTTGCTGGCATGCATCGCCATTCTGCCGCTGGTAAGGAAGACCTGGTGGGAGAGGTTCTATCCCGCCGTCTCCGTGGGGCTGGGTCTGGTGACGGTGGCTTATTACGTAATTCTTCTGCACCGGCCGGACCCGCTGGTCGAATCCGGCTTCGATTACTTCAGCTTCATCGCATTGATCGGCTCGTTATACGTCATAGCCGGGGGAATCCATATACGGCTGCGAGGCGAGTCGCGACCTTTCACAAATGTAGTATTCCTTGCGATAGGTGCCCTCGTCGCAAATCTCGTCGGGACAACTGGCGCGTCGATGATAATGATCCGTCCATTTATCCGGGTGAATAGATACAGGATCAGGTCGTACCATGTTATCTTTTTCATATTTATCGTAAGCAATGTCGGAGGTGCGCTGACTCCGGTTGGGGATCCGCCGCTTTTCGTCGGTTATTTGAAGGGAATCCCATTTTTATGGTCGGTGGTAAACCTCTGGTATATCTGGCTGTTTGCTGTAGCTATCATATTGGCCGTGTTTTATCTGATCGACCTGCGCGACTTTAAAAGCCTGAACAAAGGCCAGCAAGAATTTGCAGAACAGGAAGGCGAACATGCGGAGTTTTCCGGTCTGCACAACATCTTCTTTCTTGCCGTCGTGCTTGTCGCGGTCTTCGTCACGCATCCCCCGTTTCTGCGTGAAGCACTCATGATAGCTGCGGCCGCAGCCTCCTACTTTACCACGCCGTCCGACATACATAAGAAAAACGATTTTGATTTCACGCCGATAAAAGAGGTCGCAATTTTGTTTATCGGGATCTTCATCACGATGGTCCCGGCGCTCGAGTGGATCAGCCAGAACGCAGCAAGCTTCGGATTCGACAGGGCAGGGCAGTTCTACTGGACGACGGGCGCGCTCTCTTCCGTCCTGGACAATACACCGACGTATCTTAATTTTCTCAGTGCGGCTTTAGGGATGTTCGTGAACAACGGATCTGTCAATTACGTGTACCATCTCATTCAGGTGCATGGTACTTCTCTGGCTGCCAGCCAGTATGCTCCCGATATTCATAACACTTTCGGTGCGATGATGAGCTACCATCCTGATCTCGTGGCTTCCGGTAGCACAAGCGTGCAACAGATATCGACAGTCTATTTGCTTGCTAACAAAAGAACTATCGTACAGGCAATCTCAATAGGCGCCGTTTTCTTCGGTGCGATGACATACATCGGCAACGGTCCGAACTTCATGGTGAAGAGCATCGCCGAGCAGGCAGGTATACGCTGTCCCTCGTTTGTCTCATACATAATCAGGTACACGATTCCGATTTTGCTTCCGATATTTTTCATGATATGGTTCATATTTTTTCGTACTTGACATTTTTGGCCGAGAACGCTTCTCCCTAAGCAATATCTCAAGTGCCAAAAGCGCGGAGTTCCCAGGGTAACAGAGTCCTCCTACGCCTTGGGATTCTCCTCGCTTCCTTTTTATGTTATTCCCACCGACGGAGGATATTCCATCCCGGTCTGTCAAAGGGCAGAAGACGGGAATCCCCCGTATTTGCCTGAAATTTTTCTTCGCGGGTGACTTGACAATAGAAAGTACCGGCAGTAGATTATTCCCGGTTAAGTTACCGTTTAAGTCAACGGTTAACTCTTTACTTCGTTGAAATTCCAAGGCGAAGCCCGCTCTAGAACTGGTGGAGGACGCAACCTCAATCGGCCGTGATCCCTGCCAGCAAGCGTCATCAGTGAACTCGAATGGATGACGGTGCTGCGTGGTTCTGACGATTCTGGTACCTAGGGGGAGCGAGCTGGGAAAATGAGACTCCATCCAATCCTCGGAGATCCTGCCGAGTACCGAAAGGAGAAAGTACGAACATACGATTTGCTATGAACTTAGTTTGAAAGTCTCGCGGTGAAGAATGAAGCTGATTAGGCTAACGCTACTCATCGTTGCCGCTCTTCTGGCTGAGACTTCCACATCCAGGGCAGCTCGAAACGATTCCCCCTCAGAGAGAACGCACTGGTTCCATTTCACAGCAACCAATCCCACAAACATTTCTAGACCTCACGAGTTAATCAGGATTGACCTCAAGACGATCCGGGTGAGATATCCGGCATTCAACGAAAATGCTTTTGTGGTTACAAGTGCGGGCAAGGAAATCCCGAGTCAGTTGGACAAAGAGCGAATCGAAGATGGTTCCGGAAGCATTTTTGTTCTGGCTTCGTTTGAGCCGCATGAGAAGAAGCGGTTCACAGTCTCGTGGGTTGCGGACACGGTGATAGAGCACCGGTACCGGAAGCTGACGCAGGCTGTTCTAGGAATGAAGTTCAATTACAAGAAGGTGAACGGCTACTATACCGGAGGCAAGTTTGTCGATATCGACTCGACCACGGTGCCATCGGATCATTTCGCGCACGACGCATTGTACAGGATCGAAGGACCGGGGTGGGAGTCCGACAAGATAGTGTACAGATACTACCTCGACTCCAGGAACAGGAACGACATCTTCGGAAAGAAAATCGACGGGCTGGTTCTGCAGAAGCTCGGAGTACACGACCTTGTTTCGAACAGCATGGAATCGTACACGAAGATGCTCGATTGGGGAATGGATATATTCAAAGTCGGCGAGTCGCTGGGAATCGGCTCTATTGCAATGTGGCACAGTTCGAAAGTAGTAACCGTCAGCGATGTCGGCCGGGTGAAATGTTATGTCGCCGAGAACGGACCGATCCTCTCTGGTATTTACACCAAGTATCTCGGTTGGAAGGCGGATGGAGAGACGTTCGATTTGTATTCGCATTTGACAATTTCCGGTGGGAGCAGGCTTACGAAGGTAAGTCTGAATTTGAAAGGTAAGCCTGTCGAATTGTGCACCGGTCTAGCGAAGCATGAGAATTGCGGCCTCATCCGATCAAAGTCCAGGTCTCGAAGTGGATGGGAATACCTTGGCCTCTATGGGAAACAGAGCCTGTCAGGTGACGATCTGGGTATCGCCTTGTTCTACCGAAGGACAGATGAGGTGAAGGTGACTGAGGATTCGTTGAGCGAGATTGTCGTGCTTCGTCCGGAGAACGGGAGACTGACCTACTATTTCGGAGCCGCCTGGCAGCAGGAGCCGAACGGTATCAGGAACGAAAAGGAATTCAAAGAGTACCTCGAAGATGTAATTGCTAAGCTGAACAACCCGATAGAAGTAACATTGTGATGTTCTTTTGTGATTCAAAAATCCAGTAGTTGTAGGAGAAAGAAATGAGAAGACTTTCATTTCCCGGAGTGATTGAAATCCTGTCTGCTCTCTTTGTGCTGTTTACGATGAGTGCGGGGTTAGCCAACGCTCAGTCACGCAGCCGAATCCAGGGTGAGGTGAAGGATGCAAAGACGGGCGAGCCGCTGCCTGGCGTCAATGTGCTCGTCGTCGGCACGACCTTGGGCACAGTGACGGACCTCGAAGGGAAGTATTTCGTCGTGAACGTGCCGATTGGCACATACGAAGTCAAGGCTTCGATGGTTGGATACAGCTCGATGCTTGTGAAGGATGTTCTGGTCTCCGTCGATCGCGTCGCGACAGTGAATTTCAATTTGGAGCCTTCTGAGATTACGACCGGCGAAGTTGTGGTGGTCGCCCAGAGAAACCAGCTTCACCAGGAAGTGTCGGGCACGCAGATGGTGTCCACGAGCCGTGAGATCACAAACACTGCAGGCATCCGGGAAATAAATGCCTTTCTTGCCAAGCTGCCAGGCGTATCCACGACGGACAACGGTTTTTTGACCATTCGAGGCGGCTCTGCCGATCAGGTCGGCACACTAGTGAATGGTCTTGCCTACGATAATCCCGCAGTCGGAAACGCCGAGACCAGCATTCCATTGAGCGCAATCGAACAAGTTTCAGTGATGTCCGGCGGCTACAACGCTGAGTACGGCAACTTCCGTTCGGGCCTGATCAACATAACGACGAAAAGCGGGAGCCCGAGCGCATATCATGGCACTATAGATGTCTCCGCCGACCAGTCGCACATGCGCCGGTTCGGCCAATCCCTCTACGACCCGACGAACGCGTTTCTCGCGCCCTTCCTTGAGCCGGATGTGGCTTTCACCGGGACGCAATCGGGCGCATGGGACCAGTACCAACAGGACCAACATATCAGTTTCCCCGGATGGAACTACGAAGCCACGCAATACAACTTAGGTAAACCTCTCAACCAGCAGGCTTCTCCGCTGGAACTCTACCTGTTGTCATCGTGGATGACTATGACTGTACCTGATTACCAGGGATTGCAGCAGCAAATAGCCAAGGATCCGACGATCCTCGGGAACATGACGGCAGCGCAGGCGGATTCAATGTTGAACGCAACGAGAAACGCATTACTCAGTCACGCGAACAAGGAGACCGGTAACGACTACAATATCGACGCGGGTTTCGGCGGCCCAATTCCTTTGGTCGGGAAATCCCTCGGCGATGCTACATTTTACATATCAAACAATACCAGGAGGTCAAATTATGTTGAGCCGGTTACACTAAACAGCGATTTCACGTCGACTTCTCTTTTGACCGTCAAATCTACTCCGTCAAGCAGCATTACTGTTACGTTGAACGGGTTGTGGAAACGTGAGATAGGCGTGAGCCCCATACGGCCGGCTTCCGGCGATGCTCCGGATATAAGCGGCCGCGGTGGCTTCATGCTCCAGAATAACCTGAACTATGTCTTCGACAACGCCGGCATCACCGGAGATAACTACAACTACTTGTATGATCAGGCTTACTTCCCGATTCTCAATCAGACGACTTTGATGACTGGCGTAACACTTAACCAGCTACTCAGTTCCAAGACCTACTACGAAGTGACTTTGAGCAGACTGGCAATTTCAGACTATTCCCCGACAGGAGACAACAGAGATACGACGCAGATTGCGCAGATTGGTCCTTTCAATCTAGACGAATCGCCATACGGCAAGTGGCAGTTTGCGAGCGCGCATCACGTGAACGGATTCACTTTCCCGAGCTATGATGCTCCGATCGGCATGACGACGTTCAGGTTCAGAAGCAAAGAGGGAGACCTGCACGACAACTCGAAGTCGTACCAGTACCAGTTCAAGTTCGATCTGGCGTCCCAGATCGGTGACCACAATTTCGTGAAGACAGGGTTGGAATATAACTCGATAATCCTCGACCACAATTTCTGGGAGCAGTGGAACAACAATGCGTACAATACATACGAGTTCAACTACTACCGGACTCCGAGCCAGTCTGCATTCTATCTACAGGATCAGGTGAACTACGGCGAAGTCGTTGCCAACCTCGGTGCCCGTGTGGATTATTACTTCGGCGGCGGCGGGGTCTGGCCGAGCGATCCCTTTGTTTCGGTCTTTCAGCCGCAGGCGGTGGATACCTCTCTCTACTCATATCTCAACACCGGGCAGTCCTACATATGGAGCCTCTGGTACCAGTACAATTCAACGCACCCGGGATTTCTTCAGAAGATCAAGAATTTCCTGACCATCAGCCCGAGGATTGGTGTCTCATTCCCCATCACGGAGAAATCGAAGTTCTATTTCAACTACGGCCAGTTCAGATCGAATCCGCCGTACTATTCCATGTACGAATTCACTTACAGGTATACCAAGAACGGCTTGTACCAGATGTCAAATCCAAACATGGAACCTCCATTGACTACTTCGTACGAGCTCGGAGTCGCGTATGAGCTCACGCCCGGAACAATTTTACAGGTATCCGGATATTACAAGGATGTCTTCGGTCAGCAAGGGAGTGTTACCTATGAAACGATAGGATCGTCTCTCGGACTTGACTACACCGGATACGCGAACAATGAATACCAGAGCATAGAGGGAGTGGAAGTGCAACTCTCCAAGAGTGATAATTCCTGGATCACGGGATGGTTCAACTTCAACTACGCCCTGAGCAAGGTAGGCAATACCGGAGTGGAAACCTATTATGACATCCCGGTTACGGACCAATCGAATCTTTATGCAGATAACGAAACGCCGTCCTTGCCGAGGCCGAAGTTTAATGCCGATGTCACATTCAGGTCACCCGAGCATTGGGGCCCGCAGGTTGGAGGTCTCGATCTTCTCGGAAACTGGAGCGTGACATTCTTCGGATCATGGGAAGCAGGTGACTTTTTCACGTGGAATCCTCTTGCCGATCCGCACTTGACGGACAACTTCCAGTGGCCCGCCTATTACAGCCTCGACATGAAACTGACCAGAAATTTCAGGATTGCCGGACTTGACGTCGCTGCATACCTGAACGTCACGAACGTCCTCAATCTGAAAGTCAATGAGATGAGTAACCTCATGGCGTTCTCAAGTGATCTTCAGGGAGCGCCGGCGGTTGGTCAGGCCGGTTACACGTTCAACGGATCAGATGAAGCCTATTATCTCGCTTCACTTCATCTTCCGATGTACAATTCTTCTACCTTCGACATTTTGCGGCAACAATATCCGGGATATTTCATTGCCGGCAAGGACCAGATCGGAGATTTGAGATCGGCCAGCAAACCGTACATAAACGATCCTGACTACGCGAATCTATTCCTGTATGGTCAACCGCGTGATATCTGGCTGGGAATAAAGGTCACCTTCTAAAGTTTAATAAATGGAGATCCTCATGTTTTTCCATCGAGAGAACAAGATGCGATGTGTTTCAGGCGTTATGAGGCTGAGTGTCGCCCTGCTATTGCTCACGGGTGTCGCGGGGGTTGCTCAAACACAGACTCCTGAACTACAGTCAACCACTATCAAGTTGGGACGCCTCTGGCTTGGAATGCCGGCAAACGGAGGAAAGATGAACTTCAATCCCACCGGCGGTTTCTTCCCGAACGACTACGGTATCGCCGCAGATCGGGCACAGTACGCACAGGCGTTCACGGGGGCGGGTATCTACCTGACCGCCACTCACTGGTTCAATCCTCTCACAGATTCCATAGAAAACGTGGCTGTGTATTCTTTCACAACCGACTCTCTACCGGTCGGCAGAGTCACCGTGCCCATCACGAACTACCTGAGGTACAATTATCCTGATCTCACAACAGGGACGGCTCATGGTGGTGCATCTCTTTTCGGCACCTATAATCCTTCTTACCCCGGATTCCAAAACCACACTTACGATGAGGTCGCCGAAGTAGTGGACTCGACGATCTTAGGTGTGGAGGTGGACCGGAAAGTGTACGCCTGGTCACAAGACTATAATAACAACTACGTAATAACCGATCTTGTTTTCACGAACGTCGGCGGCGATACTCTCGACAGCCTGTATATCAACATGCAGGAAACTGGAGGCAACATGTACTATTCCAACGGGAGCAACCCGGCGGGCACGTTCGACCAGACAATGTCATGGCAACATTACTACGGTGGTCGTCCCGGCGATTCGATGAGAGTCTTCTATGAATACAGCGCCGACAACCCCCGTCTCACCGGAGACAACATGGGAGCGCCACAGGTTTCACAGGGAGGCAGGCTGATCGATCCTAACATGCTCTACTACACCATCCTCCACGCATCGGCTGCTCCGTATACCGATTCCACGCAGGATGTGAATGATCCGCTTCAGCCAAAGGTGACATACATGGGTGTTGCCACCGCAATACCATTCAACCAGTCGAGCGATCTCTATGGGAACAAGAACTTCTACGCTATAAGAGGTGCCTTCTCGGATGCATACCCGATGTCGGATGAAACCCCCGGGACTCATCATGGCTTCAACAACGATGAGCTAGGGACAGCGGACTACACCAACAATCCCGCGGGACAATACGAAGGAGTCTCTTACAGGAGTTGCAGCTTTGGCCCGTATACTTTCTATCCCGGTCAGAAACTGCACATCGTTTATGCGAGCGGCTTCGCCGGAATTGGATACCAGTTGGGCATGAAGATAGGGAACGAGTGGTTGAACGGTACGCTTACCGATCCTCCGAATGCGTCACAGATACCGGGTTGGAACGCCAGAACAGGATTGTTCCCGAGCAACTTCCAATTTCCAAGCGGCGCGACGGCACTGGATATGACAAAGGATCGCTGGATCAGTCTTGGAATTGACTCTGTCATGCAGAGCGCTTGGCGAGCCAAATGGAACTACGAGCACGATTACGACATACCCCAGGCGCCTCCTCCTCCGCAATCGACTGAGATTACAGTGACAAGCGGGGCAATCAAGATTCAATGGACCGATCCACAGGCTGAGGCGATGCCGAATTTCGAGGGATACAGGATCATGAGACGAATATCGGCCTTCGACACCGTTGAATACACGCCGATCTACGATTCTGATTCCACCGACATCGGAGTGACACACACCTTCTATGACTCGATCTCTTACTACGGGGCACAGGTCTACTACTATATCCAGTCCAAAGCGAGAATCGCTTACAACGACCCGAATGCAGATCCGACCACGCGTGGGAAGATGATGTACAGTGGCAGGGCCTTGTTCCCGAACATCTACTACGTCCAACCATCAAACTTCCCTCAGAACGATCTTTCGAAAATCAGGATCGTTCCAAACCCCTACAACATACGAGACCCGTTACTCCTCGGTACCAACCCCGGATTGGGATTGGACAAGACAAACGGCAGAGGAATAACTTTTTATAATCTTCCCGCACAATGTACGATCAAGATCTTCACAGAGAATGGCGACCTCGTCAGGACTCTCACGAATACCGGTTTGGGAAGCGTATCATGGGACATGCTGAGCTCGAATCAACAGGCGGTCTTCTCGGGCGTGTATATCGCTGTCTTCCAGACACCGGAAGGCGGGATGTCTTACCAGAAATTCCTAATAGTAAGGTGATCAGGGAAAGGAATTGTGAAAATGGACTTCAAGAAATTTTTGCTCTCAATATTCCTGACAGTCGCCGTGTCGGGCACTGTGTTCGGACAGGTCGGGCTCAGCAAAGTTGGACAGAGCACGATGAACTTCCAGCTCGTCAGTATCTCTCCGATAGCGAGCGGGATGGGAGAGGCCTACACAGCCGTGGGGAAAGGAGCAGACGCTATCTTCTACAACCCGGCGGCGATGGCAGAGATGAACTCGACGTTCAATGTGTCGTTAGACTACACGCAGTGGATCGCGGACATTAATTACTATACCGGTGCCATAGCCTGGAACCTGAAGAATTACGGCGCGGTAGGACTGAGCTTCATGTCGGTCGACTATGGGACGATTTACGGTACCAGCATCAACCCGCTCGGAGGCTACATAGATAATGGTCCGGTCTCAAACGTCGGCGCATATTCGGTCGGATTGACCTACGCGAAGTATATTAATACGCAGTTCCTTTTCGGCGGCAGTATCAGGTTCGTCGGACAGAACCTCGGTGAGAACACATTCTATAACGGTCAATCGATGAAGAATGACGCGACGAAACTCGCATTCGACCTCGGAGTAAAGTATTATACATTGTGGAACGATTTCAGGTTCGGCATGTCATTCAGAAACTTTTCTTCCGACCTTACGCGCAACGTTTACCCGGAACAGCTCCCGGTCTCGTTTACGATGGGAGCGGCCATAGACCTACTCGGTTTTGTCGAGAAGGACCACGACAAGAGCACCGCGCTTACGTTCGCTGCTGACTTTCTGCATACCGAGAACTACTCGGAGCGGTTCAACCTCGGTCTCGAATATAAGTTTCTCGGCATGATCGCGATCAGAGGCGGCTACCAGACAAACCGAGATCTCCAGTCGTGGTCAGCTGGTTTAGGAGTCAACACTACACTCAGCGGAAATGAGATCCAGATTAACTACTCTTATTCCAAAATGCAGATTTTCAACGGCGTCAACAGACTTTCTTTGGTTATGTCTTTTTGAATATAAGGTGAGCTTTTATGATGCAGAGGAAGGTACTGCTTGTCCTGATCGTCGGCGGAACGATTTTGGCCGGAGCTTCAACGTGCTTTGCACGAGGCGACATGTCCCGTGCATTCCTTCAATCCGATCCTCCAAAGACGGAGCCGTGGTCCGTCAGGATGACGAACGCTGTTCTCTTCCGGCTTCCCAACTATCTCACTTACGACAGTACCATGGAGTGGAACTATGAAGAAGGCGTTCTCCTCCACGCGATCTGGAAGGTCTGGCAAAGAACCGGCGACAGGAAATACTTCGACTATGTGAAGAAGAGCATCGACTATTACGTCACGAAAGACGGGAAGATCAGGACTTATGATTTTGACAAGTTCAGGCTTGACGATATCACTCCCGGCAGGGTCGTCCTCGATCTCTACGGCGCGACGAAGGAGCAGAAGTACAAAGAGGCGGCTCTGCTTCTGCGGAAGCAACTGAAGGAACAGTCTCGCATCAAAGAGGGCGGCTTCTGGCACAAGAAGATCTATCCTAATCAGATGTGGCTTGACGGGCTTTACATGGCTGAGCCGTTCTATGCCAAGTTCGCGAAAATGTTCAATGAGCCTTTGGACTACAATGATATTGCGACGCAGTTCATCCTGATGGCGGATCACGCCAGAGACCCGAAGACTGGACTCTTCTATCATGGCTGGGACGCCTCAAGAACTCAGAAGTGGGCCAATCCGAAGACTGGTGACTCGCCGACATTCTGGGGAAGGTCTATGGGCTGGTACATGATGGGACTCGTTGATGTGCTCGACTACTTCCCGAAGGACAATCCGCAGAGAGAGAAGCTGGTCGGGATCTTCAGGGGACTGGCCTCCTCATTGTTGAAGTATCAGGACAAACGGACTAAATTGTGGTATCAGGTCGTCGACAAGGCGGGTGCGAAGGGCAACTACCTTGAGTCTTCTGCTTCTGCGATGTTTGCGTATGCGTTTGCGAAAGGTGCTAACGAAGGCTATCTCAGCGGAGAGTACCTCGATGCCGCGAAGGCGGCATTTGAGGGCTTGCTCAGGTATTCGATCACCGTCGATCCAAGAGGTAACCCAACACTGACGAACACGTGCGCAGGCGCAGGGCTGGGCGGGAAACCGTACAGAGATGGCTCTTACGAATACTATGTATCGGTCCCCCGAAAAGACAACGACTTCAAAGGCGTTGGTCCCTTCATACTGGCGGCTCTGGAAATAGAGAGAGCTACGAAACGTTGAGCAATGCAGGTGTCTAATGAAGATACCGAACGGTTTCTGAAATGTCGAGATCACAACATATCTTCCTTCTTCTGGCCGCGATAAGCCTGTACGTGTTTGTCGCTGGCGGAGCAATCTCTCCCCAACATTCTATCGGCAAGACCAAGGTGGTCTGTTTAGATTGTTACCACAATAATGAATGGAAGAAAGGGCCGAACGGCAAGGAGATCCGCTACCATTATATTTGGGAGGACACTGCAAACTCAGGTTATTCAGAGCTTGGAGAAGTCATAAAGAAACTTGGAGCGGGCATTTCAGAGTCGCGCGTCGCTCCGACTGGATCTGTCCTCGACAGCGCGAGTATCTACATCATTGTCGACCCGGACACTCCTGAAGAGACGAAAGATCCGCATTACATAACTGAGCCGGAGATCAAATCGATAGTCTCGTGGGTAAGGGGCGGTGGTGTCCTTGCCATTTTTGCGAACGACAGCGGCAACTGTGAATTCACGCACCTTAACAGGTTGGCAGCGCGTTTCGGCATACACTTCAACGAGAATAGCCGGAACGATGTTGTCGGGAAGGACTTCGAAGTCGGCGCATTCACAGAGCTGCCCAAGATCCCGATGTTCGACGGCGTGAAGAAGATCTATCTCAAGGAAATCAGCACACTCAGAATAA
>CAZRXH010000010.1:0-33293 GCA_964603995.1 uncultured Bacteroidota bacterium | reverse complement strand
ATGTTCGACGGCGTGAAGAAGATCTATCTCAAGGAAATCAGCACACTCAGAATAAAGAGTCCCGCGAAATCTGACCTGACGAACAACGGCGACGTTATTATGGCATCGGCACGATTTGGAAAGGGATTTGTCTTCGCGGTGGGCGATCCCTGGTTCTACAATGAATACATAGACAACCGCAAGCTCCCTGCGAGCTTTGACAACTACGACGCGGCGCGGAGTCTCTTCAAGTGGCTCCTTGACAAAGCAAGTCCGGTAACCCGGGACTAAACGAAAGTGCATCCTGTGGAGTCGAATAGTCGTCAAAATCTTAAAAAGGCGAAAGAAAGCAAATACTGATATGAAGAAAAGCATACTTGATGAATATCGTTTCTTCGACCCTGACGAGACAATCAGGAAGACCGCTTACGAACTATATCTGAATGTGAAAGACCTTCCGATAATTAGTCCTCATGGCCATGTCGAGCCGAAGCTTCTGGCCGACAACGAGCCGTTTCCGGATCCGACGGAACTTCTTATCATACCCGACCACTACATCTATCGGATGCTCTATTCACAAGGAATATCACTCGAGTCGCTGGGCATCCCGACTGTCGACGGGACGCCGGTCGAAAGAGACCATCGCAAAATATGGCAGATCTTTGGCGACAACTTTTATCTGTTTGCCGGTACTCCAACAGGCGTGTGGCTGGCGCATGAATTCGTCGAGGTCTTCGGCATCACGGAGAAACTGAATTCCAAAACAGCGATGAGTATCTACGACCAGATGTCTTCGAAGTTGAAGACAAAGGAATTCCTTCCGAGAGCTTTGTTCGAGAAGTTCAACATCGAGGTCCTGAATACTACAGACTCTCCGTCAGACCCGCTCGCCCATCACAAGAAGATCAGGGAGTCAGGCTGGAACAAACGCATCATCCCTTGCTTCAGACCGGACGCAGTCGTCAACATCTTGTCGCGCGGTTGGAAAAACGAGATAGCCGCAGTCAGCAAGGTCTCCGGCATCGAGATTCACGATTACAAGAGTTATATAAAAGCCCTCGAAAACCGGAGGGAATACTTCAAGACATTTGGTGGCGTCTCCACCGATCAGGGCGTCGAAAGCCCATACGCTCACAAGCTATCGGAGTCAGAGGCAGATGCGATCTTTCAGCGGGCCTTGAAAGGGCAGGCAACTGAAAAAGATGCTGCGGCTTTCACTGCCAACATGCTGATGGAAATGGCGCGGATGAGCATTGAGGATGGATTCGTCATGCAGATACATGCAGGCGCCCTCAGGAACCACAACAAGCAGGTCTTTGACAGATTCGGTCTCGACAAAGGAGGTGACATCCCGGTCCAAACGGAGTTCACACGGAACATGCAGGAGTTCCTGAACGCGTACGGCAACAATCCGAAATTCACAGTCGTCCTTTTTACGCTCGACGAAACGACATATTCACGTGAGCTGGCCCCGATTGCAGGTCACTATCCGGCTGTCAAGCTCGGAGCTTCGTGGTGGTTCCACGACAGCATCCAGGGAATGACGAGGTACCGGCAGAACATCACAGAGACCGCAGGCATATACAATACTGTCGGTTTCACGGATGACACACGGGCCTTTCTCTCAATTCCTGCTCGCCATGATCTCGCGAGGAGGATGGACTCCAATTTCCTTGCGGGTCTTGTGATGAGGCACATCATCGGACTTGACGAAGCACGCTCGATGGGAAAAGCGCTGGCGTACGATCTTGCCAAGAAGGCGTATAAACTTTGACATATTATCCTGGCGACAGAATGTTTCTTGAGTTATATGAAATTAGGCGAACACATGGTAATTTTTCATGAAGTAACCGGTCAAGTTACGATTCCGAACAAACAGGAGGGTGAAGTTGAATAGGAAGCCTCACGTCACGCTGAGCGATATAGCCAAGCAACTCAACGTGTCGAAAGTCACCGTGTCGAAGGCGTTGAGGGGACATCCCGATATTTCTCGGGAGACTACGAAGCTTGTGAAAAAAATGGCGGAGGAATTGGGGTACACGCCGAATTTTGCTGCGAGGAACCTTTCCTCACGCAAATCGAACACGGTCGGAGTCGTTGTCCCGAAAATAGCTCACTTCTTCTTCAGCTCCGTCATAGAAGCGATCTACGATGAGGCTTTCAATAACAATTATGACATTGCCCTCACCGTATCGCAGGAAAACTCGGAGCGTGAGAGAAAGCATATTGAAACACTGATGGCGATGAGAGTCGATGGGCTCATTGTCTCGATCACTCAGGAGACAAAGGACGCTGCCATATTTGAAAAAGTCCTCAGCCGCAACGTGCCTCTCGTGTTTATGGATCGCGTACTTCAAATGGAGGGCACGAGTCAGGTCACCGTTGACGATAAGGGAGGCGCGACCAAGGCAATCGAACTTGCGATCAGCAATGGCTACACAAGGATCGCCCACATCGGCGGGTACAAGGAAATCAATATCGGGAAGAATAGGTACGAAGGATTTGTGGAGGCTATGAAGAAACATGGCTTACCGATTGAGTCCGACTGGGTTATTCACGGTGGATTCGGCGAGGATGACGGTTACCGCGGCTTCATGAGATTATACAAGAGCGGTCACATGCCCGAGTTTATCTTCGCAGTAACATACCCTGTCGCTCTTGGTGTATATGCCGCAGCCGCTGAAGTCGGGGTCAAGATACCGGATGACTTAGATATTGTATGCTTCGGAAGCGCCAGCATCAACAAATTTCTAAAACCTGCACTTACTTATATAGACCAACCGACCGACACACTCGGAAGAGCCGCGCTTGATCTCGTCCTGGAACATATCGGAGAGACAGATGAGTACATGCCGAAGCTTGTGGAAGTGCCCACCGAGCTGGTTATTCGCGACACATGCGTCAGGAAGAATCCGATCGTCACCACAGCGGCTAAGTAGTTCTTGCTGGAAAAAAACATGAAACTGAGAGCCACGAAGGAAGAAGAGTTGCACTGTGAAAACCGAGATGTTTTTTCTCTCCGCGTTGCTTTGTGATTTCTCGGTGTCGCTCCGTGCAGCGTTTTTAAGTGCGACTGAGTAGTACCGGTTCTCCAACTGGTTTCATCCACAGAATTTGTCCCCACAATTTTTCCTGATATATTAAGTCTGTTTCTGCCGTACCGACCGTGAGCGGCGAGATGTGCCTTCTGTCTTCAGGCGACGAAATGATCGCGGTGCCCACTTTTTGCTCTTTAGGATTTTAATAAATTTGGAAGAGATTTTGAAAATGAACAGAGAAGAAATAGTAAACAGGGTGATCGACGCCGGAGCAGTTGCCGTCATCAGGCTGTCGGATGCGAATAAACTCATCAGAGTGGCGGAAGCGATATACAAAGGCGGCGTTTCGGGCATAGAGATTACAATGACAGTCCCGAACGCGATCAAAGTCATTGCTGACGCGAGCAGAGAGATCGGCAGTTACATGAACGTCGGGGTCGGTTCGGTGCTGAATGCCGAGACCGCACAGAGAGCGATCGACGCCGGGGCAAAGTATGTCGTGAGCCCGATATACAAGAAGGAAATTGTCGAGGCGGCGCACAGGAACGACGTACCCGCTATGCCGGGCGCGTTCACGCCGACCGAGATCCAGACGGCCTACGAATCCGGGGCCGACATCGTGAAGGTGTTTCCTGCGGACGTGGTGGGCATGGCGTTCTTCAAGGGAGTCCTTGCCCCCATGCCACATTTGAAACTGATGCCCACCGGAGGAGTGACTCTTACGAATGCCGGTGAATGGCTGAAATCAGGTGCTTGCGCCGTCGGCGTCGGGACTGCTCTGCTCGACAAGAAAGCGATCGCCTCGGAGAAGTACGACATCCTGACTGAGAACGCAAAGGTCCTTATGGAAAGCATTTTCAGAGCCAGGCAGGAAATGAAGACTGCATGACGCCATAACCTGATCGGGTCCAGCTCCAAACACCAGAGTCCTTCCGGAGGGTACGGCGGCTGAACTTTGAAAAGCTTCACTTTTTTGAAACTCTTTTTGCTTTTGTGGGAAAAATCTAATGGACAAACAACATGACAGGTAGTTTAAATGGCTGACAAAGTTATCACTATGGGAGAGATAATGCTGAGGTTGTCAACTCCCGGATATTCAAGGTTCGTCCAGTCCCAGCAATTTGACGTGAACTACGGCGGCGGCGAGGCGAACGTGGCTGTGTCGCTGGCAAACTACGGGCTTGACAGTTACTTCATCTCCAAAATCCCAAAACATGAGATCGGCCAGTCAGCCGTTAATAGCCTGCGCCGGTATGGTGTCAGGACGGACTACATAGTCCGTGGAGGCGACAGGCTGGGAATTTACTTCCTGGAAACAGGGGCCAGCCAGAGAGCGTCGAAAGTCATATATGACAGGTCCAACTCCGCGATTACGGGGCTGGGTAAGGATGAGATGGAGTGGGATGAGGTCTTTGCCGGCACAAAATGGTTTCACTGGACCGGTATTACACCTGCACTCGGGATGAAGGCGCAGGAAGCCCTCAAAGCGGCGTGCGTGGCCGCAAAGAAGAACGGCGCCACCGTCAGCGCCGACCTCAACTACAGGGCAAAGCTCTGGACGACCAAAGAAGCTCAGGCTGTGATGGTGCCGATGATGGAGTACGTGGACGTCTGCATTGCCAACGAAGAAGATGCCGAGAAAAGCCTCGGCTTCCAGGCAGGAGCTACGAATGTAGAGAGCGCGGAACTTGACGAGAAGGGTTATTTCGAACTTGCGCAAAGACTAAAGGAGGAGTTTCACTTCAAAGCCGTCGCGATCACGCTTCGTGAGAGCTATTCGGCATCACGGAACGGTTGGAGTGCGGTGCTGCATGATGACAAAGATTGCAGGCAGCCCTACCGCTCAAAGCAATACGACGTGCAGATTGTCGACAGAGTTGGCGGCGGTGATTCGTTTGCAGGCGGCTTAATCTACGGAATGCTGAAGAAAAGCAACACAGAAGAAGCGCTCGAGTTTGCTGTCGCCGCGTCCTGCCTCAAGCAGACGATACCGGGAGACTTCAACCTCGTGTCGGTCGAAGAGGTGGAGAAACTCGCGAAGGGCAGCGGTGCAGGAAGAGTCGAAAGATAGTTGAAAGTCACTGCAGTTCGGGCTTCGCAGACTTCGACTGGTTCCGAGTCCGGTGACTCATGTCGGCGAGTTGATAATTCAGGTTTGTCTCTTGATGCGTCGAGCATGATCTTGAGCACTGCAAACGAACGAAGAGTCACTAGTGATTGGAGTGGGATCTATGAGATATCTGAAGGATACAGTCGGCAAGTCGGCTTCTATATTGATGCTACTCGGGGTGATTTCCTTCTGGGGAATGGCCTTGACTCATAGAATTGGTGGAACAGTCATCTGTTTTGGAGACTCGATAACCCATGGAGCGAAAGTGAACGGACACAGTTGGGTGTATTTCCTTTCGAAGGAGCACAAAGAAGTGAATTTCGTTAATGAAGGTAGGAACGGGAGAAAGACTTCCGACAGAGAAGAGATTCTTCCGGTTCTCCGGGAGTATCGGAATGCGGAGATGTTTTTAATCTTTCTCGGTGCTAACGACCTCAAGAACGGCAACGACAGCATGGTGAATGCTTGCGTCGATAATATGAGTTGGATGATCCGGAAAGTGAGAGAGCGCAACAGAGAGGCAAAGATAGTCATACTCGCGCCCGCACAGATAAACGTCCGAACAATGTCCAGGCTGAATGTGAAGAAGATGTACAACGAGAACACTGAGCGGTCGCTGATCTTGCTGGAGAAGAGATACAAGACGTTGGCAAAAGAGGAATCGGTGGGGTTTATTTCGTTGTTGAAAACAGTCTCACCAAAGAACTTTGTCGACGGACTTCACCCAAACGAAGCCGGGCAGCGGGAGATCGCGGACGCTGTCTGGAGAGGATTGGTCAGACTCACCCGGTAGGGAGCGAAGTTGCGCCTGCCTCGCCGTCGACCGGGTGAAGCTACCGGAACACTGGGGTAAGTCGGTCGATACCCGGTATCAGCACGTACCGACTCAAGAAAGTCCTTGACATTTACATTCGGTCAACGTAAACTAAAGCGCATTTAAGTTATCGGTTAAGTTATCGTTCAAGTGAGCGATAATTTGAAAATTTGAGCAGGTTTTGAGCGATCATGGGCAGGAGTTGATCTCGTTCTCCCGCGGACTCTTGTCCGACTTCCTTGGCGCTCTTCAGGACGGGAAAGGCCGGCATTTTCAAGTGACCGCCTTGATGGAGCTTCGCAATCGGGCAGATAGGCACACGTAGCCTGGCGCTCTCCTTCGAATGAGCTCTATTGTCCAGATTCTCGAGATAAGCAGGAGGGTGAGTATCTGAATTGAGGTTACTGGTTTCTCCTTCTCCCGAAACGGGAAAATCGATCGATGGCATGATGACTCATTCCAGGTTCCGGTTTCGCATTTGTTTTTTGCTTTCTCCCTCGAATGCAAGGCGCGGTCTCCAGAACTTCAGTGTTACATCACTGCTGGAGACCCGCTGTTTTTATCCTCTACTGCACAGCGCTGGTGAAATAGGTGTGACGGTCGATGAGAAACCCGGCGGTCTTCAGGAGAAAGGAGCAGCGGAATTACTTTCTTGACTGAACAGTTTTGGGAGTTGCGGTCCCGGCTCGCACTAAGAATTGTGGATTGGCTGCGAGAGCATTTCAACCCTCCGTTGGTAAAAGGTGTCATGCTCCTCCTTATGGTTGCCAGCGGGACCGCTTTCCCTTTCGATTCTCACTATATCGTGGTTGCCAAAGATGGAACCGGAGACTTCAGGACGATCACCCAGGCAATGGACGCTCTTCCGATGTTCAACTATCAACGTGTAGTAATCTTCATTAAGAACGGCGTGTACGACGAGAAGATAAGAATCACTCAGGATTACGTCACACTCCGCGGTGAAAGCAGGGACAGCACCATTATCGAGTACAATCAGCTCAGGACGGATTGGATAGCTCACAAGGATCCCATCGGTCCGGCTGTTGTGAATATCCATGCAGACGACATCGTATTGGAGAACATGACCATCCGCAATACCCAGCCCGAAGTTGGCCCACATGCATTTGCGATCTACGGCGTCGGTACAAGAACGATCATTCTCAACTGCAATGTCCTGAGCAATGGGGGCGACACTGTCTCTTTGTGGGACTACAAGACGGGCATGTACTACCACGCAAACTGTTCCTTCAAAGGAGCGGTGGATTTTGTCTGCCCGAGAGGGTGGTGCTTCATCCGTGACTCGAAGTTCTACGAACTGAAGAAGGGAGCAGCAACTCTCTGGCATGCCGGCGGCTTCGATATCAGACAGAAATTCGTAGTTGTGAACTCATCTTTCGATGGCGTCAAAGGTTTTGAGCTGGGGAGACACCATTATGAAGCGCAGTTCTATCTCCTCAACTGCACGTTCTCGAGCGCCATGGCCGATACTCCCATCTACAGGGTGACATATGAAGACTCTGCCAAAGATCGTCCGTTCAACTGGGGAGAGAGAGATTATTATTATGATTGTCACCGCGAGGGAGGCGACTACCCGTGGTTTGCAAACAACCTGAGCAGCGCCGCAGGATCGCCGACTCCGTCTGAGGTAACTCCCTCATGGACATTCGACAATGAGTGGAATCCCGAGAGCACGCAAGGGCCTTCTATCGTTAAGTATGAGATTCATGGCAACTATGTCCTCTTCTTCTTCAGAGAGCCAATCACAGTAACGGGCAAACCCGTTATCGTATCAAAGAGTGGCAGGAGGCTGGTCTACGATTCCGGTGCCGGCTCAGATACTCTTCGCTTTGATTCGGTTGAAGAGATATCGAAGAGGGATCTCTCCGACATGTCGTTAAGAGACGGGGGGAAACTCATGGGCACCATCGCATCGGTTCACGAACGCAACGTCAATCTGAACATCGGTATCTAGAAAAAGTGATAATCAGAATTCCCTCGGCCTCCGTCGCAAAAAAATCCTTCCCAATGGTCTTGATGATGGCCGGATTGCTCATGGCGCAGGTAAGCCGCTCTGCGGATGGCATACCGCGCGACACATCGTACACTTCCTACAGCGCGGCAGTCAAAATCTATAAGAAGTTCCCGAATGTGAAGCTGGTGCTTCCTCATTTGCAGGAAGGAGTGGTCGAAAAGAAGAACGTCGTGTACACCAGCTACGGTGCGCGCCAGCTTCATCTGGATGTGTTTGCGCCTTTGCACAAAGACAAGGCCTTCCCTGGAGTTCTGATAATTCACGGCGGCGGTTGGATTTCGGGTGAAAGGTCGATGCTTGTCCCAATGGCAGAGCAGATTGCGGCACACGGCTATGTCACGGTCACCGCCGAGTACCGATTGGGACCTGAAGCCTTGTACCCGGCTGCGGTCTACGATCTCAAGGCCGCAATAAGGTGGATGAGGGCAAACGGACGGGAGTACGGGATTGACACAAACAAGATAGCCGTTTATGGATGCTCCGCCGGTGGTGAGCTGGCAGCGTTTCTTGGAACCACGAACGACGTGAGGAAATTCGACGGCGAGGGGGGATATCTCGGCCACTCGAGCTCAGTTCAGGTGGTCGTCAATGTCGATGGACTTCTCGACTTCATGAGCGTTAATTCTACGAAGTATGATAATAATCCGAAGAAACCTTCCGCCGCTCACCGATGGTTCGGAGGGTCATATAAGGACATACCACAGGTCTGGAAAGAAGCGTCGCCGATAACTTACGTCGGTAAGGCAACTCCGCCGATTGCCTTCATAAACAGCTCCATGGCACACTACCATGCGGGGCGTGATCGGATGATTGCGGAATTGAAGAAGCTCCATATTTACTATGAGGTCCACACGATCTCCGGCACTCCGCACACATTCTGGTTGTTTCACCCGTGGTTCGAGAAGACTTTAAGCTACACTCTTCAATTTCTTGACAAGACTCTGAAAGGCGAAAAGGCGGTGGGCAAAGCTGTCGGGAGTCTATACCATGAAACCCTATTCCCATCAGCATTCATAGGAAAGGATGCCTGCGAAGGATACTATGAATAATCCAATTGTGCCCACGCTCGCCGAGAACGGATCCGTGCTGGCAAGACGGCTAAAGCAGTATCGCTCACTGCTTAGCGGTTGTACGTGCAGAGGCACGGACCGGATAGATGGAGTACCAGAGACTCTGTCTTCCGGGAAACCGGAGGGTTTCAAACGAATGGATCAACAGAACAAAAAACTGGGAGGACTTATGATCAAAACGAAAACCAATTTGCCCCTGCTTCTTTTTGTGGGAGCAGTTTTGCTAGCGAGCAGTAGCACACTTTTTGGGCAATCGGTTGGAGACTACGGCTCGGTGGCCAGTGGAAACTGGAGCGCTCTGTCCACGTGGAAGCAGTGGGACGGCTCAGGCTGGAACACCACTCCATCGGCGGTGCCAAAGGCGGCGGTGAATGTTTACATCAATGCCGGGGATACCGTCACAGTCGACGCTCCCGATTCGGTCAGCGGATCGATTGTCGTGAACGGTTATCTGAAAGATGTCGCCGGACTCCTGGCAACGGGACCCTCGGTGACTTTCAATAGCGGCAGCACCTACGAACTGGCTTACAACGGCGGGTCGGCCGTGCCAGGTATTCCAACCGCAACGTGGAAGACCGGATCAACTTGCCTGATTACAGGCAGCAATGGCACAATCTCTTCCACTACCGGTTACAATGCCAACCAGAACTTCTACAACCTGACTATCAACGCTGCGTTGACCTCGAACAAAGATCTCGGAATGTTCAACAACACGATCAACGGTGATCTCACAGTCAACAACACCGGAAGCTCTAGGATCTACCTTACCAGCCCGAGCGCAGGATCACCTAACACGATCACGATAAAAGGCAACGTGATCTTGACGGCAGGGCAATTCAGCACCAACGGATCGAGCAGTGCTGCGACAATAACCATCAACAGTTATGGTAATATTCGCGTCACCTCGAGTGCGAATTTCGGCTTGTCGAGAGGGTCAGGACCTGTGGTTACTTGGAATTCCTACGGTGATTCCCTCTCCATCTCCAATGCTACAACTCAATCGTCGGGTTCGAACAACAATTTCATCTTCTCCAAGCCGGGCACGCAGTACCTTTACCTGAACAACGCCACATTCGGAAGTGGCAGTATTCCTATCGTCGTGGATACCGGTGCGACGCTTGACATGGGAATCGGCCAGGTTGGCGGGAGCGCCAAGTTCGCCGTCGATTCCGGCGCGACTCTTGTCTCCGCAAATGCCGGAGGATTGGACAGCGCCATTCAGACAAGCGGAACAAAAACTCTCAGCTCCGGTGCGAGCTATGTTTTCAACGGCACTACAGCCCAGGTAACGGGGACCCTTCTCCCGGCAACGGTCAACAACCTGACCATCAACAACCCCGCAGGTGTTGTATTGAGCAAGTCTATCGACGTGATGGACACGCTCTCCCTCATGAGTGGGAAGCTGATGCTCGACTCGAACTACGTTATGGCTGCAGGCGTCTCGGGTGCTTCGGCTTCGAACTACGTTGTTACAGACAGTTACGGGAGCTCATTCAAGGTCGCGAACGTCGGATCAGCCAAGGTCATGTTCCCCGTCGGCACAACTGCGGAAGGTTTCTCACCGGTGTGGATGACGAACGCCGGAACAGCCGACACCTTTTCTGTCTCCGCTGCGATGGACACTTCAGCTGCAGTGGGAGGCGGGCGAGTCAATGTGAAGTGGAACATCTCAGAGAACACACCCGGGAATGGTAACTGTACCCTGACTTTCGGTTGGACAGGCATGGCCGAAAACGCGGCTTTCTCGGCCGATAGAGCTGCTTTCGCCCAGATCTTTGGACTGAGCAGCGTGCCCTACAATCAGGCAGGCTCCGGAACTTACACCAGCCAGCTGACTACCGCACCTTACACACTTAGTCGCGGCGGTATCAAGACTCTCGGCTACTTCGGTGTCGGAAAGTTTGCGCTCGCCGTGAATCCAATCATCGGTGATTACGGCTCAGTCGGTACAGGAAACTGGAGCTCGCTAACCACATGGAAACAGTGGGACGGCATCGGCTGGAGCACGATCCCGACGGTAGCTCCTATCGGTGGCGTGAACGTGTTCATAAACAACGGAGACACCGTGACCGTAGACGTCGCTGATTCAGTCGAGGGTAATCTTGTTGTCGATGGATATTTGAAAGATGTGGCTGGGCTGAAGACAACCGGAGCCACTGTTGTCTTTGACAGTGCGAGCACTTATGAACTCGCTTACAACGGAGGAACTGGCGTGCCAGGCATTCCTTCCGCGACCTGGAAGACCGGCTCGACTTGTCTGATAACTGGCAACAATGGAACAATCTCTTCGACGACCGGGTACAATGCCAACCAGAATTTCTATAACCTCACGATCAATGCCGGGTTCTCCTCGAATAAAGATCTCGCAATGTTCGGCGACACTATCGCCGGCACATTGACAATCAACAATACGGGAAGTGCCAGGGTGTACCTGACTAGCCCGGGTGCCGGTACACCGAATACGATTACAATCAAGGGCAATCTGATATTGCAGGCCGGCCAGTTCAGCTCCAACGGTTCCAGCAGCCCGGCTAACATAACCGTGAACAGCTACGGAAACATCATCGCAACCGGCAGCAGCAACTTCAGCATTTCAAGAGGATCGGGACCGGTTGTCAGATGGAACTCCTATGGCGACACGCTCTCGCTCTCAAATGCGACCACGCAGACTTCCGGATCGAATGCGGTATTTGTATTCGCGAAGCAGGGCACTCAATATCTGCAGCTCAACAACTTGACATTCGGCAGCGGAAGCATGCCGGTTGAAGTCGATACCGGAGCCACGCTGGTTATGGGCACGAATGAGTGGGGTGGCGACGCTAACTTCACCGTCGATTCAGCAGCCACCATAATGTCGGGAGATACGACCGGACTCAACGGCAACATAGCAACCGCCGGAACAGTGTCGCTCAGCTCAGGCGCCTCTTACGCATTTAATGGCACGGTTGCCCAGACCACCGGCTCATTGCTGCCGGCAACGGTTGCGAACCTGACTGTAAACAACTCGAAGGGCGTGACGCTGTCGAAGAGTGTTACCGTCTCCGGTGCGCTGGCACTGACGAGCGGCAACCTCATGCTTGACACGAACACGGTCACCGCTTCATCCGTGACCGGCGGTTCGTCGACAAGCTACGTATCTACCGACAGCGCGAAGAGCTACCTGAAAGTCTCCAGTGTCGGATCTACAAAGGTGATGTTCCCAGTGGGGACAACAGCAGAAGGCTATTCACCAGTATGGATTACCAACGCCGGTACCGCCGATGCTTACACCGTCTCCTGCGCAAAAGACACTGCCACAGTCAACGACGGCGGCCGCGTGAACGTGAATTGGAATATCGGCGAAGGGACAGCCGGCGGCAGCAACCTGACTCTGCAGTTTGGCTGGATGGCATCCGCGGAGAACTCGGTATTCTCCTCGAACCGCGCTGGAAATTCGAAGATATATCTGCTGACCGACACCACCGACACAGAAGCTGGTACAGGCAACTACGCGACTCAATTCTCGAATCAGCCTTACACAGTCTCGCGAGGCGGAATTACTTCGGTCGGCACTTTCGCAGTAGGCAACTTCACTACGACGGGAGTAAACGAGCCGGTCAACATACCTGCTGAGTTCAAGCTTTACCAGAACTACCCGAATCCGTTCAACCCGACTACCAAGATAGAATTTACGGTTCTGAACAAAGGCGAGACTTCGGTCAAAGTCTACAACATCCTTGGACAACAGGTTGCCACGTTGTTCTCCGCTGATGCGCAGCCTGGGAAGAAGTATGTTGTCCAGTTCAACGGCGAGTCGCTGGCCTCCGGAGTGTACTTCAGTGTTCTCCAGAGCAATGGGCAGCGACAAATACAGAAGATGGTGTTGATGAAGTAATAAGTTCCAAAGTCTGAAGACAAATGTGAGATTCCGCACGGGCACTCCCGGTGACGAGAGTCCCGGCGGGATCTTACGAAACAAGCCTCGTTTGAACGAACCAATCAGACTTTTCCACTGAAAAAATATGGAGGTAAATGATATGAATAAGAAACCGACCAACTTTCCACTGGGAAAGACGAGCACCTCAGGAAAGGTTGCTTTTGGAGCATTGATCCCGGCATTAATGCTGGTATTCGGTATTCTTCTGAGTTCGAATCCTGCGGCCGCGCAGTTCGTCACGAACGGCACCGGTGGCGGGGCCTGGACTTCCACAAGCACATGGGCAGGCGGTCAGGTCCCCCCTTCGAATGCCGACGTCACAATTGCAGCCAATGATTCAGTCTGGACTAACATAGGCGGCGTCGTTGCTTGCGGCGGCCTCGACATACAATCGGGCGCCAAGCTTAACGTGATCGGCTCGGGAATCCAAATGTCCGGCGCTTTTACGATAGAATCCGGAGCATTGTACATCAACAATACCGATTCATCCAAGGCCTGGCCCGCGGGTGCAACAGGGTACACGATTGACCCGCAAAGCACCTTCGAGCTTGGCAACGGCGGAAACAGCACATTAGGCTGGAATCAATCAGACTCGCTCTTTGGCAATGTGGTTATTGATCCGAATGCCGCGGGCGGAATATCTTGCGGCGCTAACCTGACAATCCAGGGAAACCTGACAATAAATGCCGGCCAGGGAAAAGTCTTTCGTGGAATTTCGGCCGGTGTCGCTACCAGCCAGGGTGTCACTGGCTTTGTGATGCATGTGATGGGAAATGCCACCGTCATATCAGGCAATTGGTCGGCAGTCGATATGGGAGTGAGCGCGACTTCTCCGCTCTCATGTATCTGGAACATTGACGGGAATGTCACGGTCGGCGATCCGTCCGGCACGGGGGCAAGGTTCTCGCCCATCACGAGCGAGGACGATTTAGGAGCAACCGGAATCTTCAACATAAAGGGGAATCTCTCGTTCATTAACGCCGGCAGACTTGCCGCGGGGAGCAACTCCGGCAGCAGCCAGAGTCCGCTTCAGATAGCCCAGGTGAACATCTACGGTAACCTTACCTTTGACTCGACTGCGACCTTCGGCGTTAACTCGATGGGAAACTTCATCATCAACTTCAAGGGCACCAAGCCGCAGACAGTCTTCCTTGGCACGAACGTTTCGTTCTCACATACGGGACCGCCGCAGTGCTCTCTGTGGGACACCGTTGCGGCCGGAGCGAATGTTACTTTTACCGGCGGACATTACTGGAGATCGACGCAGACTACGGCACCTAATGGCGGCGGTGCTTTCGTCGTGAACGGCACGGTGAATTTCGATGCTGCTGATACCCTCAAGGGGGAACAGAAGTTCATTCTGAACCCGGGCGGAACGTTAGGGATCGGATCGGCGGACGGCATAGTCGCTTCGACTGATGCGACCCCCTATGCCGGGAACATCCAGGTCGATTCTGCGCGCGTATTCAGCAACGGCGCCAGCTATGTCTACAACGGTACTTCCGCGCAAGTAACTGGAAGCGGACTCCCGACGACGGTAAATGATCTGACGATCGATAATGCCGCAGGCGTAACGCTTTCCCAGGCAACTGCCATCGACGGTACACTTCATTTGAAAGCCGGTACCTTCGATAATACGATTCCGTTCACTCTGGGAGCGACCGGGAAAATCTCGTACGAAGGTGGAAAGCTGCAGGTGCCGACTGCAGTCAATTCGGTCGTCTCGACTGTTCCCAAACAGTTCTCGCTCGATCAGAATTACCCGAACCCGTTCAACCCGACGACGGAGATCCGATTCGCAGTTCCTAAGAATGCGTACGTAACACTCACGATTTATAACGACCTCGGTCAGAAAGTTGCCACGCTGGTCGACGGCAACCTGACCGCAGGTGTGTACAGGAGTGTGTTCGACGGTTCACGATACGCGAGTGGAATGTATTTGGCCAGACTTGTCGCCGGCAGTCATGTGATGACCGATAAGATGCTGATGATCAAATAACCTTAGCCAATTGATGGCGATATCAATCCGCAGAGGACTCCGGCGGATACGACTCGGTTTCGGAGTGACGCCGGAGTTCTCTTCCATCATCTATTCTGAATCTCAATCATAATTGGAAAAACTTCTCGGTGCATCGATGCTAACGGATAAATTCAAAAGTCGCTCGGTTCTTCTGGCCGCTTTGCTCTTTACAATGACTTCACGAGTCCTGGCGTTCGGAACGGGCGGAAACGGCGATTTGAAAGCCGAAGTGCAGAAACTCACCTCGAACCTGCCGTTCAGGATGCCGGAGATTAGACTGCCGGAATTCCCTGACAGGGTTTTCAATATCGAAGGCTATGGAGCAATCGGTGATGGTCAGACCATGAACACCGATGCGTTCAGGAAGACTATGGAGGCATGTTCGAACGCCGGAGGCGGAACTGTGCTCGTTCCTCCGGGCTTGTGGCTCACAGGCCCGATCGAGCTCAAGAGCAACGTGAACTTCCATGTCGAGCGCGGATCCCTCGTCCTCTTCAGCCGAAACCATGACGACTATCCAATAATAAAATCTCCCACCAGAGGGTTTGTTGTCGCTTCACCCGTCTACGGTTTCAATCTGAAAAATGTCGCGGTAACGGGAACCGGACTGCTCGACGGTTCGGGTATCACATGGAGGCCCGTGAAGAAGTCAAAAGTCACCTCTTCGATGTGGAGAGAGTTGACGGAGTCCGGCGGAGTTGTCACCGACGATGGAAAAATCTGGTGGCCTTCCCAGCAGGCGGCAGACGGTGCACAATACCTCCGCGATCTGAGAGCGAAGAAAGACAAGAAGGATCTGACAGCCGAGGACTTCCTCCCGGCCAGGGATTTCATGAGGCCGATTCTTTTGCTCTTCAGCAAATGCAAGAATGTTCTCGTGGACGGAGTGACACTTGAGAACTCGCCGGCCTTCGCGATGTACCCCGACAGATGCGAGGACGTGGTCATCAGACGCGTAAAAGTGAACAACGAGTATTGGGCGCAGAATGGTGACGGGATCGACATAGCGTCGAGCAAGAACGTCATTGTTTACAAATGTACCGTGACTGCTGGCGACGATGGCATCTGCATGAAATCGAGCCGGGACAAAACGGGAAACGCAGCGCTGAAGAATATCGTGATTGCCGACTGCGTGGTTTACCATGCTCACGGAGGTTTTGTCATGGGCAGCAACACAGATGGCGGGATGGAGAACATCTCGGTGAGTAACTGTGACTATGTCGGGACAGACATCGGTTTGAGATTCAAGAGTGCGAGAGGAAGGGGCGGAGTCGTCAGGAACATTTACATCAGCAACATCTACATGAAGGATATCGTGAACGAGGCAATTCTCTTCGACACATATTACGAAGAGTCCAGCAGGAACGTCGAGGCGCAGCCTGTTACCGATCGGACGCCGATCTTCAAGGATTTCTACATAGACAGCATCTACTGCAACGGCGCAAGGCAGGCTGTGCGCGTGGCCGGGTTACCTGAAATGCCGATTCAGGACATCAGGATTTCAAATGCCGTCATCTCGGCGGAGAGAGGTTTCACCTCCGAATTTGCCTCAGGATTTACATTGCAGAATGTGAAGATAATCCCGAAGGCAGGCGACGTATATTCGCTGAAGGATACGAAAGGTTTTGTACTTGATCAGGGCTTCTGTCCGGCAAATACCGGTGTGTTCATGAAAGTGGAAGGCAAAGAGACTGCCGGTGTAAAGATCACGCACACGGATCTTTCACCTGCGAAGGTCCCGGTCAACTTTGGTCCGGGTGCTGAGAAGGATGCGGTAATCTCGAAATAAGTCATAAGAGGACAAGCAATGATTTTCTCGAAACAATGTTCCACACGTAAGAATTTCGCGGCGCTTGCAGTCGTACTTTCTTTGACGCTTTCTGCGATGTTTATCGCTCCGGTCCGTGATTTCGCATTGACCGGAAATCAGAAAACTGTGGTAGATAAATCGGGCTGGGATCGCGTTCCGCAGATTCTCAAGCGGATCATTCCGCCGACATTTCCCGAAAAGAATTTCCCAATCACCGACTACGGCGCAGTTCCCGGAGGCAAAACTCTCTGCACTGAGGCAATTGCAAAGGCGATCGAAGCCTGCAACAAGGCGGGCGGCGGACATGTCGTCGTTCCAAAGGGTGTGTTCCTGACAGGCGCGATCCACCTGAAGAGCAACGTCGACCTCCATGTCTCCGATGGTGCTGTTCTGAAGTTCAGTACTAATCCGAAAGACTACCTCCCTGTTGTGCATGCAAGGTGGGAAGGATCGGATGTAATGAACTATTCACCGCTGATCTACGCATACGGCCAGGAAAACATCGCTTTGACGGGGAAAGGGCTCCTCGACGGACAGGCAGACAGCACTCACTGGTGGCCCTGGAAGAAACTCAGCAATGAACCGAACAGTCGTCCGCGTCTGATGAGACTAAACGATGAGAAGGTCCCGGTGAAGGAGAGAATCTTCGGCGAAGGCTGTTACCTTCGTCCGACATTTGTCGAGTTCTTCAGATGCAAGAATGTACTCATAAAGGACGTCAGGCTCGAAAAGGCCCCGTTCTGGTTTTTGCATCCTGTCCTGTGCACAAACGTCACTATAGATGGTATTGAGACGAACAGCAATGGACCGAACACAGACGGCTGCGACCCTGAGTCGTGCGACGATGTGTTGATCAAGAATTGCGTTTTCAACGACGGCGATGATTGCATCGCGATAAAATCCGGAAGAAACAACGACGGCAGAAGAGTTGACGTCCCCGCGAAAAACATCGTCATCACCGACTGTACCATGAAAGACGGGCACGGAGGAGTCTCGATCGGCAGCGAGATAACCGGCGGCTGTTCGAACGTCTTCGTGGAGAACTGTAATCTGAGCAGCCCCAACCTCGACCAGGCACTCAGGATAAAATCCAACGCCAAGAGAGGTGGTGTTGTGCAGGATATTTACGCACGGAATCTCACGATAGGCCAGGTGAAGGTTTCGATTGTAAGAATAAATCTCAACTACGATCCGCCGGAAGCTAAGGGATACAAGTACTATCCGGTCGTGAAGAACATCTTTGTCGAGAACGTCAACACGCAAAAGAGTGAATATGGCCTTTTCCTGAACGGTCTGCCTGAGTCGAAAATAGAAAATGTCGTGATCAAAGACTGCAAGTTCGACGGGGTAGCCAGGGGCAATAGTATCGAGAATATCACCGGGCTCAAACTGGAAAATGTCTATATCAACGGGAAACTTGTCAAGGAGTAATTTTTCATTGTCAACACTCGTAACCAGAAAATACCCGGCATTCACGCTGACACGAATTACTATGATTTTGTTCCTGGTGTCGACATCGGCCTTTGCGCAGACAACCATCTATGTATCACCGACCGGCAACGATTCAAATCCAGGCACGATAAGTCAGCCACTCCAATCCATTTCGAAAGCGATGTCGATAGTCGCAGCCGGCACGACGATATATCTGAGAGGTGGGGTTTACAGTCTGAGCTCGACGCTCGGAGCCGGCGTCAGTGGTACGGCAGGTAGCTACATAAATCTATGGGCTTATCCCGGCGAAACGCCGGTACTCGATTTCTCGGGAGAACCTTATGCTGACCCTAATACTCACTCTAATCCGCGCGGTATTGAATTGAAAAGAAACTACTGGTACCTGAAGGGTTTGGTGATCATGAACGCGGCTGATAATGGAATATACATCAGTGGTTTCAATAACATAGTGGAGAACTGTCAGGTTTCTAACTGCAAGGACACCGGTATTCAGATAAGCAATGGTGGAGGTTACAATTATATCCACGATTGCGATGCTTACGGAAACAACGATCCTCTCACGCAAGGTCAGAACGCTGACGGCATAGACGTGAAACTCGCGGCAGGTCCAGGCAACGTGCTCAGGGGCTGCAGGGTTTATGACAACGCCGACGACGGCTACGACTGCTACGGTACCGCCAACCGCGTGGTGTTCGACAGCTGCTGGGCATTTCACAATGGCTACAACTTGTGGAACATTCAGGGCTTCACCGGCAACGGGAACGGGTTCAAACTCGGCGGCGCCGATTCAGTTGGACTGCACAAAGTGACCAATTGCGTTTCATTTGACAACGTGGTAAAAGGCTTCGATCAGAACAATAACATGGGCGGAGTGACACTATATAACTGCACGGCATTCCGAAACGGGACTTACAATTTTTCTTTTCCGTATGCTCCGACGGTTGGTGTCGATTCGCTAAAGAACGATCTGTCGTTCGACGCAGGGAGTGCAGATGCGAGGATCGCGGACGGCCAGGTTCAGGATTCGAACAGCTGGCAGGGACACACCGTGACGAACGCCGATTTCCTGAGCTTAGACACGTCACTCGCGAGACTTCCGCGTCTAGCCGACGGATCTCTTCCAGCGACTGCGTTCCTTCGGTTGGCACCCAGCAGTTCGCTCATAGACGCCGGCACTTACGTCGGCATTCCTGATACCGGGAATGCCCCGGACATCGGGGCATTCGAAAGCGGGACTGGCCTGATTGTCTTCTCCACGAATGGTAAAGGAGGCGGAGACTGGGATTCACCGGCGACATGGTCGGGCGGCAGCGTTCCCGATTCGGCAGATTATGTCGTGATCCTCGCAAGCGACTCAGTCATCGTGAGCTCTTCGGACACCGCAAACTGCGGCAACCTCACGATACTTGCCGGCGCGAAGCTGAACGACTTTGGAAAAATGAATATCAGCGGGACTCTCACGCTTCTCCCCAACGCCTGGTTCTATAACAGCAACTCGAGGGTTCCATCTTTCCCGATCGCAGGCAATTACGATATTGATGCGGCGAGCAATTATGTCCACACAAACAGTGCCGGCGGAACCATAGGCTCCGCAGGATATGACTCTACGTTCGGTAATGTCATCATACAGAAAAGCGGCACCACTTGTGGGGCAAATCTCACGATCAACGGCAATCTGACGATCAACACGGGTGGTGCCAGCAACACGTTCCGGGCCACCAACTCGACGGTGAATCGCGATCTCATCCAGACAGTCAACGGTAATGTCACTGTCCTCAGCGGTCAATGGTCATGTGTCGACGGCGGGAATGATTTGACCGGTACCTGGAATGTTAAGGGAAACGTGACCGTCGGTGACCCTTCCACCACGCCTGGGATGGCCCGTATGGGACCTTTCTCCAGCGCCAGCAGTGTGCACCGCACCGGGATCTTCAACATCGCAGGCAACTTGAGTTTTGTGAACGGTGCTAAACTGCAGGCCGGCAGCAGCACCGGCTCGACCTCCGCCACCGAAACGGGGATCATTAACCTTGGCGGAAGCCTGACGATGGACAGCACCACAATTTTCGGGACAAATTCCGTCGGTGTGTTCGCCCTCAATTTTGTCGGGTCCACCACTCAATCCGTGACGCTTCACACGCCATTCACTATATCTTCATCCAGCATGCAGCCGGTGGTCAACGACACGGTCGCGGCGGGATCATCAGTTTCATTTGCACCGATAGGCGAATCGTGGTACGTCAACGGCCCCGGCGCGTTCGTAGTTGATGGAACGCTCTCGCTTCCTGAAGGCGATACGCTGAAGGGGAAGCAGACGTTCGAGCTGAACGACGGTGCGACTCTTGGACTCGGCAGCGCGGTTGGCCTTGACAGTGCAGGCGGCATCCGGTTCACTAGCGGGAAAACTTTTAGCACAAAGGCAAACTACGTCTTCAACGGGATTTCGCTGCAGGTGACTGGAGGTTGGTTTCCGGATACGGTCAACAATCTGACTACGGTCAATTCAAGCGGCCTGAGGCTCGGAAGGTCCCTTACTGTCAACGGTACGCTCAATGTCGTGGTCGGCAAACTGTTTCTCGGCCCTTACGATCTCGTCGCTCATGCAACCAGCGGCGGCTCTGCCACGCGGTATGTGGTGACGGACAGCATTGGAATGTTGAGAGTGCCCAACGTCGGTTCATCGCAGGTGCTCTTTCCAGTCGGAACGGGTCTGGGTTATGCTCCGGTTTGGGTTACCAACAATGGCGCTGCAGAGATATTGAGCGTCTCCGTTTCGCCTGACTCCGCCTACGAGCCCAATGACCCGGCGCGCGTCAACCTGAAATGGAAGGTCACCGTGAGCAACCCGGGGATCGGCAACTACGCACTTCAGTTCGGTTGGGTCGCATCGGAAGAAGATACGGCCTTCGCCGCTGACAGAGTGTCGTATGCGCGGATATTCCTGGAGACGGATTCATCCACGTTTGAAGAGGCTGGAAGCGGGAACTACAGCACTCAGTTGAGCTACTCTCCCTACACGGTGTCACGTGGGGGCGTGACAACGCTCGGCACATTCGTCATCGGTAATTTCGGGATGACGGCTGTTCATGCGCCTGAAGCAGTCCCGACGGTCTTCAGACTTTACCAGAACTATCCGAACCCGTTCAATCCAACAACCATGTTGAGATTCACGGTCGCGAAGGCGGGAACCGCGACATTGAAAGTGTACAACGTTCTCGGCCAGGAAGTGGCGACACTCTTCGCGGGCGATGCGCAGGCGGGGAAAGTGTACGGTGTCCCGTTCAACGCAGGAGGATTTTCATCGGGTGTGTATTTTGAAGTTCTTCAGAGTGACGGGCAAAGGCAGATTCATAAGATGGTCTTGATGAAATGAACGCACTGAATTCGTCCAGGTCTGAAAGACATGCGTTAGTGTTCGCGGCGGCAATCGCAGTCATGATGATCCCGTCACTCGCAAGAGCAGCAGCACGCAGCACAAGAAATACGAAGATGTTCGTTGCTTCAACCAGCGATTTTATCGGAGACGGAAAAACGGACAACACGCAGGCAATTCAGTCAGCGATTGACAGCTGTTACAACGCCGGGGGCGGAATTGTTGAATTCACTGGCGGCAAATTCCTGACAGGACCAATTACCCTGAAGAGCAACGTGACACTGGAGATTGACAGCTCTGCAACCCTGCTCGGCACTACTAATGTGAAGGCTTATTATCCCGCCGGTTACGACACGACTCTTCCACCTCCGAGTACACTTCAGCCACTGATCACTTCTGACGACGCTTCGAACATCACGATTTCCGGAAAGGGGACAATTGATGGAAACGGTCAGCCCTGGTGGACCGCTTACAACGCCGCGAAAGCCAGCGGCGGCACGTTGCCTGCAAGACCGAGGCTTATTCAGCTCAATCATTCGCAGGATATTGTGATTGACAGCGTGACGCTCCAGAACTCCCCCCAGTTTCATGTATCGCTTGAATATTGCTGGTATGTTTGGGTGACGAACGTGACCATACTCGCACCGTCGAATTCTCCCAACACCGACGGCATAGACCCTGCCACATGTCATTTCGTTTACATCTCGCATTGCAGGATAGACAACGGCGACGACGACATAGCGGTCAAGTCCGGTAGATTCGATGCCACTGACCCGAACGCCGGCTGCTCCAATATCTGGATATCCGACTGCACTTTCCTGCACGGACATGGCGTTTCGATCGGCAGCGAGACTTCCGGCGGAGTCGACAGCATGTATGTTGACAGTTGTACCTTCAACGGCACCGACAACGGGCTCCGTATCAAATCATACCGGGGCAACGGCGGAAATGTCAGGGACATATCGTACAGCAACATAACGATGCAGAACGTATCGAATCCCATCTGGATCTCCGGTTACTATCCGGATATCCCGTCAGAGTCGGATCCGGCGCAGCCGGTGACGTCGGCGACTCCGGACTTTCACAGCATTGAGATAACAGACATGACGTCAGCAGGCTCGCCGACCGCGGGAGTAATTGTCGGACTGCCGGAAGAGCCCATGACGGATGTGGTGTTGAAGAACGTGTCCATATCTGCCAATACCGGTCTCGAAGTCAGGAATGCCGCGATTGACACGGAGAGCACTATCGTGAGTGCCGGCTCCGGCCCCGGTTTCATTCTCCAGAAAGACGCGAGCGTATCCGGACTAACATCCGTGAAAGAGGGTTCACCTCCCACGGGATTTGAGCTGTACCAAAATTATCCGAACCCGTTCAACCCCACGACAGTGATAGACTATTCGATCCCGAAACTAACCCATGTCACACTCGTGGTGTTCGACGTTCTCGGCAGGAAAGTAATGACGCTGATCGATGGGAATGAACCGCCGGGTACTTACAACATCCGCTTCGACGGAAGCCATCTGGCGAGCGGACTCTACTACTACCAACTGGACGCGGGCGGCGCCATCGAGACGAAGAAAGCGATGCTTGTTAAATGAGAATAGGTATTCGCATAGCAGACCGTGAACCCGACTTTTCGAGAAGACAAACAGAATTTCACTTAACTAAGGTGAACTAAGTATGACAGATCTAGACGCACAGACAGCAGACACTCTTCAGGGCAAGACCGGGCGCTATCGCTGGAGTGTGTGCGCGCTTCTCTTTTTCGCAACCACAATCAATTATATCGACAGGCAAGTGCTTGGAATACTTGCTCCCGTTCTACAGAAGGAGATCGGCTGGAACCAGATCGACTACGGATACATAGTGACGGCATTCCAGGCAGCTTATGCCATCGGGCTTCTAACCATGGGGAGGCTGATCGACAGGATCGGCACTAAGATCGGCTATGGGATTTCGATTTTTGTTTGGAGCGTGGCTGCCATGGGACACGCGCTCGTGAGAACCGTCTTCGGTTTCGGCTTCGCGCGCTTCATGCTCGGACTCGGCGAATCCGGAAACTTTCCGGCGGCGATCAAGGCTACAGCCGAATGGTTTCCCAAAAAGGAAAGGGCCCTGGCAACAGGCATATTCAATTCCGGTGCGAATATCGGAGCAGTCGTTGCTCCGCTTGTCGTTCCGTGGCTTACGCTGACGTGGAGCTGGAGAGAGGCATTTATTTTTACGGGGGCACTCGGGTTCATCTGGGTCGTTCTTTGGATATGGTTGTTCCAGGTCCCGCGCAAACAGCAGAAGCTGAGCAGAGAAGAATTGGCCTATATAGAGAGCGATCCACCCGAACCTGAGTCAGAGAAGATCCCGTGGCTGAGCCTGCTGAAACACAAGCAGACGTGGGCGTTCGTCATAGGGAAGTTTCTCACCGATCCGATCTGGTGGTTCTACCTCTACTGGCTGCCTCTTTTCCTCAACCAGCGGTACGGTTTGAACCTGGCGCAGCTCGGGCTGCCGCTTATCGTGATATACACAATGACGAGTATCGGGAGTATCGGCGGCGGATGGCTGTCTGGCCTCTTCATCAAGAGGGGGTACAGCATCAACAAGGGAAGAAAGATCGTCATGCTGATATGTGCGGTGCTCATCGTCCCGATAGTTTTCGCTGCCGTGGTGCCGGAGTGGTGGGCGGTTTTCCTGATCGGAGTGGCGGCGGCCGCACACCAGGGTTGGTCGGCAAACCTGTTCACGACAGCTTCGGACATGTTTCCCAAGAAGGCCGTCGGCTCTGTCGTCGGACTCGGCGGTATGGCTGGAGCTGTAGGCGGGATGTTGATTGCAACGGCGGCAGGATTCATACTGCAGTTTACGGGAAGCTATGTAATCCTCTTCATCGTCTGCGGAACCGTGTACTTGTTGGCACTTCTACTGTTCCATTTGCTTGCGCCCAGGATGGATCCGGCGACAGTCTGAACCGGCGAGGAATGTAATAACTGAGATGTTAACGTACGAAACAAAACAGCAGCAGGATTAAAAATGAAAACAGAAGACACAAAAACTGCGAAGAGCCTGAATGACTTTTCGACTTTTTCGTTCGGCAATGGATTCTCGATCAGAGTCTACCCGAACTCGATAAATGAAACCGGAGGAGCCAGGGTTTTCATTGGTCGCGAGTCCGGCGGTAAATATTTGTATGTGATGACCGAGGACGGCAGCGGCGATATAGCGGCGAAGTTCGAAGGGGAAGACATAAGTGGACTTGCATCGAACGGAAAGAACGTGAAACTGAAGAGATGCAAGATGAGTCACAGTAATGCTGAGCACCTGCGGGAGATGTTCCCATTCACGCGTCCCGTGGCGATAGGGCTTCAAAATTCCTACGGCTTCGGAGATCGCCTGGGTCTCGCAAACCCCGGCCATCTAAGGGCGCTGAAAGGATACAACTTCAAGCCAATCCTCGCGCAGCAATCGATCCGTGAACTTACGCGGACCCAACGAACCCCCGAAGACGTCATGGATGCCGCGGTGTGGGCAGTATTCCAGGAAGGATACCGGGGCGGGTTCGGCGCAGATGCAGACCACCTGAAAACAACCGACGATGTTGACCGCCTCGTCAGGGCGGGGTTTACGATGTTCACGATTGACCCCAGCGACCACGTCGTTAACGGAGTCACTCAGCTGGGTCAGAGCGACCTCGCGAAGAGAGTCCAGTCTCTCCCCTGGAAAGATTTCGGAGACTCATACGAAAACTTACTCGGCAGGTACAAGGATAAAACGACCAGACTCGACGCCTCTCATTCAATAGCCGCCTCCGAAAGAGAAGTGCTTGAAGCGTGCCTGAAGTATATGGCGGCAATCATAAACATCCGGAAGATACACAGTCACCTGAAATCAAAGCATGCTAACTACGCCTGCGAGATCGAGGTGTCGATCGACGAAACAGACACAGTGACGACACCTTTCGAGCATTTCTTCATCGTGAGCGAGCTGAAAAGAATGGAAGTCAGCTTCGTGAGCCTTGCCCCTCGCTTCGTGGGCGATTTTGAAAAAGGGATCGAGTACAAGGGAGACATCGAGCTGTTCAAGGATCACTACTTGAAGCATGTAGCGATCTCGAAGTATTTCGGTACTTACAAGGTAAGCTTTCATTCAGGCAGCGATAAGTTCAGAGTGTACGACGCGGTCGGTTCGCTGGAGCAGACACTCATCCACGTGAAGACTGCCGGTACGAGCTATCTTGAGGCGTTGAGGGTCATCGCCATGCGAGACCCCGCGCTGTTCAGGGAAATACTGGATTTCTCAGTCAGCCTTTACGACACTGAAAGAAAGAGCTATCATGTTACGGCCGATATGAAGAAGATCAAAGCCGGAAAGGACTACACGGACAGTGAACTCGAAGGCTTGTTCGATTCAGCGGACGTTCGCCAGGCGCTCCACGTGACCTACGGCAGAGTGCTCACGGAGAAGAACGACAGGTCGGAGTACATCTTCAGAAGTCGGATCTATAGCTGCCTGGAACGCAATGAGGACCTTCACTACCAGGTATTGATCAGACATTTTCATAAACACCTGGCGCCATTCAAGGGATGGAAATAGCGACCTTGGTCTGAGTTCACAGCAAGACTCAGATTTTCCCGATGTCAATAGACAAGCGTGAGTGATCTCCAAAGTGGTTCGCATGTTGTTACGCGCTAGCGAATATTTGCACGTGAGACGGAGGCGAGACTGCCTGGCCTTGCCTCCGTCTGTTCCCTGATCCTGACTGCCCAATACTCTTCCGGAGGCTCGTTCTACTCTTGCCAAGGGTAGTGTTCCTTCCTTTCCTCCCGGCCCGGTCGCTGCAAAGTCGTCGAAACTATAGGAAGTATTCCCAATTAGTAGAATGAGATGGATTCGCCTTAATTATTGCAAATAATTAGCCCAAAAGTTTAATAAGTAAGGGAGAATTTCTGCCTATTTAAAAAAGATGCTTGCAAACAAGTCCCCGCTGAGTTATAAATATATTGTGAAAAATCTTTGCAGGAGACGAAATAATGGTTGAGGAAGACAAGCAGTCAGAGCAATCCCGCCGTGAGTCGGGGCGGGACGAATACGATGACCAGACAAAGGGTGCGATGACACAGGGAATGTACGATCCCGCATTCGAACACGACGCGTGCGGGATGGGATTTGTAGCCGATGTGAAGGGGAGGAAATCGCGTTCAATCATAGATAAGGGACTCGACATACTGAAGAACCTTCAGCATCGTGGAGCGGTCGGTGCGGACCCGGAGACAGGAGACGGCTCCGGCATCCTGATCCAGATGCCGGATGAATTCATCCGCAAAGTCGCAGCGGAGAGGAAGATAAAACTTCCAGCCGAGGGGAAATACGGCGTGGGTGTTATGTTTCTGCCTCAGGACCCGATCAGGAGAAAAGCCGTCGAGAATATCGTGGAGAAGATCGTCATCGATGAGAACCAGAGATTCCTCGGATGGAGAGACGTGCCGGTGGATCCGACTGTACCAGGAAAAGGTGCTCAAGCAACCCAACCGTTTATAAGACAGTGCTTCATCGGAGTCGCTAAGAGTATCACCAACCAGGATGAGTTCGAGCGAAAGCTCTATGCCATTAGGAGAATAATAGATCATCGGGTTCGCATGGAGCTGGACTGCGACAGAAGCGAGTACTACGTCCCGTCGTTCTCCAGCAAGACCTTGGTATACAAGGGAATGCTCCTTGCTCCCCAGCTTATGGCTTTCTACAGAGATTTGAACGACAAGGACATGAAATCGGCGATGACGATGCTTCATCTCCGTTTTTCGACTAACACCTTCCCGACCTGGGATCTCGCACATCCATTCAGGATGATCGCGCACAATGGTGAGATCAACACTTTGCGCGGGAACAAGAACTGGATGGCGGCACGCCAGCATGTGATGGAGTCGCCTTATTTCGGCAAGGATCTCAAAAGGATGCTCCCTATAATCATGGAGGGACAGAGTGACTCCGCGACCTTCGATTCAGTGCTCGAGCTCCTTGTCATGAGTGGAAGAAGCGTTCCTCATGCCATGATGATGATGATACCTGAGGCATGGTCCAAAAACGATTTGATGGATCCCGACAGAAAGGCTTTCTATGAGTACCACGCGACCATGATGGAGCCCTGGGACGGCCCGGCGGCGGTCGTGTTTACGGACGGGAACATCATTGGAGCTACACTCGACCGTAACGGTTTGCGTCCGTCAAGATATGTCGTGACCAAAGACGGTTTGGTCGTCCTGACTTCGGAAGCAGGTACGTTCAGCGTCGATGCGGATAATGTCGAGAGAAAGGGAAAGCTTCAGCCCGGCAGAATGTTTATCCTCGACCTGAAGCAGGGAAGGATAATCGAGGACGAGGAAGTGAAGAGGGAAATTGTCACCCGGAAGCCCTACCGGAAGTGGGTCAGTGACAATATGATAAATCTCTCCCACCTGCCGACGCCCGACCAGATCTATAACGCCGACTTTGAGACGCTGCATATGCGTCAGCGAATATTCGGCTATACCAAGGAAGATCTCCTTCAGGTCATCCTCCCCATGGCGACCAAGGGTGAAGAGGCGGTGGGCTCGATGGGAACCGACGCTGCGCTTGCCGTTCTCTCCGAGCGGCCCCAGATGCTATTCAGATATTTCAAACAGTTGTTCGCGCAGGTGACAAATCCTCCCATCGATGCGATTAGAGAAGAGCTGGTCATGGAGCTGACGACCTACATAGGCCCCGAACAGAACCTGCTGGCTGAGACGCCGCTCCACGCGCATCGACTCGAGCTTGAACATCCACTCCTTTCCAACTCACAGATGGAGAAGATAAGGAATATCGCCAAGGGACATTTTAAGTCGATTACTATTCCACTCCTGTTCAACCCGAGCGTGCGCCACAACATGCGTGAGCGCATGGATCAGATTTGTAACGAAGCCGTGGAGGCGGTGAAGTCCGGGATCTCGCTGATAATCCTCTCCGACAAGGGAGTCGACCAGAATCTTGCGGCGATCCCGAGCCTGCTCGCGACGTCAGGTGTCCATCACGCACTGTTGAGGGCTGGGTTGCGGACCAGGACTGGGATCATCGTCGAGAGCGGCGAGCCGCGGGAGATACACCACTTTGCTCTTCTCTGTGGTTACGGTGCCAACGCAATCAACCCGTACGTTGCGTATGAGACGCTTGCGTACCTCACCGAGAGAGGCTTTGTGACGGATACAAAAGACTACAAGACCGCCAAGAAGAACTTCGTCAAGGCCGTAAGCAAGGGCCTCTTCAAAATATTCAGCAAGATGGGAATCAGCACTCTCCAGTCCTATTGCGGTGCACAAATTTTTGAGGCCGTTGGACTTGACAGCGAAATCGTCGAGAATTATTTCACCGGCACGCCGACTAAGATTGAAGGACTCAGCCTCGAGATGCTCGAGGAAGAAACGATCAGGCGGCACAGGCATGCGCTCGACCTGCAGATCGACCAGAGCACGCTCGACGTCGGCGGGCTGTACCACTACAGGAGAGACGGTGAGAACCATCTATGGAACCCGCTGACTATTTCCAAGCTGCAGCTCAGCACGAGCAGGGGCGACTACAGGACCTTCAAGGAATACACCGATCTCATAAACAACCAGGCAAAGAAGCGAGTCACTCTCAGGAGCCTCTATGATCTCGACACGAACGGCAAAGGGATTCCGATCGAGGAAGTCGAGCCCGCGAAGGAGATCGTGAGGAGGTTCGCCACCGGCGCGATGAGCTTCGGCTCCATCTCCAGGGAGGCTCACACCTCGCTTGCGATCGCAATGAACAGGATCGGAGGCAAGTCGAACACCGGAGAAGGCGGTGAAGAGGCTGAACGATTCAGAACTCTTGCGAATGGCGACAGCATGAGGTCTGCCATAAAACAGGTCGCATCCGCGAGATTCGGTGTCACCGCCGAGTATCTCGTCAATGCCGACGAGCTTCAGATCAAGATGGCTCAGGGTGCAAAGCCGGGAGAAGGAGGACAGCTTCCGGGATACAAGGTCGACAAGATAATTGCCAGGGTTCGTCACAGCATCGCCGGTGTCACGCTGATAAGCCCGCCGCCACACCATGACATTTACTCAATTGAAGACCTGAAGCAACTGATCTTCGATTTGAAGAACATCAATCCTAACGCGCGCGTAAGCGTGAAGCTCGTCTCCGAATCCGGAGTCGGGACAATAGCTGCCGGCGTCGCCAAAGCACATGCTGACCATATACTTATCTGCGGACACGACGGCGGGACAGGCGCCAGCCCCATTGCGTCCATACAATACGCCGGCACGCCATGGGAACTTGGGCTGAGCGAAGCTCATCAAACGCTCATGCTGAATGGCCTGAGAGACCGTGTTTACCTGGCTGTGGACGGACAATTGAAGACGGGACGCGATGTTGTCATTGCGGCGCTGCTCGGCGCAGAAGAATTCGGGTTTGCCACCGCGCCTCTGGTGACGCAGGGCTGCATAATGATGAGGAAATGCCATCTCAACACCTGTCCCACGGGCGTTGCGACGCAGGATCCCGAGTTGAGAAAGAAGTTCATCGGCAAGCCCGAGTATGTTGTCAACTTCATGTTCTACATAGCTGAAGAGGTGAGAGAAATTATGGCGGCTATGGGGTTCCGGAATTTTATCGACATGATCGGCAAAACGGAGAGGATCGTACCGGTGAGGCCGAACGATCACTGGAAGGCACGCGGACTCGATCTCACGAAACCCCTTTTCAAGCCGACACCGCTTCATGAGACGAACGTGCACCGCACACGCGAGCAGGACCACGGACTTGAGAACCAGCTCGACCACGAGTTCATTGAACTCGCCAAGCCTGCCCTCGAAAACGGTACCCCCGTTAGTATCAAGAGAAGGATCAGGAACATCAACCGCACCGTAGGTGCGATGTTGTCAGGCGAAATCGCTAAGAAGTATGGCGAAGAAGGCCTCCCTGACGGAACGATCAAGATTGAGATGAGAGGTACCGCGGGACAGAGTTTCGGCGCCTTCCTTGCCAAAGGAGTCAAACTCGATTTGACCGGCGAATCGAATGACTACACGGGGAAAGGTATCTCCGGCGGAAGATTGATCGTGAAAGTGCCGCCTGAAGTCACCTTTGACCCGGCTGAAAACATCATCATCGGAAATACGTGTCTCTATGGTGCGACGAGCGGCGAGGCATACATTAACGGAGTAGCGGGCGAAAGATTTGCCGTCCGTAACTCCGGAGCCTGGGCCGTCATCGAAGGAGTCGGCGACCATGGATGCGAGTATATGACCGGCGGAAGGGTGGCCGTGCTTGGAAAGATCGGTCGCAATTTCGCTGCCGGGATGTCCGGAGGAATCGCTTACGTCTGGGACCCCAACAAGGTCGCGGAAAGGTACATCAATCATGGCATGGTATCCGTCGAGTATCTGATATTCGATGAAGACATTGCCGAACTCCACGCCATGGTTCAAAAACATTTTGAGTACACCGGTTCTAAGAGGGCCGAATACATTGTGAAGAACTGGAGCACGGAGAAGGACAACTTCTGGAAGATTATTCCTGAAGAGTACAGGAAAGCGCTAGCCAGGATGGCGAAAGAAAAGCAGGATGAAATCAGCGCAGTCAAAGAAGTCGTGGAAAGAGAGGCCGTCAATGGGTAAGCCCACTGGTTTCATGGAATACAAGAGAGTCAATTTGGAGCATGACGCTCCCGATGACCGCGTGAAGCATTTCATGGAGTTCGAAAAAAGATTTCACAGGGAAGATGCGAAGATACAGGCGGCGCGCTGCATGGATTGCGGCATACCGTTCTGCCATGGCGATACAGGGTGTCCAGTCCAGAATTATATTCCCGAATGGAATGATTTGGTTTACAAAGGTCAATGGCGCGAGGCGCTGGAGAATCTTCTTTCTACGAACAACTTCCCGGAGTTCACCGGCAGACTCTGCCCTGCGCCGTGTGAGACCGCTTGCACACTCGGCATTCACGAAGAGCCCGTTACAATAAAGGCGATCGAGCGTACCATAGTCGACAAGGGATGGGAAGAAGGTTGGGTCAAACCACGGATGGCGTATGTGGTAAGTGGAAAGAAAGTTGCTGTTGTCGGCTCCGGTCCCTCTGGACTGGCGGCGGCACAGCAGCTCTGCAGAGCCGGGCACGTCGTGACCGTCTTCGAGAAGAATGACCGGATCGGCGGATTGTTGAGGTACGGCATTCCCGATTTCAAGCTCGACAAGCGCGTCATAGACCGCCGCCTCGAACAGATGACTATAGAAGGCGTTGAATTCAAAACCGGAGTGCATGTCGGTGTGGACATACCGGCAATGGATCTGGTTGAGAAGTATGATGCGGTCATACTGGCAGGCGGATCCGAAAAGCCGAGAGACATTCCCATTCCCGGCAGAGAGTTGAAGGGGATCCATTTCGCGATGGAGTTTCTGCCGCAGCAGAACCACGTCAACGCAGGCGATACGCTGAAGGAACAGATCACCGCCACCGGAAAAGATGTTGTGATAATCGGAGGTGGGGATACAGGCTCCGATTGTGTCGGTACGTCGAACAGGCAGGGCGCAAAGTCCGTCACCCAGCTTGAAGTCCTGCCCAAACCGCCCGACGAGAGACCGGACAGCACCCCGTGGCCGTACTGGCCGATGATCCTGCGCACTTCCTCGAGCCACGAAGAGGGTGTTACAAGAAAATGGAGCATTAACACAAAATCATTCAAGGGGAATGAGAAAGGCGAAGTCACCGCACTCGAGTGCGTTCAGGTGAAGTTCGAGAATGGGAAATTCGTAGATATCCCCGGTACTGAATTCGAATTGAAGGCAGATCTTGTCCTGATAGCCGCCGGTTTCGTGCATCCCGTTCATGAGGGGATGCTCAACGAACTTAAGGAGGCAGGACTTGAACTCGATCAGCGCGGGAACGTGAAGGCGGAATTCGGCGACTCCGAAAACGCACATGCGACGAGCCTGAAGAAGGTCTTTGCCTGCGGAGACATGAGACGCGGCCAGTCGCTGGTTGTCTGGGCCATCGCCGAGGGAAGAAAATGTGCCGCTGCCGTCCACAGCTGCTTGATGCAGGAAGTCGTTGTAGAGGAGAACGGGTTCTAGGCGGAAACCTTGTCGAGGTTTCGAAATTAATCCCGTCCCGGACTTTGACAAGGTTTAGGGTGTAGGATTCTGATCCAACAGCCCGCATCTTCAGATGATGATCGATGGTGATGCGGGCTTGTCGTGCGAGGAGAATCTCAAGAGCTGGCTTTGATTGATCTCACGAGATCTACCATGAGTACCAACAGCGCGAACGACCCGACTATCGCCGGAATGATATACACTCCCTGGTAATTCCATCCCGGGAACCAGTAGCCGAACACAGGCGATCCCAGCCACGCACCGATCCATCCCCAGATCACTTTCCCGATGAAAGACTCAAGCCCCGTTCTTACCTGCATCTTCAGTACAAAGTGAAGAACAAGTGACACAACGACGCTGATGATGAGGAGGATCAGAAAGGCGACGAAGTCCATACCAATCATACATCTCTCCTTTCGTTTTTGGAATGTTGTTTGGGTGAAATGAGCTCTTCCGACGGAACACCTGTCTCCGAAGGAAGAGGACTGCTCGCTGCCACATTGATAGAGTAAGTATTACTTTGATAAAAATCAAACACGCGGAGCTTGATGG
>CAZRXH010000009.1:0-49831 GCA_964603995.1 uncultured Bacteroidota bacterium | reverse complement strand
TTTTGAGGTGAACAAGTATTTAATATTTACTAAAATTTAAGAGACTTACTATTATAGTGCCATTTTCTGAAGTATTTGAGGGATATGACGCTTCCATGGCGACGGTACCTCATCCGGAGAGCAGGGTAAGAAACGTCAATATGGCGTAGTTTCTCGTACACAAACTGTGGTAAATAGACGTTATTGATGTTCTTGGTGTGGCGTAACTCTGCAACAGGATACGAAACAAAGCCCGGATGCTGTTTAAATCGTCCCTGGTCGTAGTTCTTGAGGAAGTCCAGGGCTTCGATGAGTCGTATCCCGGACGTCGCCAGAACCAATAGGATGAGCTCCAAAGTGCTATCCTGCTTGACCTGCTCGTATGCCTTCTGGATCATGGCATCTTCTGGTACGTAGACGTCCACGTTAGTATGGCGAATCTTCAAGAATCGGCGATATTTCTCTATAATCGCTTCGGGGAGCCGTTCAAACTTCTCGCAATAGTTCAAGTAGACCCTGGCAGTCTTGACTAGGTGGCACTCTGCTTTCCCGTGGTTTTCTATGTACTTCTGGAGTTCTAAGGGGCTCCCAAAGCTCTTATTGGCAAAGTGGGTCTGAAAGTATGTCCGTACCTGCTTGGTGTGGCTTTTAGAGTATCGTTGGAGGGTGAGATACTCGAAGAATTCGGCGGTATGAGAGAGTTTTAAGGCATAATTGTACGTACTAATCGCGTCTCCGGGCTGAGAGGATTGACCGTTATCGTCGAGGATAACGCGATTATAAATAGCCCCGCCCGCGGGTGACGCGGTCTGAGTATCGAGAGGACTCGACGGAACTAAGCGCAAACGAATAACAAACGGTATAAAAAGTTACCTCTTCGAGAGAAAAAATTCGACGTCGCAAGACAAACTCCGATTAGTAAATACCTTGAAGAGTTTATAAGCAATTTATGCTCAGTTCCGAAAGAATTGCGGAAAGTCCGAGAAAAGATTTATAAAGGATATTTGTATCTCTTAAATTACTACCGGAGAGTTGTCATATGACTATCGCACTCGAGCACTTAGAGGTAATTCTTGAAGCGATGCGAGGAAAGACTGTGGTTAACTCAATAAGCATTGAAGCTCAGTCGATAAGTCGTCTCCGAGACACTAATTCAGATGCGTATATCAAAGATGGGGAAGTCCAAATGCCATTCTCCCACGGATTTATGGCCAGTGTACGCTGGGAATATTACACTGTTATCAAGAAGTTGCTCACCGATATTGATGACCCGCGAGCAATATCTTTGCATGCGGGGCAGCTCTTCACACCAGAGAAACAGTTCTCCCTTAGATTCTCGGCCGAAGGGATACGCTTCAGCGGCCGCGAGCACATGGAAGACACGCTCTTCTTTGATCTACAACGATATTGTGAGCACAATAAGGTTCCTTATGAGGTGATTCCGTGAAGGCACCGCTCGACCCGTGGTACAATACAAATCCTGAAGAAAAAGGCAAGTTGACCTATCTCTCGTTCGCGCTTCTAGGCGCTTGCAATCTGGACTGCGTCTTCTGTTATGTCGACGGCAGTCGAGAAGGTGGCTGGGACTCCGCGGCGGCGAAGAAGATATTTGACGAAGCGAAAGAGCTCGGGATGCAAAAGATCCAGTTGACGGGAGGGGAACCACTCCTTTACCCGTCACTCGAAGAAGTCCTTGACCATCTCACTGGTCTCGACACAGAGATATTACTTGTTACGAACGGAACGCTCGTGACCGAGGAGAACGCTAGGCTACTCGCGAAACACCGAGTAAATGTCGGCGTCAGCTTCGAGACGATCGAAGAAGAGGTGAGTGACGCACTCTCTAATCAGAAAGGGTCGCACCAAGAGAAGCTCGCAGGCATCGCTGAGCTGAAGCGAGCAGGATATACCTCCGCACTGCCGCTCAATATCCTCATGAAGACGTTGAAACAGAATTTTCCCTCCTACATCAAGACATGGGAGTGGGCGCTCAAAGAAGGCATACAACCCATCTTGGACCGTGCAATTCCCACAACCCGGTGCAAACGAGAATGGGTTGTTGAGGGAGAAGAGCTCCATTATCTGCTGGACGAGATTGGAAAACTGCAAGGGACACAACATCGCATACCCTTTCTCAATAATGAGGGGTGCAATCGTATGGGGATGAGCGCTCACATCGAAGCGAATGGCGAGGTATATTCTTGCGCCGGGCTGCCGATAAGCATGGGCAACGTCCTCAAGACTGGACTCGCAGAGATCTGGCTGAACAACGATTTCGCCAAGGCATGCAAAGAGTATCACAGCAAGCTCTCGGGCTCCTGCGGGTCTTGCGAGGAGGTCGAGATCTGCGGCGGTTGCCGTGCAATCGCGTATCAGATCACTGGAGACCCGTTCGGACCGGATCCGCTCTGCTGGAAGTATAAGAAGGGGAAATGAGATGGACGCTGCATTCAATATCACCCGGAGATGCAACAAAGGCTGCGACTTCTGCTACCTCCGCCTGACCGGCGAAGATCTGCCGTTCGAGACCTTCAAGGAGATAGTGGACTCCGCTCAACCAAAGACCGTGACCCTCACCGGCGGCGAGCCTTTGCTCCATCCTGCGTTCGAGAGCTTCCTCGGCCTACTCGCGGAGCAAGGACGCCACATCCATCTCTTGACGAACGCGATCGAGCTCAACGGAAAGATGGACGCGATCGTGAAGAGCGGCGCGGAGCTCTACGTCACCTACAACGCGTCCGAGAAGAAGATACTGGACGCGTTGCATGAAGCGCATCGGCGCGGCGTCGAGATCAACATCCATCATGTTCTCTCGGTCGAGAGTGCGGAAGGTCTGGAGAATATATGCTCGGAAGCACGGTTCGCGAAGAGCATCTCCTACCTCTACCCGACCTCGAGCGAGCACAATTCGGTCGTCATGTATGGCCCGGAGAGATGGTTTCCGCTCGTCGAACACGCCCTGGAGATTGCGCGTACGCAAGGAATCCCCGCATATTTCGAGCAGGCGTTCGCCCGTAAAGGGACCGCCCTGGCGGTGAATCCCCCGTGCCCGACAGGAAAGGATATCTTTATCGATGTCGATGGCACATCCTATCCTTGCTGCCTCTTGACCGACACGATGGAAGGGATGAAGAGCCATGGGCCGGTGAAGCTTGAGGCAGGACGGTGCACGTTCATGAAGAAATATGCGCTGCCGGACGATTCACCATATGTTCGGCTCTGTCCGATTGTCCTGACGAATGCGTTGGACGGCGAGCAGGCATTCCCATCCCATCTAGGTGAGAAAGATGGATGAGGGGCATTTCTACGTTGAGAACGCACGCCTGATGAGCGAGGGCCTTTCGCGACTCGGAGAAGGCGCTCCTCTGTTGGAGAGTTCGTGCAGGACGCCACCTGCACTCGCCGGCTCCCTGATTGCAGCGGGACTGATGGCGCAAACAGAAAGCGGAAACGAGCACTATCTGGATCATCACGATTCATTCGTCCGTCGAGCGGCGATCATCGGCCTCGGCCTGTCAGGATATCTGGGACGGGAAGAGGCTTCTCGAACACTTGCGGGGAGACTCGCGAAGGGAGATTGTGAAGAGCAGAAGGTGGCGCTCCTTTCCTACGGTTTGAGTGGATTAGGCAAGGGCGATGACGAGAAAAGAGTGGTGCTTGCACCGTTTTTCCGCCATGATCACTGGAAGATCCGTTCGGCTGCGGGGCTCGCACACTCGATGATCTTCCAGGGCGATACATCTGAGTTCGCCGCTTCTGTTGAGAACCTGCGTTCAGAAGAGAATCCCTATGTGAAGGTTTGTAGTTGCTGGTATGTAAGCATGGCCTTCGCGGGAACGAACGAAGGGCTTCAAGAGTACGGCGAGTTACTCCGACTGCCCGGCGAGGAGAATAGCTTCTTCCGCGATATGGCAGCGCTCGGACTAGGATATTCTTTCCTCGGAACGGCGAACGAGAAGATCGACGATATGCTGGAGCAGATTATCCGCACAGATCCGCACCCGTATGTCCGGGAGAGTGCCTGTTTCGGCTTGGCACTCAATCATCTCCAGCTCCCGACAGAACGTTCAACTGCCTGCTTGAACGGCGCCTTAACCGATACATCGACGATCGTCAGGAGTGGCGCTGCGTTGGCGCATGGAATACAGGCCATCGGCACCGGCACGCTCGAATCAAGAGCCATGAATGATGATCGGTCGGTCGCTTGGGGGCTCGCAATCAGCGAAGGTCTGGCGTTACTCCCCCCCACGTCAATGCCTGAAGACACTTATGCGCGATGGGGATGGCATATCGGCAACGGCTTCCGGGAGAAGATTTCCGTGGAGCCCGGCTCTCCGCACGTCGAGCTGCGCGAGTTTCAAGAGCGACTGAACGTCGGGCTCAAGAATGCGCCGCTCTCAGGTTCAGAAGCGCAATCCTTCAGGCTCTTCTTTCCCGGTTTCTATCACTATGCGATGTACGACTCTTTCTGGTGGGGCCTCTGGGTCCTCTCCGGGCTCGGCCACACGCTCAACCTGCAAGAGGCGCAAAGATGAGCAAGAGCGCGTTTCTCGGTGCACCGTTCGCAGATTATCTGGATTCGAGGACAGGGGTTCTGAAAGAGGAGAAGCGAGCGTTCATCACGCAGATAATGGCGGTCCTCGAGAAGAACGGCTATCAGATAGAGAACGCCCATGCGAGAGAAGGGTGGGGAAAGGACTGGATGCCGCCCGAGACCTGCACACCGATCGATTATCTCGCCATCAAGAGTTCGGATCTCTTCATCGCAATCCCTGGGAATCCACCATCAGGAGGCGTCCACATCGAGCTCGGGTGGGCCTCTGCGTTGGAGACCAATATCGTCTTGCTCCTGGAGGAGGGAAAGAACTACAGCAATCTCGTCTTAGGGCTCGGCACTGTTGGGAAGGTCGCGTATGTACAGTATCGGACACAGGATGATTGTCTCCAGAAACTGGATGACCTTCTAGGGCGTGAATGAAATGGCAGACTACAGGAAGATTGGGATCATTGGCGGCATGGGGCCTGAATCGACCGCGCTCTTGTACAAGGATATCGTACGCAGATTCCAGGAAGACTTCGGAGCGAGTAAAGACGAAGATTTTCCCGAGATGATCATCCATAATCTCCCCATCCCCGACATCACCGTGGACATCGCCAATGAAGCGGCCGTCAAGAGAATGCTCTCACGCTCCATTCACGCTTTGGAACAGTCAGGCGCGGAGATAATCGGCTTCCCGTGCAATTCCCTGGATTATTTCATCGACCATCTCAGATCGCAGACGGACCTACCGGTCTTGAGCATCGTTGAAGAGACGTGCAAGACGCTCAAGAGGAAGGGGGTGGAGAAAGCCCTGCTCCTGTCAACACCGACGACGTTCGAACGAGGACTGTACCATCGACATCTGAGCGATGTTGAGATAGTCGCTCCCCAAGACCGGCAGAAGGTGTATGATGTAATAATGAGCACGTTGAGCGGGCAGAATCCTCGACAGAGATTCCGACGGATGCTCGCAAACGACTATGGCGCCCACGCGAACATCATCATCGGGTGCACGGATCTGTCAATCTTGGTCGAGAACTATGTGGATCCGAGGATGACTGATTCGTTGAGCTGCCTGTCCCACGCGATACAAGAGGCGAGCATCTATGGTCGCGAACCCCGAGCGGTGAAAGGAAGATGATACGACAGTACAAACAAGATGCCTATCGCAGAAGCGTAGAAGATGCGTGCAGCGGAGTGATCCATCCCGTCCTGACATGCGTGAGGATCACCAGAGACTGCAACATCGACTGCGACTACTGCTCAGAGATTCATGTACGATCAGGCCCTGACTTAGGACCGGATAGCTGGAAGCACGTTTCCGACATCGCCTATCGTCTCGGAAACAGGGATTTCGTGATTACAGGAGGGGAGCCCTTCCTCAAGAAGTATCTGGTGGAACTCACCGCATATGCAGCGTCACGCGACGCCTTTGTGACGATCGCGACGAACGGAAGCTGTCTGGACGAGGGGAAACTCTCGGAGCTTAATACGGCAGGTCTCGATTTTCTCTGCATCTCTGTCGACCACAACGAGCAGACGACGAACGTGCGCTCGAAAAAGAGACTGACTGAGAAGATGAAGGGCATTCTCACGAGGATAAGCGAGGGAGAGTACGCCTTCCAGACGCAGATATCGACCGTCGTGACCCGAGAGAACCTGGAGGAGATTCCAGAGATGGTGGGCTACTTCTCCTCTTTGCGGATCCCGACTAAGCTCATGATCATGATGGTGAACGACCTGAATCGCAGCACAACTGGCAACCTCTCCATTAAGAATGACGTGAACGCCGTGAAACAACTGACGACCGAGCTCCTGGAGATGAAAGAGAATGGTGCCCTGCTGATTGATGATGACTTCACCTTCGAGAGGTTGACGCGCTTCTTCAACAACGAATTCGTCTATAACTGCAAAGGCGGGATCTTCGACCTTTCGGTGAACAATGACGGGCGTCTCGTTATCTGCCCAGACGGAGCGATATCTGAGACGAGTGTATTCGACCTGAGCGGACAAGAGGAGTATGCCCGGTTCATCGATCGGAACCGAACATTCACGGACAAGTGCCCTGGCTGCTTATGGTCGCACAAACAACGGCTCGAAGAAGTCGTCACGGGGGCGAAGAAATGATTATCTTAGGGGTGAACTCATATACGCATGATGTCGGCGCAGCACTCTGCATGGACGGGAAGATAGCATATGCTGTCGAGGAAGAGCGCCTCTCACGGCAGAAACACCATCTCGGGATCGAAGCGAACGGAACGCCGCCAAGGCTCGCTGTCGCCCACGTTCTCGATGATGCCGGTATAACCATCGACCAGGTCGACAGAATAGTTCATGTTGGATGGAGAGGCACCGACTATCTCAAGCTTGATCTCGCAGGCAAGGCGCTGCGAGAATATGCAAAAGAGCTGGATCCTCAAGAGAAGAAGACGTCGTTCGTCCACCATCACCTAGCGCATGCTGCGAGCACATTCTACGCCAGCGGTTTTAGCGAAGGGCTCGTTGCCGCAATAGATGGTCTAGGGGACTGGATAGCGACCTCGCTCTGGATAGGGAAGGGCGATAAACTGGAGAAGATCGACCAATACGCCATGGAAGACAGCCTTGGTTTCATGTATAGCGACGCATCAAGGGTTCTCGGATTAGGTGCGCACGGCTACGGAGAGGGAAAGATGACCGCATTGGCGGGCTACGGCAAAAGGATGACGGATTTCCCCGAACTTATCCGGCTAAAGAATGGACGGTATTCCATTGTCGCCGACTACAATACGCTCTTCGAGAAGTTCAGGAAAGATCCGAACATGCCCTACACACAAGAACAGAAGGATTTCGCGACCACCATCCAACTGACACTAGAAGAGACGGTGATGAGCATACTGACTCACGCGAGCAAGGTCCACGAGCAAGAGAATCTCCTGATGGCAGGAGGTGTTGCCCTGAACTGCCGCATGAATGGACGACTCAGCAGGATGCCATGGGTGAAGAAGATGTTCATTCAACCGGCGGCGAGCGATACGGGCGTCTGCGTGGGCGCAGCATATCTTGGCGCGTTAGAGCTCGGGGACAAACCGGAGAAGATGCACTCAATCTACCTCGGACCAGACATAACAGATGAGGCGATCTACGCATTCGTGAAGAGGAACGGGCTGAACGCCGAATTCGTTGAGTCTCCGGATGAGAGAGGGGCGGAGCTACTGGCAAGAGGCGAGATCGTCGCATGGGTTCAAGGAAGAACGGAATTAGGTCCGCGAGCCCTCGGGCATCGAAGCCTTCTCGGCGATCCGAGGAGCATCGACGTCAGAGACAGGATGAACGGAATCAAAGAAAGGGAACCCTGGCGACCCGTCGCGCCCGCAGGGATCATCTCGGAGAAGCAGTATTTCGATTTCGGACAAGCGACAGAGCACATGACGAAAGCGGTGGAGATGTCTCTCGCCGCGCTACGAGAGATTCCGGGCGCGATACACGTCGACGGGAGCGCCAGGGTCCAATTGGTACGGGACGAAAGCGACCCGTTCCACGCACTCATCAAGGAGTTCGAACGACGCACAGGGGTCCCGGTCGTCCTGAACACCTCGCTCAACGACAAACGCGAGCCGATCTGCACCTCAATCAGCGATGCGGTCCGTTTCTTCTATACGACACCGACGGATAATCTGATCATTAACAAATGGTGGATTAAGAAATAAAAACTATTGAGAACGTTGACGGTGAGAATATGTGTGGCATCAACGGAGTTTTCAATCGTCCCGCATCAGAAGGCATTCTCAACATACTCGAACACAGGGGACCAGACCAGAAAGGATTATACTCCGACAGACGATGCTCCCTTGCGACGAACAGACTAGTCATCACGGACGAACAAAACGGCATACAACCACTTGAGAACGACCGGTATGTAATGGTTTTCAATGGGGAGATCTATAATTTCAAGGAACTAAATCCTGGAAGCGATCAACGAGAAGATAACAACTCAGACAGTCGAACCTTGCTAGCGCATATGACGGCTAATGGGCTCGACGCCGTGAAAGATCTCCGGGGAATGTTTGCATTTGCGATGTACGATAAGCAGGAGCATAGCATCTCACTCTTTCGAGACAGTACTGGAATAAAACCACTATTCTATAATGTGACGCAAGACGAGGTCTGTTTCGGCAGCGAAGTAAAATCAATCCTGGCGCAAGGTGTGGATTTTCAGATTGATGAAGAGACGCTTGCAGACTTCTTCATCATTGGTTATCCGCTTGGACGTTCGACAATCTTCAAGAACATCCACCAAGTCGAACCTGGGAAATACGTCACTTTCTCGAAAGAAGGGAAACAGACGACTAGAACCTATTTCAGCTACGAACAAGAGACAAGAAAACTAACTGAAGTCTGCACGGCAGACGGTCTGGCAGACCTAATCACAGCAGCTGTAAGGGAGCAAGTTGACCCGCATCGACCAATCCTGATGATGTTGTCTGGCGGTCTCGATTCAGGGACATTACTCCACAGCATCATCGAGAACTTTGGCAAGAGTGGTGTGGAGATATTCACATACAGTGAAGCGAAGGACGACGAGGATTATATCCTCTCGAAGAAGCTTGCAGCACATTATGGGCTGTCTTTGAATGTTGTCTCCCCGAAAAAGAGATTTGTCGATGAATTCAGAGAATATATCTATCATTTGGAGGACATGAGTTTTGATTCTTTCGGAATATGGTGTCTATGTAAAGAGATGGCAGAACACGGAAAAGTCGGGTATTGCGGTCAAGGAGCTGATGAGATGTTTGCTGGATACCCCAAACATCGCAGGCCTGGTGCTTACTTCGAGAAGATCAAGAGCAACTTCGAGATATATACGAGAACATTCGGAAAGGAATTTAGGAACTATGACCTGATTAAGGAACATCTTAGCCGACTAGAACAGGAGGATCGGATTCAAGAGACCACCCATTTCGATGTCAGGCAAGAGCTTCCGAATATCCAGTTATGGCAGTATGATCGCGTTTCAATGGCACATGCGTTTGAGTTGAGGGTCCCGTATCTCGATGAGCGGATAGTCTCATTCTCTGCCGGCTTGAACTCAGAGCAGAAGATCTCTCGAGACAGAGAGAAAATAATGCTCAGGGACGCAGCAACAAGACTAGGGGTGCCCGCAATGATTCGGGAACGACCTAAATATCTCGGCGGAAAGAACATCTCACGTTCGAACGTTGAGGATCTGAAGAACGCATTTATGAAGAGCCACAAAACAGGTCATCGACGAGAGGAGTTCTTCCATAAAACGAGTTGGATGAAGGGTGAGGAACCCATCTATTGTGGTATGCTCGACCTGCTCAAAGAGCTATTCGGTGCATATAAACCCTCGTGAAGGCTGGTGAAACAATAGAATTAAAAAAGAGAGATGACTAGGGGCAGATTATGAGCGCAAGGACGAAAGGACGGACTGGGGCGGGGCGTCACAGTGGACCTGTACTGATACAGAATGGGTTGATTATAACGCAGAATGCAAACCGAGACATCATCTCGGCCGACATCTTAATAGAGGATGGAAGGATCAAGAAGATTGCCCCGAATATTGGCATCAAAGAACGGATCAAGCGCATCGATGCGACGGGCAGGGTAGTGATGCCGGGGATCATGAATAGTCACCTCCATTCGGATGCGTTCCTCTATAAGGGCTTAGGCGATAACCTGCGACTCTTCGAGCAATTCACGGATCCGCTCTTGAACAGAATCTGGGACAATGAAACGAAGGAACAGCTCGGGACAGGCGCGCTCGGGAATTATTGCGAATGCATCAAGAACGGGATCACATTCGTGAATGACTTCCCATTCTCCCAATTCTTCGTCAAAGAGCTTGTCGCTGCGATGACGACCAGCAAATTGCGCGGAGCCATCACCAGTTTCGATTTCACGAATGAGACTGGTATCGACAACGAGACATTCATAGACTTGTGCATGGATGCGGGGATCATCCCAATCCTCACCGTTCCCGCCGAGGAAAACATGGATGAGGAGCGACTCGTCGCCCTGCAACAATATGGAAGTCTCCTGAAGCACGGACACATTCTCGAGTGCAAAGAACGTTCCGACATCATCAAGAAGAAGTTCAAGAAATCGACGATTGACATTCTGAACGAGCACGGACTACTCGATCCGCAGCTCCACATAGTTCACGGCAATCAGCTTACCGAACAGGATGTCAAGAAGGTCGGCAAGTCAGGCGCGAGAGTGATCATAACGCCCTCAGCCGAGCTGAAACTCAACGACGGGCTCTTCCCAGTCCAGAAGCTTCTGGACAACAAGGTCGTCGTGGGGCTCGGCACCGACGGCGGCATATGGAACAACTCTACCGATCTCTTCAGGGAGATGAAGACCCTCTTGTTGGTGCAGAAAGGCGTTTACGGCGTGAAGACCCTCGATGCGCAGGATGTCTTGGATATGGTGACAATTAATGCGGCGAAGTGTTTTTGCATCGACGACAGAGTAGGTAGCATTGAAGAGGGAAAGGAAGCGGATCTGATCCTGATTAGAACGGATAGTTTCACGCTGAGCCCCATCATTCTCGCTCCCAAGAGCAATGTGATCTCGAACATCGTTTATTGTGCAACAGGCAATGATGTGACACACACGATGGTCAGGGGCAAGCTCCTCATGGAGGAGAGGAGACTCTTGTTCATTGACGAGAAAGATATCCTCAAAAAAATACAAACGACTGCGAACGAGCTAATGAGAAAGATAGAGAAGAAGCAATAAAACGACTATTCTCAGCGACTTAATAGAAGAAAAAACGCAGTAAGAATTATTTACTCAGACATATCCGTTCCTTCACATCCGTTTGTTCTCCAATCTTGATTTAAATCAGGAGATCTTCGACAGGATCATGGATCGAAAAGACGAAGAAGAGGTCATGGAGTGGCTCGAAGCGGAGAAGCGGCGGTTGCTGCGAACCTACAACTGTAACACGATCGACGAAGTCTTAACCCTGCAAAAGGCTAAATTAGCCGCACTCAAGGCGCAGAGTCCTCCAGAACCAGTGGGGCGGTCGTAGCCCCGGTGGGGCTATGGCGCGCTAGAAGGGGTTTAAACGGGCTCTGGAGCCCGAATTCTAGAAGAAGGAGTAGCCCCGCCCGGCCGTGAGTCGGATTGATGATCGGGAGGACTCTCTGATTCCTCCTGCGGTGCTACTGATTGGGTCAAATGGGAATTTATAAAATCTACTTTTCTGGGCCGCTTTCATCAAGTCCGGAATGTCTTTAGTTGTATGTATAAGCACGTCGGAGATTGATATGCATTAGATCTTCTCTTTTGTAAGGCTGGGATCGTTCGTATCGAAGAACTCGTTAAAGCGTTGTTCAATGTCCGTTCTTGGCACTTCTGAGATTAGGCTGTCACGTAGCCCTAGACCTGAAGCAGAGGTTCCCATCGCTATGCATGTCTTCTCCGTGATGAAAAATCTGTCGTGAAATGGGGCTTTTTGTCCTAGCAATAGCTTCGTTACGGTGATATTTCGTCCGGCTTTTCTCAGCAGATTTATTCGTTCTTCGAACCGGGATTTGGTCTTCGGGTCGATTTCTCCGATGAGAAGCGATACGGGCACATGGAGAGGCGTTGCTTCAATAATACTTAGGAGCTCAAGCGAAGGATAGGGGTCTTGTATCTTTACATATTCCTTGGATAATTTAAGGAAGTTTTCAATATGTGATAACCCTTTGATTGGTTCTCCGCGTTTTATGAGTACTGATTGCTTGTGAGGGGTTGTGTCAGCATCATATTCCGCGAGTTTGTGAAGCGCTTTTAACGTTAGATGTATTTTTGTTTGCTGTTTGATTGCGTGTTTCGCACCCTGGAACTGTCGTATGGCTGGCAAATATTGCGTGTTAGTAATAACATTCTCAGAATCGAAGAACCACTCATTAAATATTATTTTTGTAGTTTGATCTTGATATCGAAATCCTCGTTCAAGGTTCTCGAGTTCTAGATCGCGCTGTTCGTTTTCTTTTTGTTTGAAGTGATTTGAAGCAAGTCTTTGACCAATTCGTCCATCAGACCCCGTAACTTCTTTCCAAGCGTCGCCGACGACCAAACTGGCAAATTCTCTCGTGAGAACACCGGGTGCATTCATCCGTCGATATTTTGACCGTATCCTTGCTCGCGCATTGGCTCTATCAGTTCTATTTGGTAATCGTGAAAGAATGGCCTCGCCCCTTGAAATGAGGTTCGGTATCGAGTCATTCATTTTGACGAGAAAGAGCGAGTATGACATTTTAAACTTTTTCAAGTTTGTAATACGTTTTCGGAGAGCGGCTAATGTGTGGCTCCGGGCTGGTTCTTTCTGGAGGCGATAACCTATGGTGACCCAACTACCAATAGTGGAGATGAAAGGAAAGCGGTTCTTCCGGGATGATCGGCTGCGCCAGTTCCGGAACGTGGAGAACCCGCATGACTACATCGATTTCGACGATCTGTTGCGAGAATAGGTGGTGAACGCTATGGCGGACAAGTACCTTGAGGGATATCGGAAAGCAGTCAAGATGGCCAAGACGAAGGAGGAGCTTGACACCGTCCTGAACAAGCTGTACCAGGACGGGTTTGAGGATGGTTCTAGTGAGGGTCGCGACTAAAACTTCTTTTTTTGATGTACATTTTCCGAGTCCCGGATTTCTGAAAGTGCAACCCGTTACAAGGCATGGGACTGAATACCATCGCCTGTATGGATTGCCTCGAGTATCTCCGACAGCTTCCCGATGACAGCGTTGATCTCGTCGTGACCGACCCACCCTACAACATCTCCAAGAAGCAGGACCTTGTCTATGACGGGCGGCATATCCGGAAGGACTTCGGCGACTGGGATTACAATTTCGACCCCGTTCCGGTCATGAAAGAGCTCAAACGGGTCTTAAAACCGACCGGGCAGATCTACGTGTTCTGCAGCACCGAACAAATCCCCATCTACATGGGTATCTTCCGGGAAGCCTGGTTCTTCCGGAACCTCCTCGTCTGGAGCAAAACCAACCCGCCGCCCCGCCTTAGCAAGACGAACTGGGTCTTCGCCAATGAATACATCGTCTACGCGGTCAACGAGAAGGTCAAGCTCAACAAGGTCACTTTCAATTTCCCAAGCCAGGGGGTCATGAAGAATCTCTTCATCACCCCAATCCTAATGGGAAAAGAACGATTGCGTAGCACTGAAGGCGGCTCCGCTCACCCCACCCAGAAGCCCCTGGCAGTCCTAAAACGTCTCATAGAGGCCTCCAGCAAGCCCGGAGACATAATCCTGGACCCATTCATGGGTGTGGGGAGCACAGCTGTAGCGGCGCTCCAGACAGGCAGACAATTCCTCGGATGCGAATTGGACAAGACCTATGTCGATTTTGCCATCAGACGTGTTCTTGATGAGGTCGCAGACCTCCTCAACAGACAACTTTTTAAGAAGGAGATGCTAGACCAGACAGATGACGGAATACAATAAAACGAACCCCGTCAGCATTCTCACCTTCGCCAAGAGGCTCGAGGGAAAACGCCTGAAGGATGTGATGCCCTTCGCTTTCAAGGATGATGGAAGCGTCCACGGAAAGAGCGAGGTCGGCGATTTCTACGAAGAATATTTTGGCATCAAGAAAAACAGCAGCCCTGAGCCCGATTTCAAGGAGGCGCGGGTGGAGCTGAAAGCAGTCCCAATCATAAGAAGCGTCAGGAAGACGCGGATAAAGGAGCGCACGAAGATCTCCGCCATCAACTATGAGAAGCTGATTAAGGAGACGTGGACGACCGCATCGATACGGAAGAAGGTCGAGCACGTTCTTTTCATCTTCTATGAGCACATCCCCGAGAAGCCGAAATCCGAGTTCGTGACGCTCCGCGTCCTGCTCTGGGATGCCCGTGTGACGGACATGAAGTTCTTCGAGCGGGACTGGACGAAGATTTGGACGGTGGTCGACGAAGGACGCGCCCACGAACTCAGCGAGAGCCTGACGACCTACATTGGAGCGTGCACATCAGGGATAGGCCGCCTCGTTCCGCAGCCGAAAAGCAAGACGCTTGCGAAGGAACGTTCCTTTTCATTCAAACCGACATTCACTCGCCAACTCTGGGAGGAGCGCATCGAAGGAGTGAAGTTCGAATCGCTCGTCAATAACCTGAACATCCTCGACGTGGACGATTTCGAAGAGAAGGTGCTCGCCCATCTGAAGAAGTTCCACGGAAAGAGTATTGGCGAGCTTGCGAAAGGATTCGGCGTCTCGCAGCCATCCTCAAAACAATACAAGGCGACCATCATCCGCCGCTGCCTCGGCGCAAAGGAGAACAGCACCAAGCTCGAGGAGTTCGAGAAGCAGGGCATCACGGTCAAGATATTTCCCGTCAACGAGAAGACAAGGCTGCCCTTCGAGGCGATATCATTCCCCTATTTCAAGCACATGGAGCTCGTGCAGGAGAATTGGGAAACGAGCGAGTTCAGGGCGCAGGTCGAGCGCATCCTCTTTGTGCCGCTCATGGGCAAGGACCGGAAAAAGCCGCGAGAATTCACGATAGGCAATCCATTCTTCTGGAGCCCGTCGAGAGAAGAGAACGAGACGATGAAGAGAGAATGGACCGAGTATGTCCGTCTCATAAAGAAAGGCTCGGCAGATAAGCTGCCGAAGGAATCCTCAACGGAAATCGTCCACGTGCGCCCGCATGGCAGGAACGCGGCGGACAAGGACCTCGCGCCGGGCGGGAAGATGGTGACAAAGAAGTGCTTCTGGCTCAATAAGGGCTTCCTCCGGAAATTGATGGCTCGGAACGCATGATTTTCCGGTCTCCGTCTCGAGAGCACTGGCCAGATGATCGGAAGATTTATAAATGGCCCCTCGTCCACTTCTAAGCATGAGAGTGGCAGATTTCTTCTGCGGCGCCGGAGGATTCTCCGAAGGCTTCCGTGAGAAAGGGTTCGAAGTAGTCTTCGCCCTCGACAACTGGCGCCCTGCGCAGGAGACGCACAAGTTCAACCATCCAGGATGTAGGCATCCTGGTCTCGACTGCTATGAGGATTTGAAAGGCGATATCCTTGCCATCCCGTCCGAGCGTATCGACGAGATAGTTCCGGACACGGAAGTCATCGTCGGTTCGCCGCCGTGCGTCTCGTTCTCCGGCTCGAACAAGGCGGGCAAGGCCGACAAGACGCTCGGTATCATGCTCATCGAGAAGTATCTCCAGATAGTCGCGGTCAAGAAGCACAAGCCTGGCAGCGTCCTGAAATACTGGGTGCTCGAGAACGTGCCGAATTCAGGGAAATACGTCAAGGACAAGTACACGTTCTCCGACCTCGCCCTCGACGATGCGCTCCTCAAGAGGATGGGTATCAGGAAGAAGGCGAGCGACGTCGCGCTCGACATCAAGCGGCGCGGTGTCTTCAACGCCGCAGACTACGGCGCTCCACAGACGAGGACAAGATTTCTCTGCGGCGAGTTCCCCGAGCCTATCAAGACACGCACCCAGAAGGAATGGGTCACGATGCGCCACGTCATGGAGACGCTCGGCTCGCCGGACAAGAAGAAGCGAAGCGAGGTTGAGGATCCCGTCCTCGGATTCAAGATTCCTGCCGATGACTTGACGGACCACTTCTACGATACCCGCGTCGAGGTTCACGAATGGAAGCGGGCGCGCCACCTCAAGGAGGACCACAGCTTCATGGGTGTCATGAGCTTCCCGGAGCGACTCGACCGTCCAAGCAGAACAGTCATGGCAACGCAGTCCGCCATCTCGCGAGAATCGATACTCTTCGGCACGGAAAAGCAGCACGAGAACAACGGTGAATCATATCGGCTCCCCACCATCCGGGAGATTGGCTGCTTCATGGGCTTCCCCGTCACATACCAATTCGTCGGGAACAACGAATCCGTGAAGTACAAGCTTATCGGGAACGCAGTCTGCGTTCCGATGTCAGCAGCCGTCGCCGCAGCCATCAAGAAAGATGCTGGATGGAAGCTGCCGGAGAAGCCGAACCCGCACCCGGCGCACAAGGAACCGCCGTACAAGCTCGACGGACGAAAACGGAAACGGCGCGAGCCGGCGGAACGCCGCATCATCGCGAAGTTCCAGATGCATACCCCCTATCTCAAGATAAGGAGCTTCCGCGTCGATCTCGACAATCTCGACTCGGATTTCACGAAGGAGCGCTTTATCTGGAAAGCCCGCATCCACCAGGGAAGCGGTATGAAATCTTGGAAGAAGGCAGAGCCGACGCTCGCACAAGCCGAGAAGCTCATCGACCAGGCGCACGGCGCCACCACCTTCAAAAAAGCCGTCGAGAAGGAGTTCCGCAAGCTCCCCGACGCACGGACGTTGCAGGAACGGTACTGTCACATCAAGGACGGCGAAGGACCCGAAGAGATTCTCGAGTGCGTCAAGAAGGTCGTCGACGAACACTACCCTGAGAGCAAGTTCGCCGAGGCGTTCGTCCCGAACAACAATCGAATCATCAAAATCGAGAAGGACGCCATCCCGACGAGGATAGCCGCTGCGCTGTATGCGACTACCTTCCTCGCCAAGCAGATTTCTTAGCCTCGTTGCTGAATATTTATAATGCCTTGACGCTTCGTCCCACGGATGCCGGACAAGTTCTCCAAAGAGGTGCGAAGCCGCATCATGTCGCGGATTCGCGGTAAGGACACGAAGCCGGAGCTTGAGCTCCGGCGAGCGCTGCATCGGCTCGGTTACCGCTACTCGCTCCGGCACCGTTTCCCCGAAATCCGCTGTACACCGGATATCACGATGGTGTCGCGCAGGACAGTCATCTTCGTTGACGGCTGTTTCTGGCACAAGTGTCCGAAGTGCTTCAGAGCACCAAAGAGCAATAGGCGATACTGGGACCAGAAAATCGCTCGCAACGTCGAACGCGACAAGGAGCAGACGAGGTGGTTGAAGAAACACGACTGGAAGGTCGCGAGGATATGGGCGTGTGAGATTACTAAAAAATCGCTTCAAGATTATTCCTTATTTTGTTTCTTTCTTCTAGCACCCCATCCAGAGCGGTCAGCATTTCTCTGCAAACCTGGAAATGAAGTATAACAAAATCAACATTTGTTGTTATGTTGCCGCCGTGAGCAACAGTGTTTCTCGCTTCCCGAAGCTTTTCTAGAGAATCATTATATCGTTTTTTGCTCTGTTTGATTACTCTGTTGAATTCATCGTTATAGTGCACGTCAAATGACTTTAAAGTCTGATTGATTATTGTCAGACTAGGATTAGACGAATCACGTCGCACTTTCTCAGATATGAACTTTTTGACATAGATGCTCTGTCCGGATTCAAAAAAGTCGGCAATTATCTTCTTATAACTGTATTCGATGGTGCTACACGCCTTGACAATCGAGTAATTGGTTAAGTACTTGGTGATTCGGTTAAATTTAATCGCCGTGTCCGTGGAGAGAATCGTCTTGATATCTTGAAGTTCCATCCGGCAATCCTTCAAGGTATCATTGACTTCCCGATTATGCATCCGGTTTAGAAATATCATATAGATACCTTGAGGCGAGTGATATTCTCTTGTTTATATTCTCAATATTCGTGGTTCGTTCAGTAATTGCTTTGATGTATTCCTGGTCCTTCAGGAGGGCCACTCTCCTTACTCGTAAGTCATCTGGAATGTTATTCGAGGATTTAATCGCGACCAGAGTCGCAATGGCAATCGAATCAAATATTGTCGGATGAAACTTGTTCAGAACCTTGACTTCATCACCCTCGACTTGGATGTTCTTGAATGCATCCTCACCTATGCGAGTTCTTATGAATGTAACAGTATCTGAGAAATCTTTCTCAAACTTTTTCAGGTTCTCTTCAGAATTGTTGTTCTTGTCGTTGATGAACAAGTCAAGCTCCCTCTTAAGAGATATTTGCTGCGCGCTACTCTTGAATTTATGCTCCGGATTCAGTGTGAGAAACCTCAGAATCAGCTCTATATCTTCCATTCTTTGCTCCGGTTTTGATTGTCCGTACGTTACTCTCCAGTCCGGCAATTGATTCAGTTTTATTAGTAGTCTATTCAACTTTCCTTGAGAGACGCAGTTTCTAATCTCCTGAGAGTTGAGTGTTCTTCCGCCAGTATTGATTCTTTCAAAGATTTGATACAGACTCGTATCGCTGTCTTTCGGTTCCTTCTGCTCAAAGATAATTGCATGAATCGTCGTGCTCTTTATTCTTCGTTTGTCATCTTCCGATAATTGTTCGAAGGTCATTCCTCTCCAACGAACATTTATCTTACGACTATTTGATAGCTTGAATACGGAGTTGTCTTTTGTGAATATGCCTTTAACATAATCTCTCACAGTCATCACTCGTTGATAACCGTCTATGATTAGCTTCTTTGTACCTTTCTGAGCAAGAAATATACTTGGAACGGGCAATCCCATTAATAGCGATTCTATAAATCTACTTGCCTCAGTCTTATCCCAGACGTAGTTTCTCTGTATCTCGGGTTTTGTTAGTTCCTCTTCTTCCCACATCGTAATTAGTTCTCTAAATGAGAGATCAGCACCCCAGGCATTAATATTATAAAGATCATCGTCAGAGTAGTCATCTTCGGTCTCGGACGGAATTCTCTCGATATTTTGTGAGTCTTTTATTTCATCCATGCTAATCAGCCAATTGAACAGAGCGAAATTGCTCGGATATAAATGTATTACGTTCTCCGACATCCTTTCTAGGCTTTTCAGGCGCCTTGTTCTAGCATGATTTGCGTCTTATGCCTGAAGGACACGCCCGAGGAGGAGCTGTGCGAGTCGTGCCGCGCCTTCGTCGAGTGGAAATATGGTAGTCTCGAGGCATTCGAAGCGCGGAGGTGCCAAGAATGAAAACCGCCTTACTGTTGGTGATGCTCTTCCTGAGCATCACGCCGCTGGTCATGGCGGTCGAGTTCAATCAGACGATCTCGCCCCAGGACCAAGCGACGTTCGACCAGATACTCAGCCCGGTGATGAAGGTGTACAATTTCGTGAAGTACGCGGCCACGGTCCTTGCCGTGCTGTTCCTCGTCTTTGCGGGTGTCACGTTCATCATGAGCGGTGACGACACGGCCAAACGCGAATCCGCCAAGACCATGGCGGGGTACATCGTTGTGGGCCTCATCATCATCTGGGTTGCACCGCTCGTCGTGCAATACCTGGTCGGATGAAACCTCTTTTTCTCTTTTTATTTCTCGTTTTCGTCCCAGCTACCGCTGCCTTCAACTGCAGCTACTTCCAGAACCAGACGAACTGCCTCGCTGCCTTGACGGTGAATGAGGACCTCATTGCGAATCTGATCTACACGAACACGAGCCACCCGAATCACGCAGCCATCGCAGAGTACAACCAAGGTATCGTCGTCAACAATGCGCCGTTTGGTTATACTAAAATTCAGAAGGGCGTCATCATGGATGCGTGGGTCGCTCTCCTGACGATTCAACCGAGCGTCATTCAGAATCAGACGAGGTACTGCCCCGCTAAGGTGACCGTTCGTTCCGAGGCGAGCTACTGGATCAAGGTCCCGGAGGACTATAACAACCCGGACAAGAGCAACGGGGCAACGTGCAAAATCCTCCACTACCTCACCGAGAACACGAGCACCCTCACCACCAAGGCGAACAACATTGCCATGGGCACCGGGAAAATCGTCCCAATCAACATCCTGATCTTCGACGCTACCATCAAGGAGGAGTTCAGCATCCGCGCCACGATCAAAAACGACTACTACACGTGGCAGAAGTACTGCTGCCGCCGCCGAAACGGGGAGTGCGTCAAGTACTGCTGGAAGTGCCCGAAAACCCAGACCACCTACACGACAGACACGCTCCTGCTGAACGACAGCCTCAACACGACTTATGACCGTCACGCCCTGAACGCCACGTTCACCTTGGCCACAAACTATTCGGGTACCACGAAGGCGTTCCTAGTTCATGACGCGAATACGAGCGTCTGGCTCTCCATGGGGCAAAGCAACTACTCCGCCACGAAATGGGTCTATACGGCGAACTTCACGAAGAAGCCCTTCGACTTGCTGGAGCTTCACGCTGAGAAGCTTGAGGTCCAAACGGCGCAGAACCTCCTCTGGTACAACGGGACGTTCTACGTGGCGAACGCCAGCAACTGCACCGTCAAGGCTGAGGACTTCTTCACGAACCAGACTAAGCCCTGCGTCCAGAACCTCTCTGAGCCTCCTTCAGCAGCCTTTGCCCCTCCCAACGTCACGGTGGATTGGATCTTCATCCTCAAAATGGCAGTCATAGCCGGGCTCCTGGTGGCCGCATATCGGCTGGCCCGGAAGTACTGGCGAAAGCTCCCCGGCCTAGGCCTGGCCGTCCTCTTGGCCATCCCAATGGTCCGGGCAGAGGATTGCGGCCTCACAAACCTCGGAAGCTGCCTCCCCGGCGCCTTGTACAGCTTCCTCCTCAACATCATCAACGCCCCGCTAGAGCCACTTCTAGGCCTTGTCAAGGCCCTTTTGGAGGCCAGTCCGAGCATCAGCCTCTTCCAGGGCGTCTGGGCAATCATCGTCTACTGCCTGAGCCTGTTCTACGGCTTCCTGTTCCTCTATGCCGGGTACCAGTTCCTGACCAGCGGCCACAACGTCCTGAAGCGGGAAATGGCCAAGGAATGGCTCAAAAACACCGTGATTATGATCGTCCTCGTCCAAGCCAGCTACTACCTCTACGGTCTCATCGTAGACATCGGCGGCCTGATGACCCAAGCAGTCCTCAGCCTCGTCAACCCGCAGTTCTTCCTCCTGACAGCGGATAATATCTCGAACATCGGCCTGGAACTCCTCCTGGTGGGGCTGTACGCCTTGATTTTGCTGGTGACGATGCTCTGCCTCGCCATGCGCTATCTCATCGTGGCGTTCGGCGTCCTCTTCGCACCCATCGGCGCGTTCTGCTACTTCCTGCCCCCGCTGCGGAGCTACGGCCAGCTCATCATGAACCTCCTTGGGCTGTGCATCTTCATCACGTTCCTGGACGCAGTCATCATCCTCGGCTGCAGCCAAATGATCAGCCTACCCCTCTTTGCCGGATACAAGATCGTCGTCATGATTACATGCTTCCTCATGGTCGACCTCCTCTTCCTCCTGCTCGCCAAGCATATCGTGACCAAATCAGGGATGAGCGACGGGGTAGAAAGTATAGCATCTGCGGCGAAATACATCTCGACGCTAATATGAAGATGAACTAATCATTAATTTTCTTGACCATTTTTTCAATGAACTCATTTATGGCGTCTTCATTTTCATTGTCTAGTTTAAGTCTTGCCAGTTTGACGAGATCACTGTCATCAAGAACGATTATGTACTTATTTTGTCCATGTTTAAATCTGTCTTGGCAATGTTTAATCACTTCTTTCTCATCTTTCTTATCTCTGCAGATTAGGAAGCCGAGTAGCCCTCTGACTGGCGTAAGTCGGTCACTCAATTGAGAATACTCTGTATTGGATAAATCATTAGCATAATTCTTACACTCAACAAATATCTCTGGACAGGGAATGCTTCTTAATTCCTTGAGATTCTTGAAGATGCCCTCATGATTCTTGTTTTTGTATACTATGTCAATTCTACCACGCCCTTCATTAATCTCGGCTTCAATCTTCGGACTGGCAAGCTGAGTTCTGAATACTTCTAAGAATATTCTCGATGCGAGGAGGTGAAACTTATGTGCGTGTTCTCTGCCTGACGGAATGTGCTTAAGTTCTTCAATGTACAAGTCCAGAACAGAAACCGAATCATATGTCGGGAAGAGTTTTTTTGGGTCATTGATTTGAATTTTCAGTGCATTGATATTCAGTGAGTCTTCAATCAGACTTTTGTGTGTGGGTGAGAAACCAAATGAATATCCTGAATTTGCAGGAATTTTATGAAGCTGCAAATCTTCATTGAATGTGAATCCAACGGCGTAAAGCATCTCGTGAGTTGTCTCTCGATCGTGTTCTACATAGAATGAGTGGTTTGGTCCCGGACCCATAAGATAGCCATCAATAAATGCATTATCTTCTGAGTATTTATCTTGACCAGTCGAAAGACCTCTCCATTGATGCCATAACAGAGTCCCATTATCTTTTATCTTCTCTCGACACAAAGCTAACATAGCAAATCGCTCTATTGGAATAGGCATAACATTTATTTCATTTATTAAAAGAACAAAGTCAAATCTCTTTTCCAAAGAGATGAAATCGTTCGGAAAGGTCATCTTATGAAATCGCGGATACTTTTCTGCTCGTTTCCACTTCTTCTTTGCGTCTTCAGAACGTGCAGCCAGTTCAGGAAATTCTACCGCCCACACATGAAATCCCTTTGCCAGCAACCAAAGCGTATTACGAAGTTTTGCGGCACCGATATCTAGAATGTGTGTGTCTTCAGGTCGTCTACCCGCAGTAATCTTTGAAAATACACCCTTTAACGCCGTCCCCGGATCTTCAAGATTTCTAGGGGCGGAGTATGTGACATTGATATAGAAAGGCGTCTTGATAATCTTACCTTTTTTGTCTATTGTTTCTTTCTCAAAGGTATATGTTGGACTCTCCCACATTTTGTTCAAGCCCCCGTCAGCTAAAAATGGAGTGCCTCATCGAGGACATTATTGTCTTTTTATTTATAAACGTTGCTGGTCTGGATGTTATACATTCTCCGAGACAGTAAAAAGAATGATATTGTACACTGACTAGTGTGGCCTACGAAATCCCCCAACAGCTCCAGCACAAAGAGCGGATTATGTTCGGTTTGACCTTCGTCCAGCTCGGCTGGGCAGCCCTCTTCGGCACCCTCACCCTGATGGTCCTGACGAGCAATCTGAGCATGGACCTGAAGCTCTGTCTCGCTATCGTTCCCTTCGTCGTTGGCATGATGTTTATCTTCTTCGACCTCGGGATATGGGTGCGGAACGCGTCACGGTACCTTCAGTTCCGCGAGTCCCGCCTCGGCACGAAGCGGATGGAGCGCCTCGTCCCGGTCAAGAAGATTGAGAACAACGCCATTGTTTCCGAGGAACGCGTCGCTCTGCTTCGGATTACGCCCTTGAACTTCGGGATTAAGACGAATGAGGAACAGGACTCGATTATCATCGGGTTTCAGAAGTTCCTGAACAGCCTCGAGTTCCCCGTTCAGTTCATCGTGACGACGCAAGAGCTCAGCCTCGAGCCCTACCTTGAGAGTCTGAAGAAACGGACGAAGAACGAGACGCTCTATGACGAGTTCGCCGCGTTCACGAAGAACCGGATGGCGACGCAGCGCAACCGAGAGTTCTACCTCATCATTCCGGAACGGAGCAGTCTCGACATTCAATGCAGGGTCTGCATGGATCGGCTCAAAGGTATGGGTCTCCACGCCGTCCGGCTGAACGACAAGGCGCTCTTGGAGATGCTCAAGCAGTACTATCGGGCTTCGGATCGGGAGCCTCCGATTGGGGTCTCGGGTCTGCACTATTTGCTTGCGCCTGGCATGGTCAGGGATAACATCGACCACCTCCAAGTCGACGGCCAGCTCATCAGGGTTATCGCGGCTGATGGGTATCCGCGCCTCGTGGAAAGCGGCTTCTTAGACAAGCTCATCAGCAGCAACGAGAACTACGACCTGAGCATCCAAATCGAGCCGTTCACCATTGAATCTACGATGGTTCTCTTGAATCGGGAGCTTCAGAAGCAGCGGGCCGACCTGTATGCTGAGGAACAGCACCACAGCGTCAACCCCTCCCTGGAAATCAAGTACAAAGACACCCTCAAGGTCCTCGAAGCGCTCCAAAAGGGCGAGGAGAAGCTCTTCAACGTCAGCCTGCTCATCGCCTGTAAAGCGGCGAATAAGGCCGACCTGGACCTCCTCACCCGCAAGGTCGAGGCAGAGCTCCAGAGCATCATGATTATCCCCACAACGCCCCTGTTCCGCCAAGCAGCCGCGTACAAGGCCATGATGCCTCTAGGCAAGGATTGGCTCGGCCTGAAGCGCAACGTCACCACAGGGGCGTTGAGCGCCTTCTTCCCCTGCACCAGCCCCTTTCTTACTATGGAGGAATCTGGCACACTCCTGGGTCTGAACAAGAACGGGGTGCCGTACATCAAGGACCTCTTCAGCCTCAGCAACGCCAACGGCATCGTCCTCGCCACTAGTGGGGCCGGAAAGAGCTACTTCACCAAGCTCATGATCAGCCGTCAGCTCATGAACGGCACCGGCGTCACGGTCGTGGACCCGCAGGGTGAGTATGCGGGGCTCGTCCAGGCCTGCGGAGGCGAACACATTACAATCAGCCGGACGAGTGCGACCATCATCAACCCCCTCGACCTCATGGGGCACGATTATGTAGAGAAGCGCCTCGCCCTGATGGACTTGTTCCGGATTATGTTCGGGGAGCTCTCCGAGATCCAGAAGAGCATCCTGGACCGGGCCGTCAACGTCACATACGCCAAAAAAGGCATCACGGCTGACGTGTACAAGAACAAGAAGCCACCAATCCTCGGCGACCTCTACCACACGCTCGTCAGCATGGATGCCCAGGCGGCGCAGTCCGAGAAGGTTACGTACCGGGCGCTCATCAACCGTCTCTACCTCTACACGGAGGGCGTCTTCGGCTTCCTGAACAAGCAGAGCAACATCAACTACGGAAAGGACTTCGTCTGCTTCAACATCGGAGACATGCCCAAGCAGGTCAAGCCAGCGATCATGTTCCTCATCCTGGACTACGCCTACATGACCATGAAGCGGCGACCTGGGAAGAAGCTCCTGGTCGTTGACGAGGCGTGGAGCCTCCTCAGCCACACCGAAGAAGCCAGCTATCTCTTCGAGATTGTCAAGACGTGTCGGAAGTTCAACATGGGTCTCCTCCTCATCACCCAGGATGTGGCGGATCTCATCAACAGCGGTGCAGGTCACGCGGTTCTGGCCAACAGCAGTTACAGCTTCCTCCTCCGCCAGAAGGCCGCCATCATCGAGTCCGTAGTCAAGACGTTCCACCTCAGCAACCCGGAGCGCGAGTACCTCCTGACTGCGACCCAAGGCAAGGGCATTTTGATCCTGGACAATGATCACCAGGAGCTCACGGTGATTGCGTCTGAGAAGGAACACCGCTTGGTCACCACGAATCCCAACGAATCTGAGAGCCAAGGGGTACCAGATGAACGGCGCGAAGTCAACATCACTCTTAATCCGAAGCAGGGTCTCTTCTACGGTGCAAACCTTGGCATAGAAGAGAAAAACTTCCTCACCAATCAAGGCTACAAACCAGGGATGTTCATGCCAATCGGGAAGCCGCGACAGGAAGAATGCTGGGTCAAAATCAATAGTGTGGAAGGACCAGAACACACGTTCATAGTCATGAATCTCAGAGACGAACTTCTGAAACGAGGACTCGCAGTCGAGACCAACGTGACTGAGAAAGTCGACCTTCTCTTCAAGAACAAAACTGGAAAGGAGATTGCAATCGAAGTGGAGACTGGAATCGGCTTTGCCAAACACAAGTCACGCCTCAAGAAGAAGTTCGCGGAACTCAAAAGCCAGTACGGGAAACGACTTGTCATCGTCCTCACGGATGCAAACTACAAGCGTCAATACGCGCCCGTCGCTTCCGGCGTCCCCCTCCTCGTCCGCACCGACCTCCCGGACTTCCTTCAGACCCAAACCGTCAGGAAGGGGTGAACATCACTTATGGGGCGTTTTAGGGTCTGATAAACGGCTATAAACGCAGAATTCGCGGAGGATAGGCTCTGATGTTGGCTCTGACCGACGACGGCTGCAAATCTTCCGACGTGGCGAGGTGAACACATATGAAGGAGAACAAGCAACCGTGTCGTATGGATTGGTGGATTGTTACAGCCGAGGAATTCGAGGACTGGCTCGCTCAGCAAGATCAATCGGGATGGGAGCGGATTAAGTGAATCCGGAAATCTTTCGGATAACGGCTGCGAAAATTTATATAGTGGAAGAAATTACTGCCATTCCATAAGAGTGATTATTATGGCTAGCACCCACACCAAAGCATTCTGGAACTACCGTGCTAGCTACGGCTGCGAACCGCACGATATGCGCCTGCCGAACTAGGCCAGGAGCATTGATCGCCCCGCCGGAGGCAGAATACCACACCCAGAGTGTTCTATTCTGATCCGGCGAGGAGTGCAACAACAGCAACAAACCAACGGGGGTGTTGTATGCAGCAGCCAGTCACAACGCAGGATAAAATCATCAGCGTCGCTGGCAAAGTCTTCTACAACGATAGAAGACGAAGAATAGACCTGAAGAGGCCCATCAGGAACCTTTTCGAAGGAGACAAGCCGGTAGGCTACACGATGGAGCTCTGCCTGAGCGTCGAACAAGCGCTCGCCAGAATCAAAGAGCTCCACGACAAGAAGATCATGCCGGTCCTCCTGTACTTCACGGAGGAGGTGGAACCATGAGATGCCCTGAATGCGGCGGAACCCTAAAAGAAACGGGCTACGAGGTCGTCTGCCAAGCCTGCGGCCTCATCACCGAAGACAGCCCAACGGAGCACCAAGGCGAAATAAACCGCCCTGCGCAGCCTGCTGTAGCGACAGCCGGGACGTTCCAATACGATGGCCGGATTGTCAAGACCGCCTGGCTCTTCACGACGAAGCAGAAGAACCTCCAAGCCGCAAAGACGCAGATCAGTCTCGTGACGGGCAAGCTCAAGCTCCCGGACCGGATCACGACCGAGTCCTTCCTCCTCTTCAGCCAGGCAGCCGAGAAAGGCCTCAACCGGGGACGGGACAACCAGAGCCTGATCTACGCGAGCGTCTACGCCGCCTGCCTAGTCCAAGACATCCCCAAGACACCCCTGGAAATCACGGCCTACAGCAGCGTCAGCAAGACGAAGATGCTCAGAGCCTACAGGCTCCTAACCAGGGGTCTCGGCCTACGCTTGAGCCCGATTAAGCCAGTAGACCTAGTCCAGCGCTTTGGATCGCGCCTCGAACTCAAGCCCGAGACCATCAGCCGAGCCGCCGAAATCGTAGAACAACAAAAGGGCAGAGGACAACGCCCAGAGACAATCGTAGCGGCAGCACTCTACATCGCAGCGAAGGAGAACGGCGAACAGAGGACGCAGCGGCAAGTCGCCAACACGACCGGGGTGATCGAGGTCACCATAAGAAAACAGAGCAAAGAACTGTTAGACGAGCGTTAATCACATCAAACTTATTTTTCTATTTTTTCGTCGCAGAAGATTGCGGCTTAACTCTGTGAATCTCCAATTCAATTAGCGCTTGATCTATTTCGGTCTTGTTTGTATTCGCAGCCACTCGCGCCGAAGATTCCACAATCCCCTCAATTATATCCGCACAAGTTAATCCTTCAGTGATGAGTGCTAAGTAATCAAAATCAATATTCTTATCATGCGGCCTGTTGGTAAGCCCTATCGTGAATAGTTCTTTGCGAGCTTCAAGATCAGGGGGTGGAACATATATCTTTTTGTCAAAACGACCCGGTCTAAGAACTGCAGGGTCAATTCTATCAATATAATTTGTTGCTCCTACGACCAATATGTGATTATCGCCAGCATCATTGAGCTGCATAAGAAATTCATCGACCTCCTCTTCTTTATGAGAAGAGGACTCCTGAAGATGCTTTCTATCAGGAACTAATCCACTAATCTCATCAAAGAACACCACTGCGGGAGCATTCTGCTTAGCCATTCCGAAGACTTTCCCGATGTTGCTAACAGAACCGTGGATGAAGGGCGTGGCCAAGTCAGAGTGCTTAACATCGAAGAAATTATACCCTAGCTCTTCAGCCAGCTTTCTGACAATAAAGGTTTTGCCACAACCCGGTGGGCCATACAAGATTATCCCGTTAGGAATCGATACTTTGAACTTCTTGAAATTCTCAGGGTTCCGAAGAGGATTGATAACATCACTTATGAGCAGATTCTTCAAGTCTCGCATTCCGGCGACACACTCAAAACCTTTTGCAACGGAGAGATCTTCTTTAATGGATGAGACTTGGTTCTTAGAATGAGCGTTGACAATCACCCCGATATACGATTCAGACTCATTATTTACTCTGAGAATATCATACTTATCACTCCTGTCAACAACATCATTTGGATTAAGGTTTGTGAACAAATAGAGATATCGTCCATCAGACAACTCGTAAACATCGGTAAAGAACACTCTCTCAACACGAGTCTTCACAGTTAAGTGCTCTCTGACTTTGAACCCATTATATAATGTTGGTTTTGTGGAAATAGTCATTTGATACACATCTATTCTTGATTGCGTAGATTGTATTCGACAACACAAGCTTTCAATAATGCGGGCAAGACTACTGCGTTTGATACTTCCATCGATATGGATGAGAAAAGTGCACTTCCGCCATCTTTTTGTTTAAGCAGAAGAACTTTTCCTTGTTGAAATAGGGGGATGTAAATGGTATCTGACCAGAAAACAGATTCAACTCCACCCCAGAATTTTGATCGATGATATCCCTCTTTATCGAAGGAAACATCACCTATGTTAATGACTGTTTCTTTTTCAAATATTAACTTCGCAAGTTTTTGTACAATCAGGGGCTCAATAAAATGCTCAACGATATTTATGAGTCGACCCCACAAATTCTCATCATTCGAGAATGAGAAGGTTATCTCATCATTAGATGACACGATAATGAAGGAATACTTGCTGGAAGTTTTAACGCCGTAAGTAGTATTCGTGACGCCGTGGTATGAAATTGCCTGTACATCATGATAATACATTTTTTTACGACCATATTCCATAAAATTATTCTTGAACGTGATGTTCTCATTATTCCAAAATCTAGGAATTTCTACTACCAGAGCATTTTTCTCATCATCTTTTGCGTTCTTTTTTATCTGTTTTAAGTCGTTCTCGCATTTCTCTTTCATACTTTCTGTTCCACAAATCTTTAATGCTCGTTTCAAGACCTCCGCTGATTTATTGTACATATGTCCATTATTGTGTATTGAAACTGAGACTGTCCTAATAGCTTCTGCGACGTGATCTCTAACCACCTTAGACTGATTGTCCTCATACAACCCCGTCTTACGCAGATGATTTAACTGCGCGTCTAACTTAGCCATGACTCTGAGCATCTTAGCAACAGTTATTTTTGCTTGTTTTGTGCCTTCTTCCGCGCGTATCTTCTTTCGCCACTCTCGCCCATATTCATCGTTGCACTTCTTGCAAAGAAGACTACCATCATAAAAAGAATAGTAATCATTTGCGTTGGTTTTCCCGCAGTAATCACAAACTTCTTCAACCTTGTCCTCAGGTTTTATTGATTCATCAACCTTCTTCTGCCATTCGTTCCCAATTTTTTTGTGACATTTGTCGCATAGGAGGCTTCCATCGACATAGTCCCAATAAGCCGGTGATTCAGTATCCCCACAATTGGCACATTTGTCTTCGCCCTCACTCTCTTCTTCCTCCTCACCGTCGTCTTCAGCGGATTCTTCATCGTTGAATTCGATCTTCTTTAGTTCATCAATAGTGTTGTAGATTGATTGGTATAATGGTTTTAACAGACTCTTTTCAGTCTTCTCTCCATGAGCTCTAAAGAACTCTTGAAAATCTTTGACATATTTGGGATCTTTATATTGGTGATAGAGGTCGGTATAGATGTCGGAGATGTATTTCGTGATGTTCTTTCGAAAGTCAAAAATCATCTCCTTACTCGTCGTCTGATCATTGCTCATACTATAACTCTTCTCAAAGAGTACCCAGAATTTGTCTGAGATAACAATTTCAGACCAATAAGCGAGAGATTCTTTAAGATACGTTTGATTCTGTTCATTCGATAGCAATAAGCAATAAAGAACCGCGAGGTTCTTTTTGTAGAAGAGGGCCGTCGAGTTTTTTGTTTCGGAAGCAGCTTTCCAAGCCAAGATTGCTTTATTGAACTCTTTATTGCGAAGATATGTGAGCACCTTCTCATCTACGGTATCAGATATCTGAAACCAAAAGAAGTACTCTTTGATGTTATTCTTGACATTCTGAAGCCGTTTGAGAGCGTCGTTTACTGAATCTTCAGTTCTCAGCTTAGGTGGTAGGACAATATCTAAGTCATATTCGGGATAATCATCAATTTTCAACCGATTAATAATCTCTTTATATCGCTTCAAAACGTCCTTCTGATTGGCGCCATTATCAAGCCCGAAAATGCGGTAGGCGTTGTGTTCTATCAGATTCGACATTTTCTCACCTAGTAATGCCTGAGAGCGTCATCTTCTTCTGATCTTCATCCGACAATAACATAACCAATTGGTTTGTACATCTCTTTAATTCTTCGAGATCACCCTCTTGAATTGCTCGTGAACCTTTTGTTATATAATACTGCGCTTCACGCTCATTAATGAACTTGCCGTCACTGGCAATTCTCTTGAATTGGTGAACCCACGTCTGAGGGTTAGAGAGTACCGCTTTATCTCTCAATGTACCAAGTTGCTCATTAATACGAATCAACAACGCTTTATTATCCTCTTTTATTGCGATTTTCCCTTCTTGTTCAATGTTGTCAAGCTGTTTCTTCAAATCATCTTTGTCCTTGGGATCGGCATAGTCCCTAATAATTTCATCTAGTTCAGTCACATTCGATTTGAACTCTCTGATCAATTGAGGCATCGCCTTCTCTTGCTCAATCCCGTCCAACAATATCTTGAGGTCTTTGAGTTGTTTGTTTGCCTTGCGTTTTTCATCTTCGTCAGTATTTGAATTATTAATTCCGTCTGAAACAGATTGCATCATATCCGCAACCTTCTTCCGCTCTTCGAGAGAACAATCTTCAGATGAAGACTCCGCTCTGCGCCTTTGTGACTCCAATTCTGACGACAGAGTATTTACATCAAGCACTTCATCCTTTACCGTATAACGTGCGTTCAAAGTCATATCAATGAGTGCAACATATGCTGTAACAACGAGCTCTCTGGACTCATTCATCTCGATGGTGAGCTCGACTGGCGTTCCCGCAGGCAAATCGTGGGGTAATTCTTTGCCTTTAATCCCTAACTTACACAAATAGGTGTTTCTATCGGGAATCTCTGACTCTCCTTCTACGATATCGATATCTAATGACGCATCTTCTCCCTTCTTCAGCTTTCGAGAGGTTTTATAGACATCAAGAGTCGTCTTAAGGGGAAGGATTGCTCCTTTCTCGAAGATGTTATCACAGACATTGATAGTTCTATTCTGAGAGTAGTCTCGCGAAGCGACAACCACGCTGATTGAATGAGGGATTGGTGCGCCTGAAACGGACAAGCCATGTGTTATTGTGAACGAATCAGAGGATACTTTTACAGGGTTTCCTTTCTGGTCGAACACGTAGAGCCAGAAGAGGTTCTGTTTGTGAGGTTCAAGATTTACCGTATAGAAGAACTTTCCTTTGTTTATTTTAGTCTTAGGACCGGTAAATGTACCACTTTCCGACTGAATCTGAACATAATATTGTTCCCCTTCATCAAGTCCCTCAATAACGCCTGTTACAGACTCTTCAGAATCTGACGTCAAAGTGGCGTGATTTAAGGTGATGTCTTTAGCGCCTTTCTGTTTCTTCGAATCAGAGGATGAGTGCTCCTTGGGAATCTTTTGTCCCATAGCAAAGATGCAAGCCCCACGCGCAACAACAGTCAGAGGATCGACTGAAGAGTCGACTTGAATCTTCAATTCATTTTCAAGTCGTTCTTTTAAGTAGGGTGTTTGAGTTGGTCCACCAACAAGAATGATCCGTTTCACAGAAGAGCTCTTCATTCCGGCATCTTTCAGCGTCTGCTTTGTTAACTCAATAGTCCGGTCTATCTTAGGTTTGAGTAGCTTTTCAAGTTCAGATCTTGGGAAGTCAATTGATATCGACATCTCTTTGTCGACGTCATCCTTACTCAAGTTTTCGATATCTATGCTAGTTTTCTTGTATTGAGAGAGTTCTATCTTCGCAGATTCCGCAGCATATTTCAGTTTTGAAAAGATACTGTGATACTTCGGGTTCTTCCGTGTGAAGTTAGCAAGCTTGTATTTCCCGAGGAGTTTAGGGATGATTATGTTGTCGACGATGTCCCAGTCGATATTTTTTCCACCCAGGAAGTTATCACCATTATGAGCCAATACCGAGAGCATCCCATCCTTGCAGGATATGAGCGCGACGTCAAAAGTCCCACCCCCCAAGTCATAGATCAGCCAGTTTTCGTTTTTTGTCGTCTCAAAACCATAAGAGACTGCTGCAGCAATTGGTTCCTGTAAGAGAACCACATAATTGAATCCTGCGAGCTTACCTGCCCGCTTCGTTGCTTCGGACTGTAAAACGGAGAAAGCGGCGGGAACAGTAATGACTACACCCGTCGTGTCGAAATCGGAGTACTTTCTCAGGACATCTTCTTTCAGATTCTTGAGTATCTCTGCCGAAATCTCTTCAGGAGTCATCTTCAGTCTTGCTCGTTCGAAGAAGATCGTCTCAGGGGTTCCCATCTCACGTTTTATCTCTGCCTTGAAGTTCTTGTCTTCATCTTTTGAATTAAGCTTATAGAGATAATCGTATGCCTTCTGTCCGACGATTTTATTTCCCGCCTTATCAAACCCGAAGACGGAGGGGGTGAACTCAACACCCCCTGGTTTTTTCACAATTTCTATCTTTCCGTCGACGTTGATTGCGATGGTGGAGTTGGTTGTTCCGAGATCTATGCCGATAGCGATGGTCTGATTATTCACTCTTGACACCTTCAAAACCATCCATGTTCTTTGCGAGAATCACGACTTTCCCCCTTCTCACAACTTGTCCTTTGTGGAGAACGGTGGGTTCTTTTGTCTCCTTGATCATCACATGAGCAATCTTCGGATCAATCTCAACCGAGAGTATATCAAGATTTCTTCCGTCATTGAAACGTTCATTCGTGTGATCTACGATCTCAATATCGTTCTTATCTAAGTAGCGTCTCATCTTCTTTATTGAACTCTGAAAGAGTTCTCGTTGATCTTCGGGAAGCGAATCGATGTTCTTCTTGACTCTTGTTTCCATGCGCCATACTTCGATGGCGAGCTCAATCAGATTATTTGTTTCGACGGAAATGTTCAAGAATTTTGGAGCTACTACTGATTGTACGTCCTTGCGAACTTCAAGAACTTGCATATATGTTTCTGTGCTTACTGAGAAGAATGCGACAACGAAGAAGGCGAATAATACTGCCAGTACATACAGTGGAATCAGGATTCTCATATCATCTGTTAGAGCGGATAGCAAAAAAACTACTAAGACAGCAAATAGCGCAAGAAGGATTAACAAGATAGAGGAAACTATTCTTGACTTTAGATGTGGATTGCGCTCCCCCATGACGAGGACAGATACACCCTGGTTTTTAAAGGTATTGACAAAATAGGAATTTTAATTGTGGAAAAATATTGTGGTAATCATGAGAAGCGAGACATATTTTCGGCAACTTTAAATTAAGCACTCCATCTATAAAAACGAGTCGGGGGCATTCATGGCAACTTTCCGCGAGAATAAGCATCTTGGCCCAATAGACCGAATCATACCAAAACGTCACCAAATGAAAGTATTGGCAATCTGTCTTTTGATTATAGCAGTTTGTTTCCTCATTTTCTATCCTATGCAAAAACTGACTGAGATAGGGACTACCGAGTCAAAAGAAACATATACTGAAGAAAGAACGTACAATTCTACAGAAACATATTATGTAAATGAAACCTATACTGAGACTGAGTGCCAGAGCTATTACAACAACAAAAACGATGTGAGTATAATGGGCAGCACCAACACCTATGACTTCTTTTATGAAGTGAATTATGTTGGAGACTATTGTACACTAAATAATCATCCTTCAACGGATAAGACTAACATCGACATAATGAATTCGGCAGATACCGATCTAACATATCCTATCACGATAGAATATTATGCCGTTCCGAACTGCAATGAAAACACAATAACTTATTATGATCCTAGGCCGACAGCAAACTATGGGAACTTCACAGTTAGACATGGAAAAAGCTATAGCGGTTATCTTTATTATGAGAAGGTCTACAATATGAGACCGAATACAACGGAAGAAGCGTTAACCGCATTCTCCTTCGTTGTTGGAGTTCCCGTTGGTTGCAAGCAGGTTAGAAAAACAAGGGAAGTGGAGAAAACCAGGCCGATCAATATAACAAAGAATGAAACACTATACAGGCCAGTTTTTACAGAAGATAATCTGAGCGTCAAAATATCCCTCTTCCAACGATGGACAAAGGGAAATAATCCAACAACATATGGTTGCCCATCATCTTACTATTTCACCCCCAATCAGACTTGCTTCAGAAAGATTGAATAAACCGTTTAACTAACCTCAGTAAGTACCGATTCGCACGGGGTTATTTTTCTTGCGCGAGTAAGCTCCGAATAAACTCTTCTCGTTCTGGCGCTTCCTGAATCATCTTTTCGACGATAGCCTGACGGATGAATGTGCTGACGCTGACGCAGTCGTCCGTCTGTGCGACGAGTTCTTTCCAGAGTTTGTTCGGGCAGAAGAAGCTGCGGCGTTCTCCTCTGAGGAGTTCGAATTCGTTCATTTCTTCTTCACCTTCTCGAGTTGTAGGTCGATGGTCTTCTTTTTGAAGAGTGCGGAGCGGATGTACTCTGACTTCTTTCTGAAGCCGAGCGCGAGCATCATCTCCCGGAGCTTTTGCTCTTGTTTCTCCGTGATTCTGATGATGAGCATCTTCGTCTTGACCATACTTTCTGAGTGGTCGTCATCGTAGAAGAGGGCTTAGGCAACGCGGTCGTGGCCCCTAGGGGGTACAAAAATGGTAACACAACGCCCCGATATACGTTCTCCGAGAGGGGCTTTTTAAAGGGGGGAGCTAGGTGTCGACGGTGGAAGAAATGTCACACAAGGGTGGTCGTCGACTCGAAAATATCCATTCGTCCTCGACTGTCTTTAAAAATGCCCCCTCCCGTCAGCGTCGACAAGATGGAACTCAAGAACATGAAAAAAATTGACCCGCACCAAAGCGAAAAGGTCTATCGCCATTGGCGCCATGACCTCGGAGGCCCGTTCGATCAACTCACGGAAGAGAACGGCGCTTTACTCAGAAGGTATCTCGATGATATGGAAGTCGGCGCCAATGTCAGTCCCGTCAGCACGAAAGGGCCACGATCCTACATCCGACTGAGAAACGTCAAGACGAAGCTGCACAGTCTCGCAATCATCATCCAGAACGAGCTCGGCGTCCGCTATCTGCCCGAGATGGAGGAGCGTGAACGCGATCTCATGGTGATAATTAAACGGATGCGCGACGGCGAGATAAAAGGGCGGTCCAGGAAGAAAGTGCCGATTCGCGCAGCAGGAACCTACGTCAAAGCGTTCAAATCCTTCTGGCACTGGTACGAGCGCACCCAACGCAAGAAAGGCATCAGCGTAACCGATATCACGATCGATCTCGACGGGCGCGATGAGAAACCGAAGTTCAACTACATCACCATCGATGACCTGAACAGGCTCTGTAACGAGGCGAACTTCTTCTATCGCACCATGATGCTCTTCCTCTTCGACAGCGGCATCCGCGCTCCAACGGAGATGATGAACATCCGCGTTTGTGACCTCGAATGGAACGAGAAAGACAGCCACTACATCCTCACCATCCGGGACGAAGTGAGCAAAACATTCGGACGACGAATCAAACTCCTTTTGTGCAGCGCTGTACTCCGCGAATACATCACCAACAGACGCCTCAGACCAGAAACATACCTGTTCACCAAGCAGCCCTGCCGAGTCAATCAATACCTCAAGAACCTCGCAAACAGGGTCCTCCAGATCGGCCAGTTCAAAGGATCAACGCAGATGAAGAACGGGAAGTACAAGGTCATCGCCGACGGACTGACCATGTACGACTTCCGTCACGCCTCGGCGTGTTACTGGCTGCCGCGCTACAAAAGCGAGTCAGCCCTGAAGTACCGCTTCGGTTGGAAGAAGTCCGACATGATCCACTACTACACCGAGCTCCTTGGCATGACCGACACGATCCAAGAGGACGACCTCTACGTCGACGTCGCCAAGACCGAGCTTGAACGCCAGCTCCAAGAGAAGAGCAACGACATCGTCTTGCTCCAAGAACAAGTCAAAAACCAGGACGAAGCGCTCAAAGAAGTCCAAGCAATCCTCCAAGCAATCCGCAACCAGCAAGAGATCAAACGATATACACCCTCCGAGACACCAACAATTACGAACGAAGCCCACTAAGAGGGCATGAACATACTCGAACAAGAAAAACAGCGGCTTCTCCGTGAATACGACTGTGCCACCATCGCCCAAGTTCTTGAGATCCAGGAACGGCTCTTAACGGCCCTGAAGAACCCCGAAAAACCCGCGAATGACGCGACTTCTGCCGGGGCTATCGCCAAACAGCCACCCACAGGCACAAACGCCCCTGAACAGCTTGAAAAGCCAATAAGCCCCCATCCATCCAGCCAAGAACCCCCGAGAACAAACGAAGTATATACTGGAATATCCTATATTGGCTCGGTTGAGTCCTCTCGATCCAAAAAGTGATAATAGCCCCGCCCGGATTCGGCAGAGCTTCTCGGTAACTTTTGGGCTATTGTTGTGTTGTCCATTTTAGTTACCTCCAATTAGCTCTTTAAGGTCGTCCGCCGTCACGTTAAGGTCAAGGTAGTGATTCATAAGCTCCCAACAGTCGCGGCGGGTGTTCTCTTCCTTGCTCACACCTGGAACTGCTGCGGTGGTGAGGAAGAGGGGTAAGGTACTTGCTGTAGCTTCTTCTTTGAATGCATAGAGACTGAGCGCGCGTTCCACTACTTCGACGGTGAGCCCTTTATTTCGCAGGGTGATATCGAGGCCGAAGGCGGGCGCGTAGGCCTCCTTATGTATTTGGCGAGGGAGCGGCCTATTCTCGCCGAAGAGGTCGTTATACGCGAGTATCTCCGCCTGTTGCTCCATCTTCTGGATGAGTCCTTTCTCGTCGAGAAGGCGCTTTAAGATGTAGTATATCTTGTTGTAATCCGTCGAGAGAATACTCCCTTTCTTCTCATTCCGTTGATTGTAGGGTTTCGCGGCTTTACCGATAAGCCGCCCGATCTCGCTGAGACTGTGAAAGTGACTGCCCGCTCTCGCCCGTGTGATGTAGAGCCGAAGAAAGAGGGTGAACGCCCGAAGGTCCTCAACGCTGAGACCTTTCTCAGTGACTATTGCCTGGTAAACGATTATTGCCTGTCGGTCTTGTGTGAGGCTGGCAAGGTTCTTCTTGAGAGGTTGAAGGTCGGCCATGAGGTAGGTAAATACCTACTAATATTTAAATATTGTGAAAATGTATGTCTTTACCGCCCTCTCTTTAAAGTAAAAATAGAGAATCTTGTATTATTCCTGGTGAAAGACTATATAAAATCATTCTCCCCTAATAAGGCCATGAACAACAACGAAACTATCAAGGTACTGAGAGAAGATCGTAAGCTCCTTGCACTCTACAAGCTGGAGCACGATCTGGTGAGTTACAGCGCAGCGATACGCCACGCCGTCGAGCGGGCAGAGACATATGAAAATGGACCCAACACTACGAGCCAAAGTTGAAGCGCATATCCGGGCGCACTACCCGCCGGAGCGCCAGGAGTGTCTTCTCTACGCGCTCGACCACTACCATGAGGCCGACCATGCTCCTTCTCGCTGAAACTCACACTCCCGCCACCGGGGCGTCTGGTTGTCTTGGTCGGCCGCCAGCGCCCCGGCCCGGGACTTCTCTCGACGAGAAGCCCGGATTCTTCCTCGACATCGACACCTTCGCCCGACGCGCAGAAGCCCGCGAAATCGGCCGACTGCTAGAAGACGGAGAACGAATCGACCTCGACGATGCGCCCGAGAGAGACGGCGGCGTCGGCGGCAGCTACAGCCCGGGAGGCGGCCGATGAAGCCGCTCACGTCGATGGAGAAGACACTTCAGGAGCAGCTGGAGGGCTACGTTTTCGACGAGGACCGCATCCTCCGACGCGTTCCCTTCGCGCAGTTCTTGACAAAGCAGCAAGAGTTCGGCGTCGGCCTCCTCCTTCCGAAGGACCGCGAAGATAACAACGGCAACGTGCACCAGGAATGGGTGCCCGTCGTCGTCACGAGCGCCCGGACGTTCCACCCCGTCTTTCAGGGTGAGAACCGCGCCCTGGGTGTCCGGTTCGACGGCATCCCGGCAGAACTGCCGCGACGCTACAGCCTCGTCGTCGTGCCGAGCTGGCTCCACGCTGTCGACCCGGTTCCAGAGGCCCGGGCGCTCTACGACGCAATCCGCAACGCCTACCGGGAAACGCTCTACTTCCGTGAACCATGGTATGCGGTGCATGCCATCTGGGATCTGTCGACCTACTTCTTCGGCCTCTTCCCCGCCTTCCCCTACCTGGAGCTGCGAGGCGTCAAAGGAGCCGCGAAAACGAAGGTCATGCAGCAGAGCGCCTGCTTCAGTTTCAACGCCTCGCCCATCCTGAGCAGCCCCTCCGAAGCATCTCTTTTCCGGACGGTGCACGACCAGCGCCCCACCCTCTACCTTGACGAAGCGGAAAACCTGTTCCGCGTCGTGAAAGGCAAGGTAGAGCACGACGGGCGCGTCGAAGTCATCAATAGCGGCTATACTGCCGAGGGGCGCGTCCCTCGCGTCGAGAAGGTCGGCTCGAAGTTCGTCACGATGCACTACGCCACCTACTGCCCGAAGATGCTCGCCAGCATCGGCGGCCTCTACGGGGCGACGGAGAGCCGCGCCATCCTCCACGTTATGACCAGGGCGCCTGACAACGACAAGCGGGGCGAGCGGGAAGTGGATAAGGCTGACCCGCGCTTCCAGCGCATCCGGGACCAGCTCTTCCACTTCATGCTCGGACGCTGGAAAGAGGTTAAGGCCGCGTATGACGCGCTCGAAACGGGGAACGGGCTGAAGAAGCGCGATCTCCAGCTCTGGCGGCCACTCCTCGCCGTCGCCCGCGTCATCGGTTCGGACGTGGAGCAGGAACTCCTCGCGGTCGCTGAACACCAGCAGGAACTCAGCCGGGCAGAGGACATAACAGAGGGCAGCTGGGAATATCTCCTTCTGGAGCGCGCCTACGCGCTCCTCAAAGGCGGCCAGCGCGTCCTCTACCTCGCCGACCTCGTGGACGCGATCCCCGTGGAGCAGCGCCCTCACAACAATAAAGCGCTGGGGCGCCTCCTGGACGGCCTGGGTTTTCGGGATTTTGAACGGCAGCAGCACCCGGACACGAGGCGCGCCGGCTACCTAATTCCTTCGATAGAGGATTTTGAACGGATTTTAGGCACTTTAAACCCTTCTTTTTTTTCTTCTTTTCCTTCGGGTTCCTTCGACCATCGACGAGAAAACGAAGAGGAAGAGATTATAGAACCGAAGGAAAGCCGAAGGAAAGAACCATATTCCGAAGGAAACTCACCGAAGGAAACGAAGGAAACGAAGGAAACGAAGGCAGTATACGACAGCGAGCACCCCCTCGCCGTCTTCCTCACACAAGCCGAAAACGGGCGCGCCTACCCGGTCGAAGCGGTCGCGAAACTATCCGGTCTCACCCCAGAAGCGACCGACACAGCCCTGGCGGCTGCTGCGCAGCGCGGCGAGGTCTACTCGCCTCGGCCTGGCCTGTGGGGGGTGCTCAAATGACTTCTTCTTTTCCTCGCGGCCCGGGTCGGGTTTATGCTTTCGCCCGGACCTCCACCGCCCGAAGGGCGGTTCCTGGGTCGCGGGGCTTATTGTTCCTGGTGGGGTCCTGGCTGCTCCGCTTCTTCCTAATGGGCGTTTTGATTATCGCGGTTGGGCTGACGCTTTGGGGGGCGACGCGGTGAAGCTGCGGTTATTGATGCGATACGGAAACACGTTAACCGGGGAGTTCATGCATAGCAGTCGAGACGCGTTCTGGATAAGATTAACGAACGGTCGGACGCTCAAGCTTCGACCCGGCGGTATTGTGCGTATCGTGTTCCTTGATCGACCGCAACCAAGCGTGATAACAGAAGGCAACCTTAACTGGCTTATGCTCATGTCCACGAAGGAACCACAGGTTAACGAGGGGTATTTATGATAAATAATACTGTAGTAAACGACATTAAAACTACACATACTATGAGTGAGGATTTTGCCGAAAAAGAATAAATTTTGATATAGAATATTCATATGAGAATAATAAGGGTGTTGTTAATGGAGCTGGAAGAGAAAAGACAACGAGCAAGAGCCACCATAAAGAAGAGTTACGAACGCCGCAAAGCGGCGGGGCAAACATGGGGGCGGCCCCCCGCACCGTTTAACCTGGCTGAAGCGATACGCTTGCGAGGTCTCGGGCAGGGTTACATCCTCATAGGTCGTGCGCTCGGTGTGAGTGCCGGGACGGTTCGGCGACGCCTCGCTGCTTTCGAGGAGGAGGCGGCGCGGCCTGTTGCTAAGAAGTGGTGGGAAAGAAAAAACTGACGGGTGATAAGGTATGAACATGGCGCAGCGAATGTTACGGGCGCGGTTGGAGCAACGGCAACGAATCATATGCGGCGAGGAGCCGCCGCCCCCGCAACAAAAGGAAGCCCCGCCAACAGTAATGATCGTCCAGCAAGGCCCGGCACACGCCCCGCAGCCGAAGAAGAACCTAACCAACGTGGCGGCTGGCGTGGTCGGAGTGGTTCGGGGTTCGGTGCAGCAAACGAAAGCCGAGCCCCCGGCGTGGCTCACGGGGAAGCAAGGAACGAAGAAGAGGGCGCGACGATGAAAGACGAAGCCGAACAACCCCGACGCGTCTTATTGGAGATTAGCACGGACGCGCACGGTCTTAATTGGCGCGTCGATCAGGGCCTGCGGTTGGGCGAGCTCTTAATACTCCGTTCTGCCTTAGAGGTTGCGGAGCGGCAAATCTCAGAAATCCTCTGGACAGCGGCAAGCGAGGGGGTGAAAGATGACGACGACGAGTAAGGTTAAAGAGCGGCGTAAGCGTCGGCGCGTCTTATGGCTCGACCTTGACGCGCTCCCTGAGTGGGGGCGAGAAAAATGATTGAACGCCCCGCTTTCACCACTACCCGCCTGGTTGAGGAGCGCGCAGGGGATAAGAGCACGGTTATTAGTCTCCGGTTAAACCGTGAGGAGATACGGCAATTAGAAGATGCGGGCCGTCTTATGCAGCAAGAGATGAAGGGGACGATTGTTAAGCAGCTCGTAGAACTCGGCCTCTTATGTTTACAGCGCGAGGAAACCCGGGCTGCTTTGCGGATGACTTCCGAGAATACGCGGCGTAATATTCAGCGCGGCGTTACCGAAGCACAGCCCAAAATCATGTGATTGTAGTCTACCCCCTGCGCCGATTGTAAGACATCCTAGGTGTGTGGGGGTGAAGGCAGGCGAAAAAAAGGTAATCCGTGCGAAAATGGGGTGTGTAATAACGATGGTGCAAAACGAAGTCTTTGAATGGTTGCGTCTGCGTCGCCTCGGGGGTGATGACGAGTTTTATGGTGTCGGCGAGGTTTGGCGTCGGATGCGGCGCGAAGGTATTAAGTTTGGTTATCAGGCGACGAGTAATAGTCTTTGGACGTTGGCGCGGTTCGGGTTCTTTGAGCGGGAGAACCCGACGGACATAAGGGATTGGCGCGTTGGGTTTCGTTACAAGCTCCGTCCTGAGGACGTGCAACAGAAAAGGGCCTTTATATAGTGAATACTATATAAGAGTTCTTTGTCTTTAACTCCGTTAATGCGGGGTGCATATAACAAGTGAACATGATCTCAGGAATTATTTTACTGAGCATAGGCGTGATAGTCCTTGCGAATGTTTTTATTACTACTGTTAAGGGTACAAACACCACGACTTGGAGCGCGGGCGAGACTGCGCTTTGGGGTACGCTGACTATCGTCGGTATCGCTTCCCTCCTGGTGGGTGTCTTGCAGGTCTTCGGCCTCGCGTAAGCGATGGGTCGGACGAGGGACTACCTCCCACTAAACCTTTTCTTTCTTTTCTTCTTTCTTCCCCCCCGTAGATTATCCAGGAATAACGGAGGGCTTCCCGCCTTCTCCCACACCTTCCGGATGGGAGGACGCAGCGCCGGGGTGAGTTCTCTGAGGAGAAGGAGAACCTCTTAACCATCCAGAAATGGCTCAAAGGGAATAAAGAGTTACGTTCACTCAGCGAACAAAACCCCCTCGGTGGAAGACCAGAGGAGTCTGGTTCTGTTCGTGGTATCGCCGCTTGGTTGAACGAGGAGGGGGAGGTTATGAGTCTTGGGAAGATTCAGGGCATCTTGTGTATTGCTGAGAAGCTTTCTCCTGAACTTTTGGCGCGGGTGGGTAAGGGTAGTACGACGAGTTTGGACCATCAGGAGGATGATCTTATTCCGGTGAAGACGGCGGAGATGTTGGCGAAGTTGCCGCGTGAGGAGCAGGTAGCGATGGCTCCAACTACAAGGCGCGGAGACGTGGGAACGGCTCAAATAGGTTTTACTCGTCTTCCCGCGCCTTGACGATCTCGATTATCTTCTTTAGCTCCTCCATGTCACCCTGGAGGAACCGGGAGAACTGCTCCTCCATCATGGCGAGGCGGCGGCGGAGATCGTCATTCTCCGAAGCGTAGCGCCTCGCCGCGTCCACTTCGACGGCCCCCTTAACCGCGTCCTGGTCGAGGCCCTCCTGGTCGATGTAACGGTCCGGCTGCTTGCTCGACATGGCCCACCCCATCCGGTAGCAGAGCTGATACCGGGAAAGGTGGCGCGCCCAATACGTCGCCGAGGCGTGCCGCAAGCTGTGAGGAGTGAGTTTCACCTTAAGGCACTCCCCGGCCCTCGCCACCTGATTAAACAGGGCATGATAATTCAAGGGGAAGAGCTGCGCCGCCGGAACGTCCCGAGCCGGGTGCAGATCGAGCCACGCGGCGAGGTAACGCGACGCGAGAGGCAAGACGAGGGTGCGCTTCTCCGTCTTGGAAACGGTTATCCGGACCTTATACTCCCGCTCCTGGGAAAGGTCGCCTACCCGGACGTTGAGCGCCTCGTCCGCCCGCGCCCCGGCGTCAAAGAGGAAGGCAAGGAGGGCCCGGTTACGGGCGAGGTTCGCTGGGGTGTTGCTCGTCATGGTCTCCAGGACATAATCGAGCTGCTCCTTGCTGATGGCCCGGTAATCCTTCAGCTCGTAGGAGGTATCGAACCACTCCACGAGGTCCGGCTTGCCGAGCCAGCGATAGAACTTCATAACGATCTTTTTTAGGCATACCTGGGTTTCTGAGGCGTAGGGCCGCCCGTTCTTCTGTGTATAGCGGCCTTTCTCCAGGTCCGTGATGAATGCTTCCATCTCGGGCTGTGTCACCTTGTCCAGGGGCTTCTGGAAGTAAGCGTCCAGCTTCTTGAGGTCCTGGAGGTACTTTAGGAGGCGGAGCGCCCCTATCTTCTTCTTGGCGCGCTTCTTTATCGTCTTGCCGAGTTCCGCGTCCCGGAGGAAATGATCCAGGAGGCCCCTATTCGCAGCCAGGAGGGGGGTATCCGCGAGGAGGCCGTAGAGGTCAGTTACACCCCGCCAATCGTATTTAGGATCGGTTATACGCCCTTCCCGGTGGATTGTGACCATGCCCTTCTGAGGGGGAAGGCCTTTCTTATTGGTTCTCTCCGGGAATAATACAGTTTTAGCCCTTTTATTACCGAGAGACTCTACATAGCCCCGCCCGGATTCGAACCGAGGTCACAGCCTGTCTCCGGCTTGACCGGAGACCTCGGAGGTCTCTAGGCCGACGCTGCCAGAGGGCTGTATGATTGGCCGCTACACTACGGGGCTAGTGGAAAGGGTTTCGTGGCTTGCAGCGACGAGAGAAAGCAAAGACCTTTTAAAGGTTTCTGCGTCTACGGCCGTGATGGGCCTGTTCCTCGCCACTCTCGTCCTCGTCGCGATCACGTTCATCCCTGCGCTCGAGCTGCGGTTCTCCATCCCCGTCGGCGTCCTCGCCGGGAGCGTCTCGCTCCCGTTCTTCGGCAGGCTCCAGGGGTTCGGCCTGCCGGTCTGGTACGTCTTCCTCGTCTGCGTCCTGGCGAACATCCTCCTCGCCGCGCTGGCCTACTGGTTCCTGCATCTTGTCGTGCACCGGTTGCTCCTCCCGTATTGGCCGTGGTTCGCGCGGTTCTACCATAAGCAGGTGGAGACTGCGCAGCGGAAGATCCACAAATCGATTGAGCGGTGGGGCTGGCTCGGCGTCGCGGTCTTCATCGGCGTCCCGCTGCCGGGCACGGGCGTCTACACGGCAGCGCTCGCGTCGTACGCGATGGGGATGAAGTTCAAGGAGTTCTTCCTCGCGAGCGTTCTCGGCGTTCTGCTCTCGGGCGTCGCGGTCCTGCTCCTCACCCTCGGCTTCCAGGCGCTGCTCACGATCTGAGACCTTAGAATATCAAAGGCAACGTTTATAACCGTCTGGGGCGTCCTCTGCCGCATGGAATTGACGTTATACCAGTTCGAAGGGTGCCCGTTCTGCGCCAAAGTGCGGACGAAGCTCGCAAAGAAAGGATTGAAATATTCTACGGTCGAGGTGCCGCGCGACGATGACGACCCGTTGTGGGCGCTGCTCCACGACAAGGCGGGCGTCTGGACTGTGCCCGTCCTCAAGGCGGGCGAGCGGTGGATCGGCGAGTCCGAGGATATCGTCGCGTTCCTCGACACGTTCTAGAGCTTCATCCGGTTGAACGCCCACGTCCCGACCCCTATCAGCACGACGTCGAACGCGAGCACGATCAATAAGTCCGTGACGAAGGGCAGCGAGGAGGCGTGGATCGTCACGCTCCGCAGGCCGTCGACGGCGTACGTCGCCGGATCCAGGTGCGTCACGATCTTCATCCAAGCCGGCAATTTATCCAAGGGGTAGAGCGCTCCCGAGAGGAGGAAGAGCGGGTACACCGCGAAACTCGAGACGAGGCCGAATCCTTCCGGGCTCTCCATGAACGAGCCGATGACGAGGCCGAGGCTCACCAAGCCGACCGCGAGGGCTATCAGCATGAGGATGACGAGAGGCACGTTGAAGAGCGTGAACGGCATCCCGATGATGACCCCGATAACGAGGAGGATGAGCGACTGGAGGAGCGCGTCCGTCACGCCGCCGAGCGCCTTGCCGACGAACGTCGTCGTCCGGGAGAGCGGCGCCACCAGGACCTCCTTGAGGAAGTCGACCTTCCGGTCCCACACCAAATAAGCGCCGTTGAAGAGCGAACTGAAGATGATCGTCATCGCCAGGAAGCCGGGGAAGATGAACGCGTTGTAGTTCGCGCCCACGTCCGCGATGGCGCCGATGCCTTCCCCGAAGATGACGAACCAGAGGAGCGGCAGGAAGATGGAGGAGATGATCCTGCTCCGCTCTCTCAGGAAGACCTTGAACTCGCGGTACCAGAGCGCGTACAGCCCCTTCGCGATCTTGCGCGCGTTCATTTCTTCGCCCTCGACAGCGTGCGCATATGGTCGATGGCGTCCGCGTCGCCGTCCCGCATCGCCTTGCCCGTGTACTTGAGGAAGACGTCGTCCAGGTCGGGGGAGTGGACCTCCACGGAGTCGACGCCGCCGGCCGCTTTGAGGAGGCGCGGCAGGTTCTTCGCCGCGTCCGTGACGTGGATGCACGCCCTGTCGCCGTTCCGCTCGACCGCCTGGACGAAGGGGAGCTTCGGGACGCGGGCGAGTTTCAGCGCTTTCCCGGTGAGGGTGACGAGATCCCCCTTGATCCCTGCTTTCAGTTCCGCGGGCGTGCCGAGCGCGACGATCCGGCCGCCGTCGATGATCGCGACGCGGCCGCAGAGCTGGTCCGCCTCCTCCATGTAGTGCGTCGTCAGGATGATCGTCATCTCGCGGCTGCGCGCGAGGCCGCGGATGTACTCCCAGATATGCTTCCGCGTCTGCGGGTCGAGGCCGATCGTCGGCTCGTCGAGGAACAGGACCGCGGGCGCGTGCAAGAGTCCACGGGCGATCTCCATGCGGCGCCGCATCCCGCCCGAGTACTTCTTCACCTGGTCGTCCTTCCGGCTGCGGAGGTCGACGAGGCCGAGCGCGTCATCAATTCTCTTGTCGATCTCCTTGAGCGGGACGTCGTACATGAGCGCGTGCAGCTTCAGGTTCTCGTACGCGGTCAGCAGTTCGTCGCTGCTCGGGTCCTGAAAGACCATGCCGATCGAGTCCCGGACCGCGGCTGGCTCCGCACGGATGTCGTGGCCGTTCACGGTCGCGCTTCCGCTCGTCGGCGGGAGGAGCGTGGCGAGCATGAGCAACGTGGTCGACTTCCCCGCGCCGTTCGGGCCGAGCAGGCCGAAGATCTCGCCCTTCTCGATCCCGAGGCTGATGCCGTCCACGGCGAGGAGCTTGCCGTACCGCTTCGAGAGCGTCCGGACGCTGATCGTCTCCATGCGGGAGGAGGCACTCAGAGGGCTATTTAAAGTTTGAGGAGGAATGCGCCGGAGAACGGGAAGAGGTAACGACCAGGTCAGGACGGCGCAGCCTCGCCCTTTCTCCCCCGGCTGAGCGCGGGCGCGACGAGGAAGAGCGCGATGCCGAGAACGAGGAAACGGGTATCCACGGTGTCACCGGTCTATCGCTTGATCGTACCGGGGGAGAAAGGCCTCGTCCTTATAAGCGGGATGAACGGGAGATATGCACTTGCCACCCACAAGATGCTCCGCGTCACGAAGGGTCATCGGCCAAAGGGCGGCCCGTAGCGATGAACCTCTCCGGCACAAAGGCAGGGGTACGAGGGTTTCAACATGAAAGACCGCCCGAACATCCGACGCTCCGGAGCAGAGAAATCTACCGTCTCTCGAGGCAGAAAAGCATCACTTCGACGTCCTGGCGACGCCGCTCATGATGTGGCATCGACCGTTTGAGGAGGAAGGAGCGCTGCTGCGCCATCGTGATCGCGAATCCCTCATCCTCTGCGAATGCCCTCACGAACTTCTCCGTCGAGGACTTGTGGACCGTGTAGACGACGGGCGCTAGCTTCGTCGCGGTCGAGAGGAAGACCCTGTCGGCGTGGCGTTCCTTGGTGCCGAACGGCGGGTTCATGACGACGAGGTCGGCCGGCTCGCGGAACGACGCCACGTCGGCCTCGACAATGCGTACGCGCTCGACCCCCTCGTAGAGCTCGAGATTCTCCCGGAAGACGGCGATGGCGTCCGCGTCCTTCTCCACCGCAACGACTTCGGAAGCGCCCAGGAGGGCGGCGCCGATCGCGAGGATGCCTGTGCCCGCCCCCAGGTCGAGGATGCGTCTGCCTTCGATCCGACCCTTCATCGCCGCGTCCCAGAGGAGGTCGGCCGCCAGGCCGGATTCCGTCGGATACTGTTCCAGCGCCATCTTCGCCCGGTCGAACGTCTTGAGGCGCGAGAGCGCGACGGCGAGGCTCTGCTTGGCGATCATCGCATTCCGCTGGAGCGCAGGGGTTTTAATTGTTTCCCTTCCGAAACGGCTTCTTTTCCCTATCTCGGACCGCTATGATTCCCCGTCATAAACTTTAAAAATGAGCCCCTGTCCTCCCGTTTCCCGGTTGGGGTGATTGCATCTTGCGTACCACGAATGAGCAGCTCAGCGACTCTCTCACGAGGATGAACGTCGGCGTGAAGCGGGCGTTCACGGCCGTGAAGGAGGAGATGAATCAGCATCTCGACGCCATCAACCAGAACACGAATGAGGTCCAGGCGTGCTACGAGTACCTGGCCGAACTCGACGCGAAGATTGGGAAGCTCTCCGAGCGGCTCGATGAGCTCCAGCTCGCGCCGACGCACGAGGAGACGGTCGTCATCACGCTCACGCATCGCGAGCAGGAGGTGGCGATGGTCCTCTACGCGGTCGAGGATCCCATCACCTCCCTCGAGATGGCGAAACGGCTCGGCCTCACCGTCGAGATGGTTGACCGTTATCTCGTCAACCTCGCCGCGAAGGGCGTGCCGATCCTCAAGACGTTCGTCAATGGCAAGGTCTACCACAGCCTCGACCTCAAGTTCAAGGAGCTCCAGGCGCGCCGGAACGTGCTGATGATCAGCGAGACGATCTCGCAGCAGCTCCTCACGGACAAGGCGATCTGATCCTCTCGTCGGGAGAGATATCTGAAATATATCGTTCACAAGGTATATTCTGTAACAACTACCTTGTATGAGTTATCTTTCAGAATATTCTTCATAAGATATATTTAACAAAAAGTAATCTACGGGGTATATTTTGTATAATCTGTGTTCAGAACATTCTAAATTATTTAGGCAGAAACTGTAATTTGAAGAATTATTATTTCTATAAATTATAAGCAAAAACTAAAAATATAAAAATTATGAATGTATATAATATTTAGGCAAAAACAGCAGATTTCAGACATACATATTTATCTCATTACCAATAAATGAGCGCGAGAAGAGCGGCGCGCTGCGATGTACTAGGACAACCAATAAGTTTAAATATCCGACGGGAGAAGAACAGCGCGAGGTGACGTGATGGCGAGGCGCGACGAGTCGGAATACATCCAGTTCAAGGGGCTGCTCAGCTTCCTCATCCTCCACGAGCTCTCGAAGGAGCGACTCTACGGCGAGCAGCTCGCGGCGACGATCGGCAACCGGAAAGGGGGACCGCTGACGCCCGGCACCATCTATCCCGCCCTCAAGAAGCTGCGCCGCCAGAAGCTGATCAAGTTCTCCCGGGACGGCAGGAAGAAGGTCTACCAGCTCCTGCCCGAAGGGCGAATGGAACTCCGACGGCTCTACACGATCTTCGGACGCTACTTCACCGGGCTGCGGGAGAAGATCCCCGCGAAGAAGCCGAAGAGGAAGAAGTGATGTCTGGCCCTCAGGCCAATATGAACAAGCAAGAGTTCTGCAAGAGTTCTTGACAATGGACAGAAAAGAGAAGAAAAAAAATGATTTAGACCGAAGGTCTCAGTCGCTCTTCGCGACCTGGTACAGCGCCTTGAACGCCACCACCAGCGCGCCCGGAGCCGTGAAGACGATGATCGCGTTCATGAACGTCTCGACCATCGTCAGGCCGCCAATCGCGGCGAAGACGCCCTGCAAAGCGCTCGCAGAGACCACGAAGGCCACGCTCGCCACGAGGTACATCAGCACCTCGTCGTCCCCGATGTTCAGGAGACCGACGATGACGCCCAAGATGACGAGCGTCCAGACCGCCCAGCCCGCAAGGCCGCCGATTCCGGAAAAAATCGCGACCAAGAGCGCGATGACGAGGCCCGCGATATAGGACCAGACGCCGACCTTCGACCAAATCTTTGAACTCATTGTCTTCTGTGCCACTCTTACACCCCCAACCCAGTCCTAAGACCGGGTGCGTGAGGGGGAATAGCGAACCTCCCTATTTAAACCTTTTGAGAAACGTGGCTCTTCGGCAAATGAGGTGTTGCCGGCCAAAGGGCGACCCGTAGCGATAAGAAGAA